>CAUJJW010000302.1 GCA_963205105.1 Verrucomicrobiota bacterium | reverse complement strand
AGAGGCACGGAGGCACAGAGCAATAAGACAGACCGCTTTCAACTCTGTGCCTCCGTGTCTCTGTGGTGGAAACCGGGTTCAAGGAGGGGGAATGTTCATCCGCGGGGCAGGGTGATGCGTTGGCGTTGGCCCTGGTACTTGCCGGTGCGCGTGGAGTAGCTGGTGGCGCACGATTCGCCCTGGAGGAAGACGATCTGCACGATGCCTTCGTCGGCGTAGAGGCGGCAGTCGGCGGCGCTGCTGTTGCTAAACTCCAGGGTCAGGAAGCCGCGCCAGCCGGCCTCGGCGGGGGTCACGTTGGCGACGATGCCGCAGCGGGCGTAGGTGCTTTTGCCGAGGCAGATGGCGGTGATGTTGTCCGGAAGCTTCAGGTGCTCGATGGCGACGCCGAGGCCGTAGCTGCGGGCGGGCAGGATGAAGTAACGGCCATGGGCGTCGGATTGGAGCGGAGCGCGCTCGAGGTTGCGCGGGTTGAACGCCTTGGGGTCGACCACGGTTCCCGGCAGGTGGCGGAAGATGCGGAACTCCCGGGCCGAGAGCCTCAGGTCATAGCCGAAACTGGAGAGTCCGTAGGACAGAGCGGGCTGCTGCGATTCCGTGAGCCGCACGAGCCCTGGAACGAAGGGCTGGATGAGGCCGTCCTTGGCGAGTTCGGTGATCTGACGGTCGTTGAGGATCATTGGCAGGCCTCGCAAGTTCCGCCGCTGCGCATGGCTTCGATCGAGCAGGCGAGAGCCTCGGAAGCGGAAGGTTCGCGGCGCGCGGCGGCTCGGGGTGTTTCGTCACCGATGGCCGCACCGGCGGGAGCGACCCCCCGTTCCCGGTGGGCGGAATCGATGGCCGATTTGTTGACCGTGCGCAGGTAGTAAGTGGTTTTCAGGCCGCGTTCCCAGGCTTCGCGGTACATGAAACTGGCGGCGCGCGCGTCGGGTTCGGCGAGCCAGAGGTTGGTGCTTTGCGACTGGTCGATCCACTTCTGGCGGACGGCGGCGGCCTGAAGGATCCAGGTGGGGGCGATTTCGAAGGCGGTCTTGAACAGGCGCTTCACTTCGGCAGGCACGCGGTCGATGGCCTGGACCGAGCCGTCGAAGTACTTGAGGTCGGCGAGCATCTGGGCGTCCCAGAGTCCGCGCTGCTGGAGTTCCTTCACCAGGAAATCATTGGTGCGGATGAATTCGCCGCTGAGGTTCGACTTGGTGTGGATGTGTTTGTAGACGGGTTCGACGCACGGGGTGCAGCCGATGATGTTGGAGATGGTCGCGGTGGGGGCGATGGCGAGGCAGTTGGAGTTGCGCATGCCTTGCTTGCGGATGCGGGCGCGCAATTCCGACCAGGGCATGCGCTGGGTGCGGTCGACCTGCACCGGCATGCCTCGTTCCTGTTCGAGCAGGTCAAGGGTGTCGAGGGGCAGAAGACCCCGGTCCCATTTGGACCCGGCGAACGTCGAGTAGGGTCCGCGTTCGGCGGCGAGATCGCTGCTGGCGGAGTAGGCGTAGAAGGCGACGGCTTCGAGGATTTCGTCGTTGAAAGCCACGGCTTCCTGCGAGTCGAAGGCCAGGTTCTTGGCGTAGAGGGCGTCCTGAAGGCCCATGACGCCCAGGCCGACGGGGCGATGCCGGTTGTTGGCGTTGGCGGCGGCGTCGACGGGGTAGAGGTTGATGTCGATCACGTTGTCGAGCATCCGCATCACGGTGGTGACGGTGCTCTTGAGCTTGGCGTGATCGATGCGGCCGGCGCTGTCGAGGTGTTCCGCGAGTTGGATGGAGGCGAGATTGCAGACGGCCACTTCATCGCGGGAAGTGTTCAGCTCGATTTCGGTGCAGAGATTCGAGTTGTGGATGACGCCGCAATGGTCCTGCGGGCTGCGGACGTTGGCGGGGTCCTTCCAGGTCAGCCAGGGATGGCCGGTTTCGAAGAGCATCTCGAGCATGCGCTTCCAGAGGGCGAGGACGCGAACCTTGCGGCACCACAACTTGCCTTCCTGCGCCTGGGCTTCGTACTCGAGGTAGCGCTGTTCAAAGGCGCGGCCGAACAGCTCCGGCAGATCGGGGGTGTCGCAGGTGCGGAACAACGTCCAGGTGGCGTCCTTGGGCAGGGATCCCTCGGAGATGGCTTTGAGGCGCTTCATGAACACGTCCGGGATCCAGTGGGCGGTGTTCATGTTGTGGGTGCGACGGCGTTCGTCGCCGGTTTCCTTGCGCAGGTCGAGGAACTCCTCGATATCGCAGTGCCACAGTTCCAGGTAACTGCACAAGGCACCGGGGCGTTTGCCGCCCTGGTTCACCGCGATGGCGATGTCGTTGGACACCTTGAGGAAGGGGACGACGCCGCTGGATTCACCATTGGTGCCGTGAATATGGGCGCCGCTGCCGCGGACCGCGGACCACGAGCAGCCGAGACCGCCGGCGTACTTCGACAACTGGGCGAAACGGCGCCAGGTCTCGGTGATGTCCTCGATGCTGTCGCCGCAATAGAGCAGGTAGCAGCTGGAGAGTTGGGGCCGGATGGTTCCGGCATTGAAGAGGGTGGGGGTGGACGAGCAGGCCCGGCGGCTTTTGTAGACGCCGTAGAACTCCACCGCGCGCGCTTCGCGGTGGGACTCCTGCAAGGCAAGCCCCATGGCCACGCGCATCCAGAAGATCTGCGGCGCCTCGAGTCGACGCTTCCGCCCGGTGGCGGTGGCGTGCTCGTGGATCAGGTAACGGTCGTAGAGCGTCTGAATGCCGAGAAAATCGAAGTTCAGGTCGGCGTACGGATCCAGGGCATCGGCGAGCGCCTTGAGATCAAATTCCTGAAGGCGGGGGTCGAGTCGGCGGATGGCGATGCCGTGGGGGATGTAGGCGGCGAAGGCCTTTTTGTGGGCTTCCTTCAAGGCTCCGAGACCGTCGCGAACGCGCCAGGGCAGGGTTTCCTCGTAGATGTAGGTGAGCAGGATGCGGGCGGCGAAGAAGCGGGAATCGGCGTCGAGATCGAGCAACGACTTGGCGTTGAGCACGATGGTGTCGCGGCGTTCGGAGGCGGAGAGATCGACCGAAGCCCCGCGCAGAAGGCGGCCGAGCAATTCGTCGTCGGAGAGCGACAAATTCAGGTTGAGCCGAGCGAACGAAAGTCGGGCGCGGAGGTCGGCCAACTGTTCGGCGGAGGCCAATTCCATCTGGGAATTGGCGGCGGGGATGGACTCTTCGTCATCGCGTTCGCGCAGTGCGGCGCGGCGGGCGCGGTATTTGCCGTAAGCGAGGGCGACCTTGGCGTAGCCGAGGGTCAGGAGGGATTCCTCGACGCGATCCTGGAGTTCCTCGACATGGATGAACGAGGGGCGTTCACGGCGGAGCTGCCCTTCGATGGCGACGCGGACCTCGCGGCCGACGGCCTCTTCGAAGCCGGTGGCGATGCAGGCGGCACCGACGGCCCGTTCGATCTTATGGCCGAGCCAGGGGACGACCCGGCTTTTGGCGGAGACTTTGCCGCCGCCGCCCAGTTCCCGCCGGATGACCTGGGGAAAACCGGTTTCCTGGGGGGTGGCCGTGGCGGAGGGCGTGAGTTCGAGCGTGGCGTTCATGTCGGGCAGGGAAGCGGGCCTGGAAGGGGCGGTGGCGGTCATACGAGATCGTCCTCGTTGGAGTTCTTCATGGAACCGCCGGTCTGGTACTCGGTGACGCGGGTTTCGAAGAAATTCTTCTCCTTGCGAAGGAAGATCACTTCGTCGAGCCAGGGAAACGGGTTGGTGCTGATCCGGGACAGGCGGGGCAGTCCGAGGGATTCCAGCCGGCGATCGGCATTGAAATCGACGTAATGGAGAAAGTCGGCCTGGGTCATGCCAACGCCATCCTCGGGCAGACAATCGCGGACGAATTCCTTCTCCAGGGCGACGCCTTCGCGCATGAACTCGACAAGTTCCTGCTGGAACTCGGGGGTCCAGAGGTCCGGGTTTTCGGCGATCAACTGGGTGAGCAGGAAGCGGCCGAGGGCGATGTGGTTGGACTCATCGCGGAGGGTGTATTGAAACATCTGACCGACCCCGGTCATTTTGTTTTGGCGGTGGAGGGACAGCACCATGGCGAACAGGGCGTAGAACTGGGTGCCTTCCATGACCTGGGTGATGCCGAAGATGGCTTTGGCGAACTTCTGTTTGTTCGCGGTCACCGTCAGGTCCACCCCCATCTTCAACTCCGGCATGTGGCGGGTGATGAAGTCGTTCTTGCGGCGGATGCTGGGAATGTCGCTGAACTTCGCCGTCACCTCGTCGAGGTCGATGTTCAGGGAACCGATCATGTGCAGGAGCGAATCCATGTGGATGCTCTCCTCGGCGATGTGGCGCAGCGCCGCGTGCTTCAGCTCGGCGGCGGTGAGGTTGTCCTCGATGACGTGGAGCACGGAGTCGCCGACGATGCCTTCTGCGGCGGAGAAGTAGCCGACCCCCATTTCGATGATCCAGCGCTCCTTGGCGGTGAGCACGCCGGTGTTCCACTGGTGGGAGTCCTTGGACATGTCGATGACGTCCGGCTCCCAGTGGTTGGCCTTCATCTGTTTGTAGATGCGGTAGGCCTCCGGGTACTTGAGGGGCAGCATGTTCAGTTCAGCGGTGCGCAGACCGTTGATGACCCGCTTGCCGGCGAGCCGCTCCCGTGCCTTCGCCTTGTCCAGGCGAAACGTCTTGTTGCGGAACTGGTAGACGACGTGGCGCCCATCCTCCCGTTCACTGAACTCCGGCAGAGCCTCCTTGGAGTCCACTCCCAACCCTTGTGCTTCGATCATCGCGGCTTCACTTCACTTCGCTGTGCTCCACCCACCAATGCGGAGCCGTTCAAAGCCCGGGACCCATCTCCCGCTGACGGGAAATCTCCCAGGCCGAGGAAAACGCCGCCCGCCTCAAGGAGGCAAAGTCGCCGCATTCCCCATCCGGTTGTTGGCGCAACCGACACCGGGCTCACTCAAGCCCGGAGGTGATGATGGCAAACAAGCCGGTCTTCTGACTTCGAGGTCATCCTTCAGCCCGCCTTCCCGTCGACCGCCACAAGGCAGTCAGCCAGTGGTTTCTAGGGGCTTTTGTCGCTCGTTACAGCGGCGCAACCGTGCGGGATTTTCACCCGCTTCCCGATTCTCCTTCGGCCTGGAGCCAAAGGCACTTGTTTGCCAGATGCCACTACTAATGGTGGCAGTCATCAAAGACCGGCACCATGTGTAGGTCTCTCACGGTCGCAGGTCAAGCTCAGCTCCCGTCGATTCCCAGGAAGAAAATTCAACCACGGAAGAGGTGCTGACGCGAGCGCGGAGAAGGGACAGTTCGAGCGTGTTTCAGGCAGCTCGCAACCTCTTGGAAATCAACCGCGCGACGACGGGTTGCTTGGGAAGGGAAGAGGCGTGACCCAGCCGGGTACCAGGGCCAACGGCCCAAACCATCCCAGCCTGGGCCGAAGGCCCAGGTATGCGGTTTCCCAGGAATCTGAGGGCTGAAAGCCCGCACCCTCCGTTGTGGGTGGGCACCGGGGGTGTTGGACGTGGATCGTCGCCCCGATGGGTCGGGCTTTCAGCCCTGGGCGGACTTCTGGGCGGCGCCCCTGGGCATTTGGCCCAGGCTGGTATGGGACGGGCCGATGGCCCGTGGGAAGAGGCGCCGGCAGAACTCGGGTTCATGACAAGAAGGCGGACCCGGACCCCCACACGGTTTAGGATCCGGATCCGCCCGCGGCCTGCTCAGGCCGGAAACCAACAATCACTGGCGCAGCCTGAAAAACCGAGCCACGCCTGCGGAGGGAAGGGTGACCTTACGGACTCCGTCCCCAACAAACGGGACATCCTCCACCACGCCCCATGGCCCGGTCGGGCTGGCGGCTGATTCCAGGAGGACCGTCGCGTTCAACACATCCGGCCAGGCAACGGTCGCCGTGCCGCCCTTGACGGAAATCACCGGCTCGATCCCTTCAAAACCGGGAGCTGGAAGGATGACGTCATCCATCACATGGATGACACCGTTGAATCCTTCGATGTCCACGTCGGCCACCCGGCTGCCGTTCAGTTGGACGACGCCGTTGGTCAGCGAGACCCGGATCGGCGCACCCGATAGCGTGACGAGTTGGCCCTCCCGCAGGTCCTGCGCCCGCACCCGCGGTCCATGAAGGACATGGGTCAACAGGATGTGGCGAAGACGCGTCGTGTCTGCAAGCAGGCTCGCAACCAGACCTGCCGGCAGTTTCGCAAAGGCGGCGTCGGTCGGCGCAAACACCGTGAACGGTCCGGCTCCTTGCAGGGTTTCGATCAGACCCGCCGTTTGCAGAGCGGTGACCAGAGTGGTGAAATTCGTTGAAGCCGCGGCAATCGTGGGGACGTCAGGCGGCGGAAGAATCACGCGATCCACGAGGTGAATGACGCCGTCCGACGCTTCGATGTCTGCTGCGATCACCCGGCTGCCCCCAACGGTCACCTGACCTTCGCCCACCGTGGTGGGAAGCGCGGTTCCCTGGACCGAGAGAAGGCGGCCAGTTTCAAGGTCCACCGCGCGTTCCCGACCCCGCACCAGGTGGTAGAGCAGCACCTGACGGAGTTGTTGGGGATTGGCGAGAAGGTTCGTCAACAAGCCGGCGGGCAGTGCCGCAAACGCTTCATCGGTGGGCGCGAAGACCGTGAAGACCCGCCCCTTTTGAAGCTCCGGAACCAGGCCGGCGGCCGTCAGTGCTTGCACCAGGGTGGACAGGCTGGGCGTCGCGATGGCTCGTTCCACGATGGTGGGTGGAGGCAGGAGCACCTGGTCGATGACGTGGATGATGCCGTTGGAGGCTTCGATGTTGGGGGTGATGACGCGGGACTCGTTGATGAGGACGGCACCGTTGGTGACGGTGGTTCGCACCGCAGCGCCCTGGACGGTGACCTGCCGACCGCCGTCGACGATGCTGGCGGCGGGCACCGCACCCGGGAGCACGTGGTAGAGCAGGATCTGTCGCAACCTTGGAAGGTCGGCTAGCAAGGCGGTGACGGTACCTTCCGGGAGGCGGGCGAAGGCTTCGTCGGTGGGGGCGAAGACGGTGAGAGGCCCGGGGCCGGACAACGTTTCGATGAGGCCGGCGGCCTGGGCGGCGGCGACGAGGGTGGAGAAGCTTCCGTTGCCGGCGGCGATTTCGGCGATGGTGGGTGGAGGCAGGAGCACCTGGTCGATGACGTGGATGATGCCGTTGGAGGCTTCGATGTTGGGGGTGACGACGCGCGATTCATTGATGAGCACGGCACCGTTGGTGACGGTGGTTCGCACCGCAGCGCCCTGGACGGTGACCTGCCGACCGCCGTCGATGATGCTGGAGGCGGGCACCGCACCTGGGAGCACGTGGTAGAGCAGGATCTGTCGCAACCTTGGGAGGTCGGCGAGCAAGGCGGTGACGGTACCTTCCGGGAGGCGGGCGAAGGCTTCGTCGGTGGGGGCGAAGACGGTGAGAGGCCCGGGGCCGGACAACGTTTCGATGAGGCCGGCGGCTTGGGCGGCGGCGACAAGGGTGGAGAAGCTTCCGTTGCCGGCGGCGATTTCGGCGATGGTGGCAGCTCTGGCTTTGGGGACAACTGGGCCAGGGACGAGGAGGACGCAGGCGGCGAGAAGCACGCCTGCCAGGGGGAACGTTGATGGGAACCAAGCTTTCATAGGCGCAGGATGTGGTGACGGGTGATTCAGGTTGCTGAGGTTGGCGTGGCTGATCTTCATTCCGGCCCACCCTGGTCACCCGAACAGGGCGAGCTGGGTTGAAAATCAGAAAGCGATATGTAAACAATTCACATAACTAATCATGAATTGTGCACAAGCTCCCCGCGGGAGGGTGGAGGGTGGAAATCGTGCCGAGTGCGAGGGTCAGCGCGGTGGACCGGCTAACTGGCCCAACGTCGGAGGCGTCGTGACTGGAGGACGCCGGTGGAAAGCAGGCCGAAAGTCGCGAGAGCGAAGCTCAGAGATGGGCCCAGGGCAAAGGAAGTGCTGAGGGCGGGCCGGATTTCGGCCAGGGCCAGGAGGATTCCACCGAGCGCGGTGAGGGCGATGGAAGCGGCGACGGCGAGACGGCGAAGTCGTGCGCGACCGCGCAACAGGATGGCGCCGAGGGCGACCGAAGCGATTCCGGCGAGAATGCAGACGGCGATGGAAAGAGTGCTGGGCTCCGGGGCGACGCAGACGCGGCTGGTGAAGAAGATGCCCAAGGCCATCCAGCCAGCGACGAGGGCCCGCCATTCGATGGGTAGCCCGCGGCGACACCACCACGGACAACGCACGGCGCGATGGCACGCGTGGGCGATGGAAGCAGGGTCGCCCAGCTGATGAAGTGCCAGCCTTTGGGCATCGGCTGCGGGTGCTCCACGACTCTGGGAGTGGGCGGCAGATTCCAGGAGATGATCTTCCAATTCGGCGGCGATTTCGGGTGGCAGGCCGGCGAGGGCCGGGGTGATGGGGTTGGACGATTTCATGACATCTTGGGGGCCCAGAGCCCGGTGAGGATGCGGTGAATGGTGGTCCACTGGCGGCGTTCGTCCTCCATGACTTCTGCGGCGGCGGGTTCGAGGCGGTAGTACTTCCGTTTTCGACCTGTTTCCGATTCGCCCCAGCGTGCGGAGATCAGCCCTTCGGCTTCGAGGCGATGGAGGATGGGGTAGAGCATGCCGTCGGTCCATTCGACCTCGTTCTGGGAAAGCTCCCGAACCCGTTGGACGATGGCGTACCCGTAGCTTTCCCCATCTCGGAGGATGCCGAGCACGATGGACGTGGCGGAGGCGGCGGTGAGTTCCTTGCTGATCTTCACTTGGGCCACTATGCATTGAGATCCTATGTATGCAAGTGGGTGTCTGGAGATTTCTGGTGTCCTGGCCGAATCGAACGACGGGTGACGGCTGGAGCGCAGCGGGATCGGGGACCTCGTTACGACCGGCGCGACGGATGCTGAAGGGATTTCCAGTGCGCCGGAGTTGAACCTGCGGCGACGACCGGGCTAGGAAAGGTCATGACTCCACTTCGCTTGGGCCGGATCGGTGTGATGCTGGCGGTGCTTTGCGGGACGGACGGTGGTGCGGGTAAGGTTTCCGCCGCCGATTCCCCGGAGGCCAAGCTCTTCGTTGCCGGTGTATTCACCCAGGCGGGTAGTTTCACCCCGGGCGTGGAAGGGCCGGCATGCGACCGGGAAGGGAACGTCTACGCGGTGAACTTCCAACGGCAGCAGACCATTGGGAAAATCACGCCACAGGGGCAGGCCAGTGTCTTCGTGGAACTGCCGGGCAAGAGCACGGGCAACGGCATTCGCTTCGACCGGTCCGGCACCATGTTTGTCGCCGATTACGTGTCCCACAACGTGCTGCGTGTGGATCTTCAGACCCGCAAGATTTCGGTGCTCGCCCACCACGACGGCATGAACCAGCCCAATGACCTGGCGATTGCCAGGGACGGCACGCTGTTCGCCAGCGATCCCAACTGGAAGGAAGGCACCGGACAACTCTGGCGGATTGACCCGGACGGCACCGTCGAGCGGTTGGCCGAGGGCATGGGAACCACCAACGGGATCGAGGTCAGCCCCGACGGCAAGCAGCTGTACGTGAACGAAAGCGTTCAGCGGAATGTCTGGGCCTTCGACATCACGGACGACCGGCGATTGGCGAACAAACGGCTGCTCCGGAAGTTCGACGATTTCGGTTTCGACGGCATGCGCTGTGACGTCGACGGCAACCTTTACATCACCCGTCACGGAAAGGGCGTGGTGGTGAAGATGACGCCCGGTGGCGAAGTGCTTCGGGAGATCGACGTGCTGGGACCGCACCCGACCAACATCTGCTTTGGCGGCAAAGACGGTTGTACCGCCTATGTCACCGAGGCGAAGGAACAGCGGTTGGTGATGTTTCGAGTGGATCGTCCCGGGTTGGAATGGTCCCGGTGGCAGCCGTGACGCGGTGAAGGGTTCAGCGGGTCTCGATGTTTTGGAGCAGGGTCAGGAACCCGGAGTAGTAGTGGCCGACCACCACGTCGGGGCGTCCGTCTCCGTCGATGTCTCCCGCGGTCAGGCAGACCGGGTCGTTGGGAAGCAGGCCTGGGATTGCGAACGCTTGACGAGCGTCGAACGCCACCGCCCCGGGCTTGCTCCGATTGCGCAGCACGGACACCGACGCGGTGTCGTTGTCCACGGTCAGCACATCCATCCGACCGTCGCCGTTGATGTCGGCGAGCACCAGTTGGCGCGGATCCCGGGACGTTGGCATGTCCGAGCGCTCGAAGCCGTCCTCGCCCAAATTTCGCCAGAGGACCACGCCTCCGTTGGGCCATTGTCCGGAAGCGACGATGTCCAGACGTCCATCGTTGTCGATGTCGCCAAGCACGACCGATTCGATCCGGGCGTTCGGGAATTCGGGGAGCGGGATCAGTTCCACGCGCCCGGGTGTGGACTCGTTGCGGAACAGCACGAGGCTGGCGGAACTGCGGCTGGCGACGACGACGTCGGGTCGCCCATCACCCACGAGGTCGCCGATGAGGGCCGTGTGGGGTCCCTGCATTTGACCGGTGCCGGCGGGGTGAAGGATGAGGTTGGTGGCGAATCGAACGTTGCCGGGTCCGGTGCTCAGATTGCGCAGCACGCCGAGGGTTCCCTGGGCTGCCTGGGTGACGAGCAAGTCGGGACGTCCATCCAGGTCCAGGTCCTGAATGGCCACGTGCGACGGTGTCATGGCGGTGGGGAAGGTGCCCATGACGTCGAAGGAACGGCTGGAGGATGGAAGGGCATTCCGCCAGGCGGCCACCTGCCAGGCGTGGCGGTCGACGCAGGCGAGATCCAGCCGGCCATCGCCGTCGAAATCGCCGAAGGCCATGCGTGCCGGTGACGCATTCAACGGCAGCGAGCACTGGGGCATCTGGGGCTGACAGATGGGGGTGTCGAAGGCGGGTTGAGCCGGGCGGCTGGTGTTGGGGAAGAGATCGATGGTGTGAGGAAGCACCGACCCGGCCCGGGAGGTCAGCCCGGCGAGGTGCAGTCGGCCGTCCCCCGGCCAATCCGCCAGCAACACGCTAACCGGCGCGGTCACCATGGGGGCACCCTCCGGGGCATAGATCCGCTGGGGCAGGGGTCGGAGCGATTCGGATGTGATGGGGTCCTCACGCTCGGCATGGGCGGCGAGGGTGAAGAACTCCCTCGAAAAGGCCGTGAACCCGCGGGTGGTGACGCTGACCGGGCCGTACGTCGCGGTCGGCGGCACTTGAACGCGGAGGTGGGAGGGCGTGGATTCCAGCACGACTGCCCGGCCAAGACCCAGATGGACCACGTTCGCCGCCGGATCGATGGCGAACCTTTCGCCCTCGATGAGCAATTCGGAATCCTTCGCGCCGACTCGCGTGCTGAGGGAGGTGATGACGGGCGGTTGGGCTGGTTCGGCAGGCGCGTCGTAGGCCAGTTCCAGAATGGCGAGGGTGGAGGGTGGCAGCCGGGTGAAGCTCGGGTCGGAGGTCGTGGTTTCGGTCGTCCATTCCAGATCCGCGATGCTGGTGTAGTAGGTCGTGGCCTGTCGGGGGTTTCGGAGCACGTGCGTGAGGGCTTCCCGAACCGGATGCGGATGTTCCCAGACCACGTCATGCGTGGTGTTGTCCGAGAGATTGAGAACCCAGATGAAGACCTTCGAGTCCGAGGACCGCTGGGTGGCGTAGATTCGGATGTCACTGACGAAACTGGGATGGTTGCCGAACCCGACGTAGGTGCCGTCGTCGCGGCGGTTCCCGATGGAACTGCCGAGGAACCGATCGCCGAGGTGGGTTTGGAGTTTGCTGAAGACGAGTCCGCTGGCCCGGCCGTCGGGGTTTTCCCAGTAATGCGCCGCGTGGATTTGCAGCTCGACGAAAGTGAGGAACACCTCGGCGGTCGAGAGAGCGCTGGCCATGAACCGTTCGATGGGCGGGTGAATGGTCCAGTCGGGGTTCCATTCGCTGATGATGGCGGGCACGCGGGCGCGTCCGGAGCGGGAGAATTGACCGGCGTACTGGGCGTCGAGCAGGTGGGCGTAGTTTTTGAGGGAACGGAGGTTTCGGTTCACGTCGGAGGGGCGGAAGTAGTCGCCGACCCAGACCGGGTAGTAGTGGTAGTAGAGGACGTCGACGATGGCTTCCGGGCGGGCGAGCAGGTCGATGAGGTGTTCGTTTTCGATGCCGGGACGTGGGCCCCAGGGATTGTTGGGGCAGGGTCCCACCCGGATGGTGGGATCGACGTTCCGCATGGCCTCGGTGATGCGGAGGTAACGTTCGACATACTGGGCCGGATTGAGGTTGATGCTGGGTTCCATGGGCCGGAAACCCCGGGGATCGGAAGCGTTCATCGGGGTTTCCACCTCGTTGCCGATCTCCCAGAAGGTGACCGGCCGGGTGCTGTTGGTGGCATCCGCGGCGAGGAGCAGCGGACGTTCCAACCACGGGTCCACCTCCGTGTCAGGGTCGGCCACGGTGGCAAGCCGGTAACGCCAGGCGTTGGTACCGTTGCCCAGCGCCGCGAGTTCCCGCAGAACCCGGTCCGCCTCCGGATCGCTCGCGGCCAAGTCCGGCGGGAGCTGGCCTTCGGGCGTGAGCCGGTACTTCGGGGCGATGAGGTTGACGTAACGGACCCAATCGGCCGCCAGTCGGGCGAGGTAATCGGCATTGTTCGAGGCCGGTTCGATGGACCAGAGCAGGCGTCCCTGGGTATCCAGGATCGTGCGTCCGCGACCGCGAGTGTTCACGGTGAGCACGAGTTCTGCGTCGTAGTCGCGGGCCTGTTCCAGCCATTCCAGGGTGGTCACCACGGGCGGATCTTCCACGTGATGGCTCCAAAAATGTGGGCGGGTGCTCGAGCTGAGTTCCTTCCAATGGTAGGTCTCCGCGTCGGTGCCGCCGGCCACGCCCCGAAACGTCGCGCCTCGTCCCCATTCGAGGGTGGGCACGCGAGCCGAAGCCGCGTAGAGCATGAACGGCTCCTGGCCCCGGAGCAGCGGGGAGATGCCGGTCGTGCTGCTCGATGGCACACGGAACACGTGGATGTTGGTTGCCGCAGGGTTCGGTCCCG
>CAUJJW010000301.1 GCA_963205105.1 Verrucomicrobiota bacterium | reverse complement strand
AAGCCCCAAAAGGGCAGGATTGGGACCTTCCAGGCACCCAAACCTTTTGGTTCGCGGACACTCACAGGTGCAGTGCTCATTTTCGGCCGGTCCTTCTTGGCGTCTTCGCGTCTTTGCGTGAGACCCATCTGAATCGGTCCGCTTAGCGTGAACGTGAACTCAATCGATTTCCGCTGCATCGTTCCGCTCAGGTCAGCACCACCTCGATGCCGCGTTCGCGAAGGTCGGCGAGCAGTGGCGACGGCGCCAGACGGTCGGTCACCACCACGTCGATTTCGTCCAGCGGGCAAAGGAAGGAGACCGAGCGTCGGTCGAACTTCGTGTGGTCGAGGCAGAAGATCACCCGCTGCGCGGCTTGGATCATGGCACGCTGAATGTCGATGAGCAGGCCATGGGAATTGGTGATGCCATCCAGGGTGATCCCGCCGCTGCTCATGATGGCGACGTCGGCGTGCAGCTTGGAGAATGCTTCCACCGCCAGGGGACCGACCAGCACGCCCAACCGGGGATAGATCATGCCGCCGGAGACCAGCACTTCGACGCGTGGATTGGAGGCGAGAAGATTGGCGACGGGCAGGGAGTTGGTGATGACCTGCGGCGATTTCGATTCGAGATGGCGCGCGACGTGAAACACCGTGGTGCCCGCGTCGAGGATCAGACTTTGGTTCGACCGGATCAGTTGGGCGCAGGCGCGGCCGATGGATTCCTTTTCGTCCAGCTGATGGGTGTCGCGGGTGGCGAAGGTGAACTCATCGGACTTGGGCGAGACCACCCGCGCGCCGCCGTGGGTCCGACGAACCGTGCCCTTCGACTCCAGCACGGTGAGATCGCGGCGGACGGTGGACGGGGACACGTCGAGAAGCTCGGCGAGCTCGTCGAGGGACACGAATTCAGCCTTTTGCAGGTGCTCCTCGATCCGGAATTGACGTTCCTCAGCCTGCATATGGGCTTGGTTGTGGAAGATTTTGGAAGATAATGCAAGAACCTGGTTGACACTTTGGGGTGGGCTTGGTGAACCTATGAACGCTTTCGAGCATTCATGGCTACCGCCGCGCCCACGCTGCATCGTGCTGTTGTTGAACATTGGGTCCGCCAGGAGGTTTATCGGCGGATGGGGAAGCCGTTGCCGCGGATGGCGGCGGCGCCGGCGCCGTTGCTGGTGAACGTCAGTGCCCGCCATTGCCACCTGACCCAGGCGGCGGTGGAGGCCCTGTTTGGGCCGGGGCACCAGCTCACGCCTTTCAAGTGGCTGTACCAGGACGGTCAGTTTGCGGCGAAAGAGACGGTGACGCTGATCGGGCCGCGCAGCCGGGTGATTTCCAACCTGCGGATTCTGGGACCCTGTCGGACGCTGAACCAGGTGGAGTTGGCGTATACCGATGCGATCGCGTTGGGTTTCGAGGTTCCGCTGCGCAGTTCCGGGAACATTCAAGGCACGCCGGGCTGCATGCTGATGGGGCCGGCGGGCTTTTTCGAGATGCCCGACGGGGTGATCCGGGCGTTGCGCCACGTGCACATGCACCCGAAGGACGCGTCGTTTTATGGGGTGAAGGCGGGGGAGATGATGTCGCTGAAGGTGGGTGGCCCCTGTGCGATGACCTTCGAGCAGATGCTGGTGCGGGTGGATCCGAGTTTCAAACTGGAGGTTCACATCGACACTGACGAGGGGAACGCCTGCAACCTGCAGCCGGAGACACCCTGCGAACTGACGAAATGATGCGTCACCGGTGGGGCCGGTGAGATTTCAGCTTTTTCTGAGCACCCGAGTTTTTCGGCCGTAGACTTTCAAGACAGACACCACGAACCCTTGCGAAGCGAGAACACGTTATGAGCGAAGCGATCGGAATGATTGAAACCAAGGGCTTCACCGGCAGCGTCGAGGCAACCGACGCGATGGTGAAAGCCGCGAATGTGAGCGTTGCGAAGTCCATCCCCATCGGTGGCGGCATGATCACCATCGTGGTGCGGGGCGACGTGGCGAGCGTCAAGGCGGCGGTTGACGCGGGTGCGCGTGCCGCCTCGAAGGTGGGCGAATTGGTCGGCTCGCACGTGATTGCGCGGCCGCACGACGACCTCGTGAAGGGATTCCTGGGCGAGGCCCTGGTCCCGGCCAAGAAATAACGAATCCCCTCGAACCGACACGACATCACTCAGGCGACGAACGGAGAATTCCCATGGCAAATCAGGCAATTGGCATGATCGAGACGAAGGGGCTGTGCTCCCTGCTCGAAGCGACGGATGCGGCATTGAAGGCGGCGAACGTTTCCTTCACCGGTTGGGAGAAGGTCGGGTCCGGATATGTGACCGGCTTCTTCCGCGGTGACGTGGCGAGCGTGAAAGCCGCTGTGGACGCCGGCGCGGCGGCAGCGTCGACGATCGGACAGGTCGTCAGCGTTCAGGTGATTCCGAGGCCGCACGAAGGTCTCGCCGGGCTCGGCAAGTGGCTGGCCTGAGGGTGACCGACCGTAGGGTCGGACCGGTGTTACGATGGTTCACATCGTCGCCCGCGCTCCAACACCCGCGTTGATCCATGAAGATCCTCGTCGCCAATCTGGGCAGCACGTCACTCAAGTGGCGCTTGTTCGATTTTTCGAACGGCGCCGAGCGCATGCTGCACAAGGGCGGATTCGAGCGGGTCACGGATCACACGACCGCCATCGGCGACTGCCTGAAGCAGTTGCTGGACTCCGGCAGCATCGCCTCGGAATCGGACATCGCGGCGGTGGGCTTCAAGACGGTCGTCGCTCGCGGCGTCAGCGGCTGTGTCCGCCTGGACGACCAGGCGGTGGCAGCGATGGAGTCCTTCAACGCCCTGGCTCCGGCCCACAACCCTCCGTACATCTCGGGCATTCGCCTCTTCGCGAAACGGATGCCGGGCACACCGCTCGTCGGCCTGTTCGAGACGGCCTTCTACCAGTGGATTCCTGACGCCGCCCAGCGGTACGGGGTTCCGGAAGCATGGTTTGAGGCGGGCGTGCGACGCTGGGGATTCCACGGGGCGAGCCACAAGTTTGTCGCCGAACGTTCCGCCGAATTACTGGGACGACCGGATGTGGCGGAGCGGGTTCGTCGCCTTTACGTCGACGGTGG
>CAUJJW010000300.1 GCA_963205105.1 Verrucomicrobiota bacterium | reverse complement strand
TTCGCCGCAAATCGGCTTCGTACACTCCCCTGCACATCGAGTTCATCCCACTGAATGCAGGCCAGGGAGAGCCACCCTTGCACCAGCCGAGCACCGCCCTCAACCTCCCCGCGTGCTGCGCCAGACGTTCTGCCACGTTCCAGGAATTGGGCTGAAAGCCGAGGAACGGCTATGGGCGTCCGGCGTGACCTCCTGGGACGCCGTCGAGCAGGCTGCAGCGGCGGTCAGCGCGGCACGCCGAGAACGGCTGACCATGCACCTGGAGGAATCCCAACGGCGGTTGGCCGAACGCAATGTCGGTTTCTTCGCCTCGACGCTCCCCGCCAGCGAGCACTGGCGCCTCTACCCCGATTTTCAGCAGTCCGTGGCGTACCTGGACATCGAGACCACCGGCCTGGGTGGCCCCGGTGACCACATCACCACCATCGCGCTCTACGATGGCCGATCCATCCGCCATTACGTTCACGGACGAAACCTCGCCGACTTCGCCAACGACATCCGGGCGTATCAGCTTCTGGTGACGTACAACGGCAAATGCTTCGATCTTCCCATCCTGCGCGCGTCGTTCGGCCTGTCGCTCGACCAAGCCCACATCGATCTGCGGTATGTGCTGGCAAGCCTCGGCTACAAGGGCGGTCTGAAAGTGTGCGAACGAAGGTTGGGCCTGGACCGCGGAGATCTGGCCAATGTGGATGGCTTCTTTGCCGTGCTGCTCTGGCGGGAGTACCGGATTCGCAACAATCCGCAGGCCCTGGAGACGCTCCTGGCCTACAACATCCGCGACGTCGTCAATCTCGAGTCCCTCCTGATCCAGGCGTACAATCTGAAAGCGGCGCAGACTCCTTTTGGCCCTTCCCTGAGCCTGCCCCTGCCTCCGCCGCCCCCGGAACCTTTCCGCGCCCACACGCCCACAATCGAGCGGCTGTTGAGGCAGTCCGGGGCTTACGGATTCTGAAGCCCCGCCGAGTCGCCTGGACCGAGGTGCATCTGGGGCGTTTGGAGGAGGTTCCTTTACGGAATCGGGGTGAAACGAAGGCTGCGCACCACGATCTCAACCTCCTGCAAGTCGGTGGGCGGCTGGCCACGGAATAGCCAAAGGTTCAGATGCAACGGCATGGGTTGTTGGGCGATGCGTTTCAGGGGGTCGGTGGGCGCATAGTTCCAGGCTTGGATGAGTTCCTGGTCGTCCTCCCGATGCCCTTGCATGGACTGATACCGCACCTGGGTGGACGTCCATTCGAACCGATGCGTCGACCCGTTGCCGGTCAGACGGAACTCGAAGGTCTTGGACGTCGGCTTCAAGGCCTTTTCCACAGGCCACACGGTGAAGTTGCCGATGGGAAATTTCGGGTTTCCCCAGCGGGCAAACTCGATGTCGATCTCATGGGTGGCGTCACCGCCAACGTCCCGGGTGGGGTAGTTGAACAGTCCGAGCACCACGTTCGGGTCAAACCGATCAATGGGCCCGTCGATCTGGAACTCATAGCGGCCGAAACCCAGCCGCTGTTGCAGGGTCACTTCCGCACATGACCACACCTCGTCCCGACGACGGATCTTCAGGTGGAGAAACCCGGCATCATCGAGCCAGACATTGGATTCGTCCCACCGATTGGGTCCAGGCCCGCCCTGCCCCGACCGCACCGTCCAGTCGTACCCGCCAAAACGGATGGTCTTGGCATCTGCCGCGAGCACGGAAAGCAACACGGCGCCAAGGCTCGCGATCCACCAGCGTTGGAATGTGTTCATGACTTGTTGGCATCTGCCTTCCGCCATGGTGGTTCGGTTGTGGCTCAAGCGGCAAGACGCTACCCCGTCGCCAAGGATGCGCTTCCCGAGCGCTGTCGGTTTGATTCCTCGCGCCCGCCGCATCGCGAAGCATCTTGGAGTGCGGTAGTCCTCTACCGCTTTCTCCCAGTGAGAGCTGGCGTCTTGGATTACCCGAATTGTCCTTTGTCCATGCCTGCCCCATCGCCCCTTCCCGGCCAGCCCCTGACGACCCACGACAAGAACGGCTTGGCAGAGCGCATACTGCTCAGCAAAGTATGCACATGAAGGACCGCCTGACGGTTACGGTGGATGCGGAGCTCGCCGCGCACGCGCGGCAGGTGGCCCACAGCCGCGGAACAAGTGTGTCGGGGCTGCTGGAGAGCCTTCTGCGCGAGGCTTTGGCACCACGACCCCGGCGTTCGGTTCCGTTCGCCGACCGCTGGTCGGGGCAATTTGCAGTCACGCCAAACACCACGGGAGACGCAAGATTGACGGCTCTCAAGGCCAAGCACTCCCTGGAATGAAAGCACTCTTGGACACGGATGTGCTGCTGGATGTGGCACTGCGACGTGACGCATTCTTCCAAGCCTCCGCCGCCTTGATGGGATGGGGCGAGGCTCACCCAGGAAAACTGGTTGTCGCGTGGCATAGCCTCGCCAATTTGTTTTATCTCGTTCGACCGGACCCGCGGCAATTCATCAAGGAACTCCTGGAATTCGTCGATGTTCCCGAGGTCGGACGGAAAGAGATGCTGGCAGCGTTGGGATTCCCAATGTCCGACTTGGAAGACGCCATGCAGGTTGCCGCCGCACTTAGCGGCGGAGCTGATTTCGTCGTGACGCGGAATCTTCGGGACTACCGACGATCGCCGGTTCATGCCTGTGCACCGGACGAAGCGTTGAAGCGGCTACAAAAACGTTAGGACTTGGCTCGGCGGACCACGACACGGCTGGGGTGCCGACCTCCAAATTCAGAGCAGACGCCGTTGACGCCTCGGCCCGGCCATTGGCCGAAAGGGATGGCGAAATCTTCGCAGAGACGCTGCCCATCAACGAAACGTCTTGAGCCGTGCGTCGGCGTCCTGGACTGCGGCGGCAAGCCAACGCAGCGTAGCGGAGTTGGCGCCGACACCGCTCAGGGTGCGTGGCTGCGTCGCCGAAAATCTGGAGCCGAAAGCGCCAGAGGGCTGGCGCACTCCAAGACCTGCCGGACTCCCCGCGCCCACCCCATCGCGAAGCGTCTTGGAGTGCGGTAGTCCTCTACCGCTTTCCCCCTTGGAGTTGTCGATTTGGATTCCCTGCATTGTGCTTTGTCCATGTCAGCCCCCATTGCCCTCATCTTCATATTCAGGGAGTCACGAGCCTATAAAACCTATCTCCGCCCAAATCCGGTCCCGGACAAACCAATCGTACGCCCGGAGCGGGCGGCAGATTGGTCACTATAGCCCAAGAAACCAGGTCCCTGGACCGATCCACGTATACCGGATCTTCGGTACCCGGAACCTCCAGACAACGGCCGCCGTCAACCCCAACCCAACGCAATCTCATCGCCGGAAGATAGTCGATATGCAGGCGATGAACTGTCGGCGCGGATCCGCCACCCGCCAACTTCAACGAGTACTCGAGAGTTTTCCGCCCCGTCAGCCCCGTGCGCGGCTCAAACACAACGGAACCCGCCCTGCTGTTCGGCACCGACGTGCCCGGTACCCCAATCCACCAGACTCCGTCCGGACCGGCTGCCCGGATGAGTCTCAAACCTTCGAGGATGTCCGCGTTCTCCGCACACACTCTCTTGAATTCTGCGTCCGCTCTCCGATCGAACTCCGCCGTGCTGCAGGCTTCCCCCGATATTGAAGAACCATCCACGTTGAGTTCTACCCCGCCCGTTCGCACCGCCTCCCCCAAAGCTCCATCGTTCAGCAGCATCCCCGGACCCTCCCACCGAAATCGCATGTTCTCTTGAACGATCGCGCTGTCGTCTGTCGTCACCGGCCCCTTCAAAGCAAGAATCCGTGCGTTTTGACCGAAACCTAGGCCAATGCCCCCCGCCAATCGCACCACGCCATCGGTGCCCCAGGCAACCCCCACCGGGACAGATGCTGGGTCCCGTGGACCTGCGGTGTCCGCATGCGCCCACACAAATCTCCGTCCCCGGTCATCCCATCCCGCGACCAACCACTCGACCGTGAGCGCCACCGGATCCGGCGGCATGAAGGCCAGCGCCATCGCCGCTCCAAAGCCCGCGCTCGGCGCGAGGACTGCCGCACCGGTGGGAACCCAGTTCGCAGTTGACGCAAGCAGCCCCTGGGGAAGCCAGTCCGCACTCTCCACCATTCCCCTTCTGAGAAAGCCCGCCCCCAGGCGAAATCGCCCGTCTCCGATGGATTCATCCAAAAAGAAAACCGCCACTCCATCGCGAACACGCACGGCTCCCAACACCCTCGGCCGACTCACACCCGGAATACGGATCGCGATGGCGTTGGTCGCCCCAAACATGGATTCCAGAAATCCCGGCGAGGCATTGGGAGATTCCTGACTCCTGCGAGATCCCGAACCATAGAGCCGTCGTCGCGCGTACTGGCCATCCGCACCAAAGACCTCGATCTCCGCGGAGGGGATCACCGGCCTCTGAAATTCCGGGTCCACCTCCAAGATTCGAACGTCCCTCTCCACCAGGTCCACCGGCTCAAATCCCACCCGGAAAGCATCGGCGGATCCCCTGAGGTTGTAGCCCGGCGCTCGGACATGCAGCAGGTAATCGACATCCGGAGTGGCGTTCAACCCGGCCTTAACCCACAGCAACGGCTCGCCGTCCGCGGTGAGGACCATCCTCCGAACCTCGTGCGCATACGTGGGAACGGCGTTCGTCGAATATACGTCCAGCTCGGTGGGTCGATAGAAGCCCTGCGCCACCGGCCTCAAATCCGCGGTGGAAAATCGACTGACATAGACATGGTTCCCAAACCCAAACGTGTCACCGCTCCGGACCGACACGACACCTCCCAGGTAAAGCGTGCTCCCCGAAACCATCAAAGCCTCGGCCGTCGCCCCGTAATGATGCAGGTCCGGACCCGCTGACGCGGGTGGATCCTGCGGAACATAAGTCACGAAGTGAAGCTGCCGTCCCTCCGCATCGAAGGTCGCCAGAAAGGGCGTAGGCTCGCCCTCACGAATGAGAAGTGACTCCAGCAACCCTCCCACACAAAGAGTCCCATTGTCGGAGATCCCCAAGCCCGACACCCGCAGTATCTGAGCCCCCCCCGTATCCAATCGTCCACGCGCCGATGACTGAGCGGTTGGAAACACCGTCGTGCCATCGGCTCGGATCTTGGTCAGCGCCAGAGACCGATTCCCATTTCCAGCGGTCCCAATCACCGCCAACACGGTTTCATTCCTGCCGGGAATCACTTGGATCGCCACCGGTTCATCCAAGCCGCCGCTGTCAAAAATCCGGGCCTCATTCCCCGCCCAACCGGGGACGGGTGCCGCCAAGCCTTGACCGGCTTTGACTTCCCATCCTCCTCCCATCAACGCCCAACAAACTCCGAATCCCAAGAACCGGAGTAACGTTCCGTTCCATTTCCTCCTCCTCATGCAACCTCAGTGCTGGAACACACAACGTTGGTCAAGCGCGGAATCCTCCGACCACCAGAGAAGACAATGGGGTCACTTCCTGCGTTCCGGGAGTACAGCACTCACCTGAGTCGTTTTGACGAAGGCATCCGCCACCTCGCTCAGGCGTCCCTGGCCTTGCAAAGCTAGCCCGAGATTCTTGTGCCCGTTCGAGCGGTTAGGGTCGATCTGGATGGCTTGGCGACAGCGCTCCTCGGCCTCCGCAAATCGGCTCAGTTGAACCAGGCTGTAACCGAGATTGTTGTAAATGAAGTAATCGGTGAACGGATCGGTCGGCTCCATGGCCAAGCACTCCATGGATTGAAAGCGCTCCTGGACACGGATGTGTTGCTGGATGTGGCACTACGACCTCTGGATGTGCACCGGACGAAGCGTTGAAGCGGCTGCAAAAACGTTAGGACTTGGCTCGGCGATGCCTAACCCCACAACCCAGCTGGACACGCGGGCGCCCGTGGAGCCTGGAACTTGTGGCTCTCGCACCGCTTCGCGATGGTAAAGGCCATGAGCTACGTGACCTTGGAAGCGGCGATCAGTCACGGAAGGATTGTCGTGAATGAACCGGAAAAACTGCCCGATTCCGCTGGGGCCCTTCTGACGATTCTCCCTTCCGACCCACCGCAAGATGCGGCTTCGACGCCGCTGGAAGCACTCGAAGCTCTTCAACGCCATCTCAGGTTGGACGCGCCGCGCGCCGCGGAATGGATGTCGGCGGTAAGCGATGCTCGGCGCTGAGCTTCCGCTCGGAGCGTCCCTTCTGGATCCATGATCCATTTCGACACGAACTTTTTGATCCAAGCTACCGTCGCCGGATCTCCGGCCCACGACAGGTTCCGAGCGTGGGCGATCAGCGGCGAAACGTTTGGATTCAGTTCCGTCGCCTGGGCCGAATTTCTCTGCGGGCCCATCGATGCCGCCGGGGAGGCGCTCGCCAAACGTCTGTTTCTCGCCCCGGAACCATTCCTGTCGACCGATGCCACACTCGCTGCGGCCCTTTTCAATCGTACCGGGAGGCGCTCCCGCTCGCTGGCCGATTGCATGATTGCGGCGGTCGCCATCCGGCTCGGCGCCCGATTGGCCACACAGAACCCTTCCGATTTTGACGTGCTCCAACCGTACGGACTGAGCCTCGCGTGACCCAGCCGATCCTTGGCCCGATCGGGCCACCTAGGCTCCCGTGTGGTATGTCGCTCCTTGACCCCGTCGTCCTCATGGATCGGGCCTACAGCCCTCATGTCGGATTGGACCATCCACCTGGGGCGGTTGCCCCAGGCTGGGATGGCGCCGCGCCGTTGGCGCTTCCGAAGGCGCCCCCGCGACGCCTGTCATCGTGGCTGGGACTTGCTCGCGATGGCGCCCCACGCCTGGAACGGGACGATCTACCGATGCCCTGTGCCAAGGGCCAAAGGCCCGAATCCATCCCAGCCTTGGGCGCCGCCCAAGGTGATCGCCCCAAGGCATGCAACAGGGCCAACGGCCCGTTCCATCGCACCCGGTGATCGGAGGCGTCTTGGAGTGCGGTGGCAAGCCACCGCAGCGAAGCGGAGTTGGCGCCGACTCCGCTCAGGGTGCGTGGCTACGTCGTAGAGAATCTCTCGGCAGGGGCGTGGTCACCTCGATAAGAGCGGCGTCGATGCCGCCGCACTCCAGGACACGCCCATCGCGGTGAGGCGTCGGTGAATGTCATGGGTTGGGTCGCGGCCCCGGCTTCGAGATTGGTGTTCGGGACAAAACGAACAGGGTTCCTCCACAAACCCATCATTTCTCGAATGCTGATATCTGACTCCGTTGACCTTCTGGCTCCGTTGCCTCGCCACCCTCCATCCTGCAGGGATGACGGAAAATAGCCGGTGGCAAGGCGCTCTCAGCGCCGCGGCAACCGGTCTCCGCCCACCCGCGCCCGTTCGCCCCGGAGGGGCGGTGCCGCTCCCGCGCCCCTGCCGGGGCGCGACGTCTCTGCGCGGATCGACCGGTGGCGCGCTCGCCCTCATCGGGCAAGCTTGCCACCGGCTATTCTCCCTCAGCCCTCCAGGCTTTCGAAAACCGCCATGCCCCCCCACGTCTGAAACAGGACGATCTGCCGATGCCCTGTGCCAAGGGCCAACGGCCCGAATCCATCCCAGCCTTGGGCACCGCCCAAGGTCATCGCCCCAAGGCGTTCCACAGGGCCAACGGCCCGTTCCATCGCAATCGGTGATCGAAGGCGGAGGCGTCCTGGAGTGCGGTGGCAAGCCAACGCAGCGAAGCGGAGTGGGCGCCGACACCGCTTATGGATCGTGGATGCGTCGCAGAAAACCTCCCGGCAAGAGCGTGGTCACGGGGTGAAGAGCGGCGTCTTTGCCGCCGCACTCCAGGACACGCCCATCGCGGCCAGGCGGCGGTGAATGCCGTGGGTTGGGTCGCGGCCCCGGCTTCGAGATTGGTGTTCGGGACAAAGCCAACGGCGATCTCCCACGAATCCGACACTTGTCGCATGTCGATACCTACCCCCGTTGCCCTATTGCACCACGATTGTCGATTTTAGGGCCGCTTAGTAACCAACTTAAACTTAACCAAATTTCTTCTTTATAAATCCGATTCCAGCACAAATCGGCACCGTATACAAACCAAGCCCCGCTACAAACTCTACGGTCAATCCGCCAAGTGCTCCCGCTAGAAAGCCAAAAGCCGCTGCACCAATCAACTCCCCTACACTTACTTGAAAACTAATTCCTGTTTGATTGGCTTTGGTAATTTCGCAGACCACGTAGCTCTTAAGTCCGAGCAAAGCACCAAGCAAACCGGATCCTAGCACTCCCAATTCAATCGCTGTAAGATTTCCACTTGGATCGCGACCTATCAGGGGGACATTGCTCACATATCGATAGAGATTCGGATCCAAACCCTTAAATCCAATAGGATCTTCAGACAAGAATCGCCCAATACCCGGAGAGAAGTACCTCGCTCTATAGAAATATACTTCTAGCTGCGGCTCCCACTCGCGCCCCGTAAAGAGGAATCGTCCAACGGACACATGGGCATGAGTTTCTAATGCACGCCCAAAACAGTCGTAATCCACATGAACAAAAGTCTCGCCAGATGCGTTCCCAATGTCACGCACGGTACCGAGATGATCCGTCAGATACCACCCCCGCCCATCGCTCAAACGCTGACGCGCGATCAATTCATCAATCCTCACGCCATGCAGATACCGCGCCGTCACCGCACCCGCCGCATCCAAATCCGCCCACGAATCATCGTGGTTATACACAAACCGGATCACCTCCCCATTCACCGACTTCCTCAGTCTCCGGTTGTTGGCGTCATACCCAAACGCAACCGACTGCGTCAGCTGCCCAATTCCATCCCGATCCAACACCTCCACCAACCGGTTTCGATGGTCGAAGTAGTATTCCGTCGTGGCGCCGGTCACGACGTTCGACCGTGAGGTCATGTTTCCCTCGTTGTCGTAGCCGTAGATGTGGGTGCCGTCGGAGAGGATCTGGTTGTTGCCGCCGACGGTGTATGAGCCAGAAGGCTGGGCGCCGATCCGATTGCCGTTGGCATCGTAGCGGTACGCCTCGTTGGGCTGGGCGGCATGGACGGCGTTGGTCAGCTGACCCGTCATGTCGTAGCCGAAGACCGATGGCTGGCCGTTGATCGTCCATTGAACGATCTGGTTGGCGACGTCGAAGGTGTAGTCGTATTGCGCGAGGGTCTCGGCGGCGGGTCCCAGATGGGTGATGTTGGTCACGATCCCAGCGCGATTGTACCCGTTGGTGGTGAACCCGATGCGGTTGGACCCGGCCAGATCGGCAAAGCGATCCAGACGGGTACGATTCCCGGTGGGATCGTAGCTGAAGTCCACGCGTGCAGGATCGATCCCAGGGCCTTGCCAGGTGCGGCGCGCGAGAAGTCCGCGGTTGTTGTACTCAGACCCCACGCTGACGCCCCAGTTGTCCGTAACCGAGGCCACCTGACCGAGCGGCGTGTAGGCGTAGGCCAGGGTGAAGTCCACCTGCCCGGGCACCTGGGTCTGGGCCACGCGGGTAAGCCGGTTGAGCGTGTCGTACTGATACTCGTAACGGGCGGCGGGATCGGACGCCAAGGTCTGCACGCCGAGCGCGTTGAAGGCGTACTCCAACGTTCGAACCAGGTTGCTCCCCTCCCACCAGCGCTCGTGGGTCATGCGGTTCATGGCGTCGTATTCAAAAGTCCGACGTCGGCCATTGCGGTCGATCGCCTCGATACGATTCCCAGCCGCGTCGTAGGCGAACCGGCTGATGTGCCCCAGCGGGTCGATCTGCTGAATCAACCGGTTGTCGGCGTCGTAGACGAACTGGGTGACGTTCCTCACCGGATCGATGACATGCGTGCGATTGCCGTTGGCATCGTAGCGGAATTCCACCACCCCGCCTTCGGCGTCGATGATCTTGTTGGTGCGATTCTGGGCGTCGTATTCGTAGCGGGTGCTTCGACCCAGGGCATCGACGATGTTGGTCAGGAGCGGTCCGCGGTACAGGAACCGGGTCTCGTTCCCCAGGGCATCACGCGTGGACAGCAGTCGTCCCGTGCTGTCGTAGTCAAAGCGGGCTTCGGCGCCCAATTCGTTGACCACACGGTTGGTCTGCCCCTGGGAGGTGTACTCATAGAGCCGGAAGCTGCCGTCCGGGTTGATCACCTTGCCGGGCCGACCACAGGCACACCCTCCGTCATACTCGAACTGGGTGGTGTTGCCGGCCGCGTCGGTCAGGCGGGTCACCCGACCCTGGCCATCCCGAGTCATTGCCGTGCGATGGCCGGCGTTGTTGATCACTTCCAATAGCTGCCCCGCGCCGTTGTATTGAAGCGCCAGGGTCTGGCCGAGGGCATTCACCACCTTCGTGGGTTTCCCCTGGTTATTGTACGTCATGGTGGTCGTCGCTCCCGACGGATCGGTGATCGACGTGACGTTGCCCTGGGCATCGTAGGTGAAGTTGGTGATGCCACCCCGCGCATTGATCCCGCGGAGGAGGTTGTTGTTCGCGTCGAACTCGAACCGGTTCGTCGAGATGCCCGGAACAATGCGGGCGATCTCGTTCCCCTGGTCGTCGTAGTGCAGGAAGGTCTGGTTGCCCCGCGCGTCGGTCAGGGTGCCGATGTTCGTGTCCATGTCCAACGCCTGTTGGATCGGGTTCCCACTCGCATCCACCACGGACTCGAGACGTCCTGTGGCGTCGTAGATCACGGTCAGGGCCTGCCGCCCCAACGGATCAATGATCGAAGCGAGGAAATGCGGGCGGGCGGTGTCGTAGCCGTACTGAGTGACGTTGGCCTCCTGGTCAGTGAAGGTCCTCAGATCTCCGGCTGCGTCATAGGTGTAACGCAGGGTGTTGCCGGCGGGATCGGTGATCTGGGTGATTCGACCGCGGGCGTCGCGGGTAAACGGGATGCTCTGGTCAGGAGTCGTCTGGCCCGAGAGGTAGTGGAACACCCCGTCCCGAGTGAGCACGAGACGGTTGGCGTTCGAGTCCACCACCTGCTGGAGACCGGCGGACTGATCATAGTCGTAGACCGTGCCGTCCTTGGTGGTCAGCCGGTACTGGCTGGGATTGAAGTTCTCGTCGCCCAGGCCACCCAGGAACAGGCCCTGGTAGAGGATAGCGGTCGGATCGCCGATGATCTCCAGCGTGTCGTACACCCCAGGGTCCGGGGTGAACCGGGCCTTCACGAAGGTGAACCCAAACGCCCCCACCAGTTCAGGCCGAACCGTGAATCCAATGCGCCGTCCATCCGGGGCATTCAGGTAAACGCGGGTCCCGGGGTAGAAGGTGCCCTGGCGCAGGGTTTCCCGGATCTGCGCGTCGCGCACTCCCAACGACCAGCCATGTCCGAAATCGCCTGAGCGCTTCGAGAGCCGGGAGTCGTAGACGCGGGTGATCTGGATCGGAATCCCGGCCACCGGCACCGCGAGATCGGTGAACTCGAGGCGGAACTCGCCGAATTTCAGGTTGCCCTGCACGTGCACCAGAACGCCTTCGATACGTTTCCGATTGTTGATGTCGGTGATGGTGACGCGAATCAGGTAGCTGTCGTTCAGCAGCATCGTCGGATCGAAGACCGCGGCTTCGACACTGGGAACCTCCCGCGTGTCGGCCGGCAACGTGACCCGGCGGAGTAACGTGAACGCGGCGTTGTTGCCCGCGATATTGGAAAGATCGACGTCACTCGCGGTGGCGTACTCGACCACATACTCGACCAGCGGCGCCGCGCTGCGGATGCGAATGCGCACAGGAGTCGGCTGGGTCAAGGGGTCCTCGTCCGCCGGGCTTTCGATCGTCAACTCGGGATTGCCCGCGGCGGTGAGGTCCACCACCCGGATGGTTTCGTCGTCCTTCCCCACATTTCCGGCCAAGTCGGTGGCCGTGGCCACCACATCCACAAAAGCGGGACGACTGAAGATCGCCGTCGCCTGGCCGTTGGCATCCACCACGAGTTCCACGGTGCCGGCCTGTAAGCGGAAGTTTTGGACGCCGACATTGTCCGCTGCCGTGGCGCGGATTTGGACCGGCTTCCCGATTTCCACCACCTTGCGACCCTCGTCATCCACCAACAAGGCCACGATCTGAAGCTTAACAGTTGGCTTTTGGGTGTCGGGTTGAACCGTGACCTCGAACGTTTGGGAGGCCAGGCCACCGAACGGATCGGAAACCAGGACCTTCACGGCGTGGGTTCCCGAGGCATCGGCTGCGGTGGGCCAGACGATCTGGCCATAAGCGTCCAGGGTCATTCCGGCCGGATTCTCCGCCAACTCGTAGCGCAACCGGTCCTCGTCGGGATCGACCGCGCGCACGCCATAGCGATAGGTGGTCCCCGCCAGAACGGTGGTGGGCGGCGCGGACTGGATGGTCGGCAACTGATTGGCCCGCACGTTGACCTGGAACCGCTGCCGGGCGCCTGCCCCTTGGGCATCCACCGCCGTGACGAGCACCTCATGGGCTCCGGCTTGCGCCGAAGTGGGCGTCCAGACGAGCGACATACTGGAAGCGGATAGGCGGGAGCCGAGCGTCATCCCGGCAGGGCCGGTGACCAACTGGAAGCTGAGCGTGCCACCGTCGGGATCGGAGGCCGTGACGTCATATCTGTATGGCTGGTCGGGCCGGGCGGCCGTGATCGGCGCGGAGGTGATGGCGGGCGGACGGTTCTTGGGCGTTTCCGTCACTAAAACCACGAAATTCTGGCTGGCGACTCCCCCGTTGCCGTCGTTGGCCTCCACGATGAATGTCTGGAATCCGGCCTGCCCGAGGGTAGGGGTCCACAACAGGTTGCCGGTCGCCGTGCCCGGCGCACTTCCCGGAATGGTCGCGAGCGTGGCCCCCGCTGGCCCGGTCACGATGCGGAAAGTGATCGGGTCGCCTTCACCATCGGTCGCACGAACACCGTAGAGGAAGAGTTCCCCCACGCTGGCCTCGGTCGTCGGGAACGACACGATGGCAGGCGGCTGATTGGCGGCGCGAACCTGGAGGTCAAAGGACTGCTCGCCGGTGGCTCCAAACGGGTCGGTGGCGCGAATGGTCACGGCCTGAGCGCCCAAGGCATCCCTTGTGGGACTCCACCGCAAGGCCCCACGCCGAGCGTCCATCGACATACCCGCTGGACCCGTCACCAATTCCCACAGGACTGGATCCGCGTCGGGGTCTTCCGCCGTGGCATCGTAGGCGTACACGCGATCGGCGACCGCAGCCGTCCGAGGCAAGGAGGTGATGACGGGAGCGCCATTGGCGGCGTCGGTCACCACTTCAAGGGTGAAGGACTGCGTCGCCACCCCGCCGCGACCATCAACCACCTCCAGCGTGATCGGATGGGAACCGATCTGCGCCGCGGTGGGCGACCAGCGCAATTCCCGCGCCAGCGCGGTTCCCGCACCTTCCAACGTCATTCCCGAAGGCACGCTGACCGTCCGGAATTCGAGTGGATCGCTATTCGGGTCGGATGCCGTCAGCAGGTACAGATAAGGGGCTCCGGCTCGAACTGTTCGACGGGGCGTCGAGGTGATCACCGGTAGGTCGTTGGGCGCGGTGGCCACCACCGAGAGGGTGAAGGACTGGAAGCTCTCCGCGCCCCGGGCGTCGGTGGCCAGAATGACAACCGGGTGATCGCCCACATCGGTCGTCGACGGCGTCCAACGCAGGAGAGCGACCGCACTCCAAACCAACCCGGGCGGCAAGAAAGCCGGCGGTGGTTCCGCCACGAGCGACATACCTACCGGACCGGAAACGAGCGACAAAGTGATCTCATCATTCTCGGCGTCCTGGGCCCGAACCTCGTAGAAATACGGAATGTCCGCCACACCTTGAAGCGGTGCGGCGCTGGTGATCACGGGGGCCGTGTTGCCCCCAACCACCTGGATCTGCCAGGCCTGCAGATCCACCCCTCCGCGTCCGTCCTGCACCCGAAGCACCACGTCGTGGGCGCCGACCTGGGCGCGTTCGGGACGCCAAAATACGGTCCCCACATCCCGTTCGACACCCATTCCTGAAGGCCCAAGGATTAACTCATACGCCAGAGCATCATCATCCAGATCTACCGCTTCAGAGTCATAGCGGTAGTTCTGCCCCACCTCTCCAACAGTAACGGGAGTCGTCGCAAACTGCGGCGCTGAAGGAGTCATGGAGTCACCGACTTCCACATTCCCAAAATTGATGCCCCAAACGGTTGCACCCGCTGCCACCTGGACTCGATGTTCGTGCGTGCTTAGATCTGACCTCCGCCATCCATGGCTCATGTCCTGACGCAAATAATGCACCCCGTCACCCAAATTGGTGATGGTGTATTGGCCGTTCTCGTCGGTGAGTGAGAATGCCTCGTTAGAATCCCGGCGTCCGTTACGATTCAGGTCCACGAAAACAGTGGCGGACGATATGCCCGGTTCCGAAGAGTTACCTGTGACAAAACCTATGTTGCCAGTAACGGAGTCCAGAACCCTCAAATACTGCCCCGTATGCCCATCGAACTCCAAGGTTCTGTCATTGACAGCACTCCTAACAAAAAGACTGCCACCACTAGAAAACCCTAACCAGACAGCAACGTCCAATCCACCACGTCCGGAAGGGATGAATTGATTCAATAATACACCCCGTGCAGGGTCAAAACGTAACACATTGTCATTCTGGAATGTTCCAGCATACAACATTCCATCAGGTCCAAAGGTCACGCCCGTTGGAGTCCCCGGTGCCGCCCACCATTTAACAACGGCTCCAGTGCCACGGGCATACTCGTAAATACGAGAATTGTTATGGCTGGCCACGTATAAATTTCCGTTCCCTCCGACTGCCCCCCCCCATGCCCCCTGCAAACCGCTTCCCTGCCCTACAACACCAATGAGATTCTTGGAAGCCAGGCTGTATCGCAAAACTCTTGAGTTCAACAAATCCATCACAAAAACATCATTGTCCTTTCCAAATACCAAACTGTATGCCCAATACAGACCATCATCTTCCAAGGCAACATCTACCAGCCTCATCGTCTCTGCATTGTATCGCAGAAGCCGTCTTCCAAAAGTGTCCACTTCGTAAATCAGTCCATCAGGCCCCACTGCCATCACCTCCGAACCGAAATTAGATAAAACACCGGATTTCGCACCACTCCCGAGAAGGTAGCGATTCCTTCCCACCCAGAGATCCTCCGCACGATTCCACACGCCATCTCTGTTCATATCGGAGAATACAGCTCCCACTATAGCTCCGGCGCGAGATGGGGAAATCGAATATTCTTGCTGCGCAAGCCCCCCATTACCATCGCTCACCAACAAGCCAATCTCTTCGAGTAGATTGGCAAATACTTCAACCTTCCAGTTATCGACGCCCTCGACGACACGATATCCATTGTCCGCCCATGGTGAACTATTCATAGCCCGCACTATTCCAAACTCCATAAGCGCTCCCGAGGCAGAGAAATCCGGCCGATTCCGTCCACCTTGTCCATTGGCGTTCCGGCCTCGGTTAAGCCCGTTTTCATCGTAATCGAGAAAAACGAAGTCCAACTCCGTAAGATTCGTAAATGCGAACCGTTCCCACGTTGATTTGTCGCCTGTTGCAACCACGTGGGCATAAACCTTTCCACCTTGCAGGATTGCCAGTCCGCCTTGCTGGCCGAACGGAGCAAACTTCGGCCGGATAATCGATCGCCTATCTTCTGAATAATCGATAAATCGAACTGCTCCTTGCGAGCTGGGGTCATGAGCCATCCCCTGCGGCGACACGAAAACCCATGCCTCAGGCCCCTTCCCGAGAATGTTCGCACGACCCATTCCAAAATCGATCTCCAAAAACCGTCCTTCATTGCCACCTGTAGCGCGATCGCGAATAGCGATGCTCGATGAAGTGTTTACATCCACTTTGCTGCGGATATCCCAGCTTCCCGCGCTAAAATCCATGTCGTCCATGACTCGGAGACCTCGCACGAAGAAGTCCGCAGGTGGGTCCCACTGAATCAACCCGGTAGACTTATCAATCCCCATTCCTGATGGAGCCCTAGTCAGGGCAAATTCTAGACTATCTCCATCCGGATCCATGGCACGGACTGGATAGCGATAGCTCTGATCTTGGACCACCGACGTGATCGGATCGCTTACAATCGCCGGGTCGCGATTTCCCGCCGCACCTTGAATTGTCACCACAAAACTCTGAATGGCGGAGCCACCATTTCCATCCGAGGCTGCAAGCGAAACTTGGTGCTGGCCGATCTGATCGATGCCTGGCTCCCAACTGACTTTCCCGGTTTGCGAATCTATCGACATCCCGTCCGGTCCCCCAATTATAGTATAAGCGACTCCGTCTAGATCGGGGTCAATCGCCGCGGCATCATAGGCATAGAACGCCTGTGAACTTTGATAGTTTCGGGGTCTGCACTTTCCCTGTGCTCCGGCTGCATAGATGGCGCTAACCTCTTTTGCGGACAGGTCGCGATTGTAAATCGTTAATTCATCCAGCATCCCACGGAAAGCGCCTGAGTCCATCTCTCCCCAACCAATAGTCAATGGTGCATTAGGATTGTCGATAGCGTCCTCGTTTATGGCAACCCCCCTCTCGATTCCATCAATGTACAGCCGATAGGTCGGCCCACTCCGCGTGAGGCCGATGTGGTACCATTGACCCGGAACTGGTGAGAATGGAACCAACGGAAAGAACTGCGGTCCGTAGTCCGGGCTATTGATGTGAAAATAGAGAAACCCACCACCTAGCGCTAAGAACCACTTTCGATACACCCCACTCTGCTCGTCGTTCGCTACCAGCACATCTCCGGGTCTCTCGACAGTCCCACCGCCCAATCGACCCCAGTTTGCCCAGAGCTCAATTGAGAAACTGTTTGTACCAAACGCATATAGATCGCTGTCGCTTGCAGTTAGAAAGGCCGTGCCATCGAACGTCAGCGCCATATTCACAAGGCCCTGGCTTTGTATAAGCCCTACGGCGGAACTTGCCTGATTGTTGCCGACGATATCTGCAAATCCAGAGTTTACCACTGAGTCCATGTCCCACCAACTGATGATTCCTGCCAGTGGCCGACAATCAGGCGGGGGGAAAGCTGCAGTTGTGACGGGAGTTGAGGTGAAGTACGGCGGCCGATTCGCCGGGGGGGCGGAGACCGAGAGAAGATAGCGCTGTTCGGTGGGGCCTCCTCGACCGTCCTCGACTCGGAGGGTGATGTCGTGGGTGCCGAGGTCTGAGTCGCTCGGGGACCAGGTCAGCACGCCATTGGATGGGGCGATGGCCAGACCGGATGGGCCGGTTACGAGAGTGTAGGTCAGCGGGTCGCTATCCGGGTCCGTGGCGTCGGCGTCGTAGCTGTAGGCGCGGTTGGCCATCGCGGTGACCGTGGGCAAGGAGGTGATCGTCGGGGGCTGGTTGCGGCGCCCCAGGATCACGAGTTCGTAGCTGAACTGGGTTCGATTCGGATTGCTGAACGCCAGGGTGCGAGCAGCGGTGGCGGCGCCTGGGGGGAGGGAGTTGCCGCTCACCGCGGCGCTGAAGTCGTAGAACGGTACGCCGTCAGCGGTGACACCATCCGGGGCGAGCAGTTCCACGCCGGCCCCGCTGATGCGCGTCACCCCAACGTAGAGAGGCGTTCCAACCGCTTCGAGACCCGAGTTCCGCAGCGAAAGTTCCGAATACAACACCTCGGTCGAATCGTTGAAACTGGTGCGGCCATACTCGGGCGCCAGAGCGGTTGAGACCTCGCCCAGGGAGGCGAAATTCTCGATGCAAGTCGTTCCAAACACCTCGATCGTATTGGTGGTGCTCTGGTCGAAGGCATCCGTGGCGACCACCTCGAAGACGCTCCGACCTGGCTGAATCTGGATTCGGAAGAAGAAGTTACCACCTTGGTCGAGGGCCTCGACGAGCGAACCGTTGACTGTGACGCGCACGATCCGATTGGCGACGGTAGTAGGGGCAACTTGATCGGCGGTACCAATCGTGAAGTCGTCGAACCCAAACCAGTCCTCTGTGGTTCCTTGGGCTTGAAACTCAATTCGCGTGAAATGGTTAAGCGGCGAGACAATTCCAAAAAAGAACGATCCCCCACTTCCTTGTGGTTTGGTAATGGGGACATCGATTTCAGTTCTTGCACCCGAAGCGGAGACAATTCCCAAGCCAAGGCCAAGTGGTTCTCCCACATCATTTCCATAGAATCCGAAAGCAGCTTGCGGTGTTGGGAAATCCAGGTTGAAGAAGTTGATCCGATCGGCTTTAAGAATCAGGACGTTTGTCCCCGATACTGGGAAGATTCCGTTGAACGTACTCGCATGGTCCGGAATCGTTAGAATTTCGCGTCCTCCTGAGAGGCGCGCGACATTGGTACCAAAGAGAATATCTGTTGGCTGATCTCCATTGCCATGATCCTCAAAGGTATGGGACTGAACCCCAGGCAATCTTGAACGGAACGCCCTTGCGGACGCTTCCGTGTTTTTGATGATGACAGGACGAGGCACGGCATTAAGCCCTCCGTAGGACCAAGCACTGACATCTTCACCGAAATACGTGGCACCAACCAGACTTCTGCTGGACACAGCACCGACGCTTGTCTGGGCTAATGCGTAGCCGCTTAGAATCGTTGTTCCAATGGGCGTGGTTAATTGATCTGCAGGAGCGGTAATGGCCAAAGTGGGACCATGGGGTGTTGAAGCGGCTGGGGGTGACGCGAGCCCAGCGTAAACCCGACCAAAGAATTCATCATCGATCCCACCTGTCGTCTCCCGAATCTCGACTCGATCGAATGGATATCGCGACCAAACACCAACAAAGGTCGGAGTGTCGTTCGGAACATTGAACTCAAACGTATCTACCAAAGTGCCTCCTCGCTTTAGTTGCACCTGGAAGGTCGAGTCGATGAACGGCCCATATCCCTCGTCGAATTCAGGCTCCACGAAGTCGAAGCCCAGGGAATACACCGGTGCTCCGAGAGCAATGTTCAGGTTTTCGATGTCGCTAATGGCGATATCGGGACCTGGGTTTCTTGCAGTCCAATCCGGCAACGACGTTCCCTGACTGCCCACGTAGAGCTCGGAACTAGGTGATGAGATGGTGAGCGTCACCTGTCCCAGTGTGACCATTCCAGCCGCCCCCCCCGGGATGAGGCCCAAGTCCGGAAGTGGCCCTGTGGCGTCCTCTGCCTGAGTGGTGACAAGAAACTCGTTGCGATCCTGAAACACCTTGATCGTACCAAAACTGGACGGCGACGGAGCGCCCACGACGATTTTCGGGACAGGACCCGGCCTCGACGCCCCCGTGATCGCAGGATCACATCCTGAAGTTGTTCCGTTCACCGCTCTGGATTCCTCCGAGCTGGCTACGCCCGCTTGGGCACTTTGGCCAAGCAAGGTGGACAGCGCCCGGTCGGGCGACCCACCAAGATTCAACTGATTTTTGAAAACGTCCCACCGCACATCGCGAATGCGGACCCCGGTCTGGTCGTCCTCATCATTATTCACCAACCGCAGGATCAGCCGGGCATTCGATCCCGGGGCGAGACTTCGCAGATCGATGGCGAGGGTGTTCGTGGGGCCTGGAACGTAGGCTGCCCCCGCAGCGACGAACGGCGGCAATCCTTCCGTATGATTGAACAACGCATCCGGACTCGGCGGCAGCGGTGCGGGGATTCCCCCGGCCACCGGGGGCAGACCGGAATTCCCCTGAATCGTCGTCGTCAGCGGACGCCCTGCCCCGTCGACCAAGGCGACTTCGAACGCGTCCCGCATTGCGCCGGTCGCGGTGGTGTCGAACGACGGCGTTTCGTAGGTGATCACCAACATGCCGGGTTCGGCAGGCAGCGTGAACGTGCGCTGGGCGGTGACTTCGAAGGAGTCGCCCTCCCGCAGGATCAACGCGCATTCGGGCGATGACGCGGGTGCGACCGAGCCCAGCGTCTTACCCTCCGGCACGGGTGCCACGGTCGTCTGCCATTGGGCAAATTCGCCCGGAGCAAAGGCGCAGAGCACCTCGGGCCCGAGGGACACAACCAAGGCCACGGAGGTGGCTGGCAGAACAAGGGTTCCACCAACGGGATCCTGTCCCAGAACACGACCCAACGGGACCGTCGGATGGAAGGCGCGGGTGATCCCGCCCACGGTCAGGGTCGCCGTGGTGATCCGTTGTTCCGCATCGGCCTGCAATTCACCCACCACGTCGGGAACCGCCACCAGCGGCGGGCCGAGTGAAACCACCAGCGCTACAGCCGTTGCCGGCTCGACGAGCGTTCCGGCCAGCGGGTTCTGGCTGATCACGCGTCCCGCCGGGACGGTCGAGTGATAGGCGGTGGCGATCGCGCCCACGGCGAGCGTGGCGTTGACTAGGGTGGACTCCGCCTGCGCCTGGGGCATGCCGACCACGTCCGGCACCGCCACCAAGGCGGGCACCACGGTCACGGTCAGGGTGTCGGGTTCGCTGTTTGTCGCCCCGTCCTGAACGATCAACTGCACGACGTGCACACCCACCTGTGTGGCCAGGAAGGTCGGCGTCGGGGACGTCGGATCGTCGAACGCGACCGGAAGGTTGGGATCGGGTGTGGACAGCATCGACCACGCGTACGTCAGGGGGTCCTTGTCCACATCCGATGAACCGGTGCCGTTCAAGCGGACCAACGTTCCGGCCCGGACTTCGAGGTCGTCACCCGCCTTGGCGACGGGCCGGCTGTTCACCGTGCTGATGGTCACGGAATCGGCGACGCTGTCGGCGTACCCGTCGTGCACAATCAGTTCGAACAGGTAATTGCCAGGCACCAAGATCTGAAACGTGGGTTGCCCGGCGGTGGCGTCCGACAAGGCGATGGCGCTGCCGATGGGCTGGGAAACCACGGACCAGCGGTAGGTCAACGGATCGTTGTCGGGGTCGGAGGACAAGGTGCCATCAAGAGTCACCGTGGTCAGAACCGGCGCGGTCTGGTCCGGGCCGGCGTGGGCGACGGGGATCGAGTTGATCGTGCTGATGGTCACCCGGTCGGGCGCGCTGTCGTCGGTGCCGTCGTGCACGATCAATTCCGCGATGAACTCACCCCGTCGACCTGCGATGAACGTAGGACGAACCGAGGTTTCACCGACCAACCGGGCGTTGCTCCCGGGAGGCTGGCTCACCAGCGACCAGCGGTACTGGAGAGGATCGCCGTCGACATCGGACGAACCACTGCCATCGAGCGTGACCGTGGCGTTCAGCGGGACGGTGGTGTCGGTACCGGCGTTGGCGAGCGGCGCCGTATTGCTGACGGTGATGGTGACCTGGCTGGGCAGACTGCTCTCGAATCCGTCATCGACGACCAGTTCGAGCACGAACTCCCCTCGGCGATCCGCGGTGAAGCTGGGCTGAACCAACGTTTCCCCGAGCAGGGATGCCGTGCTTCCCGTGGGGCGGCTCAGAATGGACCAACGGTACGTGATCGGATCGCCGTCTGCATCGGAGGATCGGCTGCCATCGAGTCGGACGGTGGCATTCAACGGGACGTTCGCCGCGGGGCCGGCATGGGCCACCGGCGGGGTGTTCCCGGCCACGACCTCCACCCACGCCGGTTCGCTTGGAACCTTCCCGTCGTGAACGACGAGCTGGAGCCGGTAGGTTCCGATCTGGTTCGGAACGAGGCTGGGTTGGGGCGATTCAGGGTCCGTCAGGACGGCAGTGCCGCCGGCGGGTTGGTCCACCAGGCTCCAGACGAACGAAAGTGGGTCGTTATCGGGATCCAGGGACTGGGAGCCGTCGAGGGTGACCAGCGTGGTGACATGAACCACCCGGTTCAGACCGGGGTCGGCGATCGGCGGGCGATTGGGCTGAAGGACCTGGAGCACGAAAGACTGAAGATCCGTCCCTCCCCGGTCGTCGTCGGCGAGCAACGTCACCGGATGTGTGCCGACCACCGCCTGCCATTCGACCCAGCCGGTGGTCGGATCGATGTCCATGCCCTCGGGTCCTTCGACGACTTCATAGCGCACCGGGTCGCCCGGATACGGATCGGAGGCGCGCAGGTGGTATCGGTAGGGAACGCCGACGAGCCCTTGCGTGATGGGACGGGAGTAAATGACCGGGGGATAATTGAACGTGCCGCGGCGGGTGGTGGGATGGGCGCTGGCCACGGTCGAATCGCAGGAGGCGCCGCCGCCGATGGCCCTGACGAAATAGAGGTAGGTCTGTTCGTTGGGAACGCTGGCGTCCAGGAACGTGGACAGATTGGAGGCGGCGTCGCCGACTTTCTGGAACACGACGGGTTCGGTGTCCGAGCCCCGGTGAATTTCATACCGTTCAGCCCCTGGGACTGGGGACCAGTCGATTTGCACCTTGCCGGGTTTGGGGCGGGCGACGGCGTCGAAGCAGGCCGGGTCGGAAGGATCAGGATCGAACGTGGTGGATGCCTGAGCTAGGCGCAGGATCTGAGAGGCGCCGAGGTCCGGGCGCGCGGATGGCACCTCCAGAGTACGCGACGGGACCGTCCGCGGTGAGGAGGCCATCGACGGCAAGGTCAGGTTGGCGAGGAAACTGGGGCTGGCCACCCACGGCGCCTTCCCCGGCGTTACTGCGGATGTGCTGGGAGCGTTGGGGCGATTCCCATGGCGAATCGGTGAAGGGCTAAAGTTTTGGAACTCCCGGCCTGAGGACGCCAGCAACAATTGGGCTCCGTGAAGCAGGTGACTGCCGGTGAGCGTCTGGGCGTTGGCATCGGTCATCGCGAGGATGAGCGTCCAGACCAGGCACTGATGGAGGAGACGGCCGAGGGGATGGCGTCGGAGGAAGGGGCTCATGGGATTTCGGCGAGGGAGGAAGAGCGATCAGCGAGAAGGGGGGCAGGTGGATGGGACCACGGAGGATTCATGGGATTCTGAGCACCGAGCGTCCGTAGCGTTGGGCGGGACGCCCGCCGGAATTCCCGCGGTTCCTATGGGAATCGCGCTGTTTGAAATCGACCTGCTCACGGGCCATGAACCGAGGACCTCCGGGGGGCGAGACGCCCCCCTCTACGGCAGGCGGGACGCCCGCCGCTACGGGGGCACGGTTCATGGGCAGGAACGTTTTCCAGAAATTGGATACGTCTGGGGATGATGAACCGGGGCGCGAGGAGCGGAGCAGGCGGCCCTCATCCCGGCCTTCTACCGGAGGGAGAAGGAGAAAATGCTCCGCGAAGTTTGCAGGGCCGAGGCAGGCGTTCGCTGGAACGAGTTGAGACGGCTCGTACGGATGGAGTTGGGGCCTGTCGTTGCGCGACAGAAGGGACACCCTCTCCCTCCGGGAGAGGGTTGGGGTGAGGGAGCCGGCTTCAACCCTCGCGATAGCTTGCATGGGGAGCTTCATGGGCGGTGAACAGGCCGATTCCATAATGGGGGGATCCCCATTCACCGTGCTTGGCGTGGGTCAGCCCCGCCGTCCTTGACGCCAGCGCGCGAGCATCGCCACCGCGGCGATGGCTACCAGGGAGGTTCCTCCTCCTCCATCAGCCACCGAGTTCGAGGGAGGCAGGATGCGCAACGCGGCGGAGAAATAGACGGATTCCCCGCTGTCGGGATCGGAATGGCGCAGGTGAAACCCGCTGGGCGCCTCGGTTCCCAGGAGGAACGCCAAACTGCCGGTCTCGCCGGGTTGAAGCGAAAAATTCCACGCCAACGCCATGGAGACGTCGTCGGGGCCGCTTTTCCCCACGGAATTGTCCAGCGAACCGGCCAGGAAGTGGTCGAAGATATCGCCCGGATCCCCGGAAAAGCCGGGTTCATCGATTTCCCAGGACAACCCGGCGGGAGCGGTCCCCTGGGGTGAGCCCAGTTCGTTGAAGAACGTGTTCAGGGTCTCCGAAAGCTCATGGTCGACATACACGGCACCCTGGTGAGAGCCATGGCTGCTGAAAGACATCACGATCGAGCCGAGCCCGGTTCCAGGATCGAAACTTCCGCCGCTGGGAACGTCGGTGGAGTGCACCCCATCCTTGAGCAGGCCGAATTCAAAGAGGGAAATATCGGCAGCCAGAACCACGGGAGGTCCGGCAACCCACGCGGCCAAGAATGCGAGACGTTTGAAACCGCAAGGAATCGTTTTCATTGGGAATAGCCCAGCAGAACTTGGCCAAGAACCAGAATGGACGTGCTGGGCCCAGACCCACCACGACCCTACCGTTCGGAACGCCAAGCCCACTGACTGGGAAGTTTGTGCTGATTCTCTAGAAAAATGTCCATAGGCAGACCTGCCTATGAAAACTACTGAAGAAGAGTCTGTCGACGTGAGGAGTCGGCCCCGTCACCACCCGGATCCACTCGATTGATCGATAGCACACGGCGAGGCCGGCCCTTTCGCCGAGCATATTCCCGCACTCAGGAGACAGGAGAGACCTCGGCCGCTGGGGATGTCCGAACGCCCAGTCATCAGGGCGCATTCGGCGGCTTGGGGTCCTTGTGATGCCAGAGGTTCCAGAATTTCTGGAGGATACGAACCCAGGGTGCCACACCGACAATGGCTTCGCGCATGTTATGGATCTCAGCCTTCCTCCGAATCGCCTCGCATTGCTTGTTAACCGTGGAAACGGAAGCTCCGCGCATTTCTGCGATCTTCACCGCATTGGATCCCTTCGCGAGCTGTTCCAGCACTTCCACCTCGGCCGGTGTTAGCTTCAAAACCCAATCGGTTCCTTCGACGCCCATGGTCAGCCGTTGAAGTTCCCGGGCAATGCGCGGGGAGAAAATCGAGCTTCCTTCCGCGACCAGTTCGATGGCTGACAGGATACGATTGGGTCCGTCCCCCTTGAGAATGTAACCCGAGGCTCCCAGCCGGTATGCCAGGAGGATCTCGTCCCCCGAGTCGATGGCCGTCTGCATCAAGACCCGTTGTCGGGGACGCGCCTTCCGGAGGTCAGCAAGAGCAGACAACCCCGATTCCCCTGGGAAATGGATATCCAGGATCACAACGTCCGGATTGGCCTGTTCGATGCGTCTGACCACATTGCGCAGGGAAAGTCCGGCGAGCACACAGCGGAACCCAGGCGTCGCGTTCAGCAGGTCTCGAAGGTCCTCACAGGTCTGCCGGTGGTCGTCGAAGATCGCGACGGTGATTTCAGGAGGCTTCGCAACGACGTTGCTCATGGCTTCAGCCCTCCCCGGCCCGCCGAGTCGTGGACCGATCCTGAGAGCGAAGGATCGCGTCGATCTCGGGAGTTCTTACGTCCCCACGGAAACCCGTCCCATCGGGAGGCAGAAGCAGGGGAAATGGGGAGGGCCACCGTCAGCCGCGTGCCGGAACCAGGAACCTTCGCTACCGAGAAGGAACCTTTGCACCGTTCCGCTCTCCCTCGAATCCCCCTCAATCCCTGGCTGCCCATCCGTTGGGTATGGTGATCCTTCAGTGCGTTCTCCGGGAGCCCAACGCCGTTGTCCTCCACCACCAAAGTCAGTTGTTCCGCGGCCACGACAATCCGAAGCACCGCCGAAGTCGCCTGCGCATGCTCCACCACATTCGACAATGCCACCCGCACGGTCGCATGCGCCAATTCCGCCATCCCACTTCGGATGAAGGCGGAACCCACATCAGGGCCCGGCAGTTCCAACCGAAGGTCCAGTCCTCGTTCCGAGGCATATTCGAAAGCCCAGTCGGCCAGTTGATGAACCAGCCCGGCAACGGTCGGGCGCTCCTGTTTCACCGCCCAGACCATCGCCTTGAGTTCCTCGGTGACCCGCCGCAGGCGCGGGTCCTGGTGGTCGAGTTGGGAAAGTTCGGATCCCACGAAGTCGTGCAACCGGTGGCGCATCCGAGCCAGCTTGCGCCGTGCCGATCGCCAGGCGAGACACACAACTCCCATCAGCACCGCGGCGGCGGCGGCCAGGGACCCATCCCAGGTTCGCCAACCGGGAACCGCGCTGGGAACGGTCGCCATGGAAGGACGGCGCAACTCGACACTCATGGCGAGCCATGTGTTGGTGATCGACGCGCGAAAGGCCGGCTTGTGCAGCGCTTCCAACACCATTGGAGGTCCTCCGAGGCCACGGCCGCCGAAGACAATGTCGCAACGGCCTTCCGATACCCTGGGAGGAGCGAACTCCGGCGAGCCAACCCCCAGATCCGCCAAGCCGTCGCCATCCACATCCCCCAGCGCCGCCAATTGGAACCCATAGCGCCCGTGAGGCACTCCCCCCATCACCTGCAACAGGGGGGTGGTTGAAAACCCTGCCGGGCTGCCCGGAAAGACACAAAGCACCCCCTGATGTTTCCCGACCAGCGGCGTGAACGGCGCACCCACGGCCAGTTCGGCATAGCCATCGCCGTTCATGTCACCCACCACACACACCGTGTCCCCAAAACCACCCCCGGGGATTGGTCCTTCCCAGATCCAGTCTGGCTCGGAGTTCAAACCATGGACGTTGCCCAGAAAGAAATGCACTTCGCCTGCGGGCGCCATACCCCCGGGGGCGTTGGCCGCTGGCAAACCCACCGCCACATCCATGAATCCATCCCGATTGAGATCCACCCCACCCAGCAGACCGCGCCCCGCCTTCGCGTAAGGTCTTGGGCCGTGGTAGACCCATGCCGGTTCGCTCGACAACCCTTCTCTGCTTCCCAAATACAACCTCACCTCCCCGTACCCGGGCAGTCCGTCCCCCCATCGCGGCGCAGCCACCAGCACATCGGCAAACTGATCGCCGTTCACATCGCCCGCCGCTTCCACTTCTTCCCCCAACCGCATGTCCGGCTGACCACCCCAAGCCGTCCAAGCACTGTTCGTGGATAAACCGTCGGCACTGCCAAGATACAGATAAGCTGCCCCTTCCTCGTCCCAGTTCCCCGTCACCACCGGCGCCCCCACCACCAGGTCATCGAACCCGTCGTCATTCACGTCGCCGACCGCATCCAACGCCGTTCCGAAATTGGCCCGGGACTGCGTGCTTCGAAGGAATTGAGCCTGCGAAGCCGACAGTCCGTCCTGCCATCGAAGGACCGTTACCGTCCCAGCCCGAAACGCCGTGCTGCTGGCGTACGGCGACCCCACAGCCAAATCGGGAGCTCCATCCCCGTTGAAATCACCTTCACCAGACATTGCCCAACCCAGCTTACCAAAGGCTGGCAGGCCACCGAAGCGGGCTTCCTCCACGAGGCCGCCTCCCGGGCCTGATGGATTCCACCGCAGCAAACGCCCCACATCCGGGTCCCCTCCATCGAACGTCGGAGCACCGATCAGAACCGTCGGGGGCCCTCCCGCAGTGGCACGCCAGGGAATCAAGCAAGCGCCGAACCGTTCCCCACGATGACGTCCGTTCACCGTCATCAGCCGCAGGGTGTGCCCCCCTCCCAGATCGACACGTGTGAGCTCGGGGACCCAGAGAGTCCCTGTGGCTGCGTTCGTTCGAACCGCGAGAAACCCCGCCCAGGCCAATCCTTGGACCACCGGCCACCACGACCTTCCCCATCGGCTTCGACTCCCTGAGTGGGTTTTGACCATGGTTCGCGTCATTCGATGGACGCGCCTACCTCGGTGAGTCAAGCCACAACGTCGAAGTACCCCAAGTCATCAGATCAGAGAACAAACCATGCAGGGATGGAGTAGTCCGTCGTATCCACAAACCCTTTCGGCGGTGGTCCCACGACTCGCTACAGCGATGCTCCGGTTTCGCCGCCTCGGCCTCCCCTACCCTCCCTCGTCGCAGGGCCCATCCCACTTTTTGAGACAGGCTTTTGGTATTCGCATGAACCATGAAACCTGCGTCGGCAACGGAACTCCCGCCGCTGCCGGACGCCCCCTCCCCTATCCCCCCATCGAGATTCTCAATTCGCTATTCGCTACTCGCGGCTCATGGAATGGCGTCGCGAGAGCAGGAAGCCGAGCAAGGTCAACGTTGTCACCCCCGCCGTCTCGATCGGCTCGGGGACCATGGACACGCGGAACCCGAGATTGCCGGTGGCCGCCGAAGGCCCCGCCGGGTTTCGAAGATTGGAAGCAAGGCTGGCCGAACCTGAGTTCCACCCGCCTCCCCGGAAGGTTCGGGAGTCGTTGGTCGTGCTGTTCACCCCATCGAACGCTGTCTCGTTCCATTCCCACACATTACCGCCCTGCGCGGCCGTGCCGTAGGCACTCAGGCCTCCCGCCGAGGTGATGTCGGCCGGGCCCTGAGTCTGCGGTTGATTGTACACCGCGGTGCCCGATCCGCCGTTCCCGGCGATGGAATTCGGCGCGGAGTCGCTGCGGGTGGCGTAGTTCCAGTACCCGGGACCACCGGCCTTGTTCGGATCGAAGTACGCCGCCTTGTACCACTCGTCGACGGTGGGCAGCACAAAGCGCGCGCCAGCATTGCGGAAAGGGTTGTCCGGGTTGTAGCCCGGATCGGCGTTGCTCCACAGCGCGATGTTGGCGTTGGCGGAATAGCCAGCTTCACCGGGCTGGATATCGAATTTGTAAGCCGGCGAGAACCCATGGCTGGTGTTCAGCCAATTCACGAACCGCGCCGCTTCGTTCCAGGACACACCCGTGGCGGGCTTTTCCTCGTACCGGGAGTCGAATGAAATGCCGAGGTTCCCCACCGAGTTGGCCACGGTCACCATTTTCTCGGACACCTCATACTTGCCCATATAGAAGGCGTAGGGCACCGAACCCACCGGATTGGGGGCCCCGGTTTCATCGGCGAAGTTTCCCGGGTCACCGACTCGGGTGAAGATCATGTCGAAGTCAACATCGCCGGCTCCGAATTGCAGGGAGATCAGATCCCCATGCGCCGCCGTGGTCAGCGTTGCGGAGGCAGCCAGCAGCCAGCGGATGCGTCGGCCGCCTGCGAAGGGCGTACGTGGGGACGTGAAAAAGAAAAGGCGGTGGATGGGCATCGTCGTGTTGTGTTGGGTTCGGCCGGTCGCCACGGTCTTGCGCGTTGAACAGGCCCCATAGGGTCATTAAGTTTTTCGAGTACGAGGTTAGTTGGCTGGGACGAACGACGATCGGCCGGGTGAAGAGCTGTCGAGCCCAGGGATCGCACAGTCGCCAGCCTATCCCTTCGTATCCGAGGCTCGTGACGGCTCCCGAGGTCGATCCACGCCCACCCCAACCAGCGCATGAACCCAGCCGAACCCTCCATCCCTCCGGATGCGCAGTTCGCCACCACCCAGTGGAGCGTGGTGCTGAAGGCGGCTCGCCCGGACGAGCCCGAGGCCCTGGCGGCGTTGACCGAGTTGTGCCGCCGCTACTGGTTTCCGCTGTATGCCTATGCGCGGCGACAGGGATGCGAAGTGCCCGCGGCACAGGATCTTACCCAAGGATTCTTCACACGGCTGTTGGAGAAGAACTATCTCGGAGTCGCTGATCGAAAGCGCGGCCGATTCCGTTGGTTCCTGCTCACCGCGTTCAAATGCTACTTGGCCAACGAATGGGACCGCTCCCAGGCCCTGAAACGCGGTGGTGGAAGCGAAATGGTTTCCTTCGACGGCATGGAAGCCGAGGAGCGTTACCAACTCGAACTCGGCCACTCTTCGGGTGCCGGCGACGACTGGCTCTTCGACCAGCGATGGGCCATGGACCTGCTGGCCCAGGCTCGGAGCCGGCTTCGGTCCGAGTACGAAACCGCCGGGCGGACGGAACGTTTTGCCCGTCTTGCCGCCTACCTGCCCGGTGGCCAACCCAACCTCAGCCAAGCCGAACTGGGCCGGGAACTCGGACTGACCGAAGGCACCGTCAAACAAGAGGTGTTCCGTCTCCGCCGCCGCTATGGGGAACTCTTGCGCGAAGCGGTCGGCCAAACCGTGGCCCATCCCGATGACATCGAGGACGAAATCCGCTACCTGATCGATGTCGTCAGTCGGGCGGGATGAATCTCCCGAAATCGATGGATTCACCAGGCACCCCCAGCCCCTGCCCGGAGTGCGGGCTCCCGCTCAGCCCCGGGTCGCTCGGGGGCGAATGTCCGCGCTGCGCGCTTCGCCTGGCCCTGGACCCCGAGAACATCGGGGCCGACAGCTCACCCAGCGCCGAGTCGCCAGTACGAAACGCGTTCCCTTGGCTGTTCGGTCATTACGAAATCCTGGCCGAAGTGGCCCGCGGCGGCATGGGGGTGGTCTACCGGGCGCGCCAACTCGGCCTCAATCGCATCGTCGCCCTCAAGATGGTGCCCGCCCATCACCTACTCTCCGACGAAGCCCGACTGCGGCTCCGCGTCGAGATCGAGGCAGTCTCCCAACTCAACCACCCGCACATCGTTCCCCTCTACGAAAGCGGCGAACACAACGGCGCTCACTTCTTCACGATGCGGCTCGTCGAGGGTGGCGACTTGTTGACCCACCTGGGGCGTCATCCGCCGATCCGCGATGCGGTGCGACTGCTGGTCAAAGTCTGCAGGGCCGTCCACTACGCCCACCAACGCGGCATCCTTCATCGGGATCTCAAACCATCGAACATTCTCGTCGACCTCCAGGGAGAACCGCAGGTCGCGGACTTCGGACTCGCCAAGTCGCTCGACCAGGAAAGCGGCTTCACCTTCACGTCCACCATTCTCGGTTCACCGAGTTACATGGCGCCTGAACAGGCCGCCGGCGGATCACGGCAACTCACCACCGCGGTCGACGTCTACGGCCTGGGGGCGATGTTGTACCACACCCTGACCGGTCATCCCCCCTTCCAGGCCCCCACCCCGGTGGAGACCCTGCGGCAGGTGATGGACCTCGACCCTCCCGCGCCCGACACGCGAAAGAGCGGGGTCGATCCTGACCTCGCGATCATCGCCCTTAAATGCCTGCGCAAGGAACCCGTCGCCCGGTACGGATCCGCCGAGGAACTTGCACAAGACCTGGAACGTTGGCTCCACGGGGCCCCCATCCTCGCCCGCCCCCTGGGTCGATGCGCCAGCGCCTGGCGTTGGAGCCGTCGACATCCGCTGGCTGCCGGGTTGGCGTTCGCCCTGATGGTCGCGATCGCCGGTGTCGTGGCCGCAACCTCCGTCGCCGCCGTCCGGGTGCGTGGAGCCGAGAAACGCGCCAAGGCCCAGCTGGCCATTGCCCTGATCAGCGAAGCCCAAGCGTCGCGACTCCGCGGACCTTGGGCAGGCCGAAGGCAGGGGTTTCGTCTGCTCCATGAAGCCGCCAGCCTCAACCTGCCCGATTCGCTTCGGCGCCAGGCCCGGGATGAGATGCTCGCCTTGCTACCCCGTTTCGACCTCGTTTTCGTTCCCGCTTCCGCCGACACCACGGGGCTCCACCCTGACCTGACCCGCATCGATCCCCGACTCGCCCTTCTCGCATCCATCGACAACAGCACGTCGCTCGTCTTCCGCTCCATTCCCAGCGCTGAACCCATCCAACCTCCAGCACCGTCCACCGGGACACTGCTATCCCTCGACCGGTTCTCTCCGGACGGCCGGTTTCTGGCCATGCGCCACGCGGATCAAGAGGTCATCGTCGAGGCGAACTCTGGACGCTCCTGCTGGAGCCAGTCGGGCACCCAGGCGGTCTTCGATTTCTCGCCCGCGGCTGCGGAATTTGTCGTTCAGGAAGTTCCCAACGAAGTGGTCATCCGGGAGTTGCCCTCGGGCCGCGAACGACGGCGCTGGAGACTTCCGGTCGATCGACCCGGCGGGCGCTCCACCGGCTGGCACACACTCCAGTACTCGCCCGACGGCCGAACCCTCGCCGGCGCCTCCGCCATCAGTCGGATCGTCGAACTACTTGACACGGAAACCGGTCGCGTCACGCGCCTGCTGACCAATGGCATCCGAACGCGAGCCATGGGCTGGAACATCGACGGGACGCGTTTCGCCGTGGCCAGCGGAGACGGACGTATCTACGCCTGGGATCTTGAAAGGGATACAGAACCGCGGATCTCGGCCTCGGTCCTGCCCCATGCCCACGCCATCACCTTCGAACCTTCCGGCCGGCACATCCTCCTGGCCGGCGACGACCGCCGCCTCCGGCTCATCGATTGGGAGGAACTTCGGATGGTGCATGAGATCGAAGCCGAAGCCGACCGGCTGACCTACCTTCCAGACGGACGACGCCTGGGACCGGTACGGGTTGATGACCGTTGGGGCTGGTTTGAGATTCGGTTGCCCGACGAGTACCTGGAGTTTGAATCGGGGGTGCCGACCTCCCGCGTCATGGATCTCCGGTTCTCCCCGGACGGCCGAGTCCTGCTTGCCGGCAATCCGCTGCAAGTTGCCCTCTGTGATCCCGAGCACGGCACCAAGCCGCTGCTCATGCCCTCCTGGGTCATGGCGACCACCGTCTTTCAGCCGGACACCCATGCGATGGTGTCCGCGCATGCGCTGGGGATCCTGAGGTTTCCACCGCTGACCTCCATCCCGCTCCTGCCTACCGGCCAGGCTGAAGTCCTCCACCCACCAGGCCGCTGGCGTGCCCTGGCGTTCACCCCGGACGGCGAACGGTTGGCCGCGTTCAACGGAATGACCCACCAGATCTCCGTCTTCGACCGGTCGCTCACCAACCTGATTTCTGAGTTCGGTCCACACCTGGAGGCGGAAGACGTGGCCATTAGCCCCAACGGGCGCTGGGTGGCCACGGGAAGTTACGAGGACCGGTCCGTGCGAGTATGGGACGTTGCTGCGCGGGAGCTGGAGTTCACCGACACGACGGGGTTGCGCCCGCAGGCGGCTTTCAGCGGCGACGGGCAATGGCTCGTGACCTTCGGCGAGACGTTTCGACTACGTCGGGTTGGGACCTGGACCGAATCTCAGCATCTCCCCTTCCCTGAACGGCGGGTCGTTCCGGGCGTGGCGGCCTTCTCACCCACGGGTCAAGTGCTGGCAGTGGTCGGGGATTCCACCCAGATCCATCTGTTCGATGCTGTTGCCTTTGCCCACCAAGGCGTTCTGCGGCCGAGAGAGAGCCTGCTGATCCGCGCGTTAGCCTTTTCCTCCGATGGTACGCGTCTCGCTGCCCTGGGCGCCGAAGGGCGGGTGGCGATTTGGCGTCTGGATCGAATCCACCGGGTTCTCGAACAAGCCGGAATCGCTGGCGACCATTTCCCCCGCTTCGATCCGCACACATCTCCTCATTGAGCCGTGCGGGGTCCGGGCTCCACGCCCTGTGGCACGCCCGCCGCCGTGCCCCCACTCACCGTTGTTCCGCGATTCGATAGAAACGGAGGCCCGCTGCGGTTGAGGCCGTGGCGTCCGCCACCTCCCGAACGTTTCCATCCCCGGTGAATTGTCCGTTCGGCAGAGCGATCCACGGGCCCAAAGCCGAATCGGCGTATTCCACCCGGTAATTCCTCCCCGCAACGGACGGTATACGAAGGACCGTTCCCGCGGCCTGCGCCTCGATCGACAGGAACCGCGGCGCCGCATTCACGGTGCTGGCGATACGCCGATCCAACGTCGGGAGAGTTTCCGGAGTCACGTAGGGAAAGGTGCCGTGAATGGCCATCAGGTACTCGGCCATGGCATCTTGCTCGCTACCCGCCACGGCAAAAGTCGATGCGCCAGGGGCGTTGGTCAGCACCTCCACCAAATCCACCCGGTCCCGCCCATAAGCGGCCAGCGGGTAACCGTCGCCGCCCAGTCCCGGGGTGGCGGTGGTGCGGGTGGCCAGGAAGTTCAAGGTGACCAGTCGAAAAAGGCGTGCCGGATCACCCACCACGACACCGTTCTCGACCACGGTGTCGTTGACTTCACCAGCCAATCCTCGGACGCGGAGGTGACGGATGCGTTCCCCGGCGGTGGTGGTGTTGCCATTGGTGTCAAACCGGATGGCGGTGCGCGCGGGGTCATAAATGAACTCCACGCCGCTCACTTGCGGGAACTGACCCGGAGTGGCGCCGTCCCGGGTCGCGGCGACGCCATGTTCCAACACGCTGCGCAACTCCGACGCCGTCACCGTCACCAGCGAGAGTTGGTTGTTGAAGCGAAGGCTGTTCTCCACGTCGAGTTGTGAAACTTCTCCGGCCCGCTTCCCGGACAACGGATTCGCCGCGGTCGGTTTGAGCTCGCCTGTGAATCCGTCCACCACGCCGATCTCCGCGCGAATGCCCCCACCGTTCTTGACCGAAACCACCACCGAGGGATCGAACTGCTTGGCCATCCACAGATTGGCATCGGCGGTCAGACTGCCCAGATTGCTCTCCTCGGTCCGAACCACATTCCGGCGGCCCTCGAGATACACCTCGGAACGCCCGAGTATCACCCCGTCCTTGGCCGTCACAATCCCTTGAATCCCGCCCGTCAGTTGACGCACGGCGCCACCACGCGTTCCCGCCGCAAACGGCGAGGTCAGATCGCCCCACAACGCTTCGACTCCCGCGTCGTCGGTCTTGTAAGGCCCTGACATCGCGAGCGCAGGACTGTTGGTAAGAAGACGGCCCGCAGCATCGAATTCCACCACTAGCCGTCCCACATATTTGTACTGGCCGTCCGTGCTCACCACGTAAGCCGGGTCCCCGTCGGCGTTGCGGGTCAGAATCGGAAAGGAGCCGACCGGAGCGTCGCCGGGCCTCAAGGGATTGCCCGGGTTCGCCAGAATCGAGTCCGAACCGCCAGCGATGGCGATGTCCACCCCGCGCAGCAATGGCACCAACTCGCGTTCCAGCGCCAATTGCTGGAGGTGGGAGACCAAAACGATCTTGTTCACCCCACGTTCCAGCAGCTGGTTGATGACGGGTTGCAGAAGGCTGGCCAAAGGGGCCATCTCGTTCGAGCCGGCACCGGGATTCCGAACCGCGGTCGTGCCCGGCGACGAGATCTGCCCCAGCAACGGAGTCGTCGCTCCCACCACCCCAATCACTTCGCCACCCCGGGCGATCAGCGTCGCCGCCGCGATCTTCGGCGCAGCTGCCGCGGCCGCCAGGTCTGCGGGAGTGGAGCGGAAAGCCGTGTTCGGAAGAATCGCCGAAGTGGAGATTGGGTTCAGACTGCCATCCCGCGAGAAATCGAGATTCGCGCTGAGGTAGGGAAACTGAGCCCCCAACCACCGAACGCCGCCCAAGCCGGCGCCGGAGAAGGTGGTGCCCACAATCTCGCGAATGGCGGCAGTGCCCGCATCAAACTCATGGTTTCCAAGCGCCGAAGCATCGAAACCAACCACGTTCATGATGGTGATGTCCGCCCGGCCAGAGGTCTCACGAATGTCCAGGCCCGTGACGCCGAAATAGGCTTCGTTCACCGCGTCCAGGGTGCTGCGAAGAGCCGGATCGCCCGCGGCATTGAAGAAGGGACCGGGAATGTAGTTGTCCCCGGCCGATAGAATCACCGTGTTGGGCTCAGCCATCGCGAGTTTCTCCGCGACCGCGGCAAAATTCGGCGCGTTCCCAATCGAGTCCACACCGCCCTCCAGGTCGGAGGCGTGCAGCACCTGCAATCGAAAGCCGGTCGATGGAACGGGTTCCGCAGCCACATCCAGCGTGGCACCGGAACGGGTCACCGCATACGAACTCTCTTGAACCAGCGCCTGCCGAACCGCCGCCGACGCCGCTCCCGTCATGTCGACATGCACGTTCCCGCCCGGCATGTGGCGATACACGGCCCGCAGCGATTCGGCGGTGGCTTCGAGAACCACGTAGCCATGGTCCGCGGTATTCAATCCCACAAGATCGGACTCCGGCAGTCGCTTCACTGCATCGTCAATCAGGAGGTCCGTCGCAGCGACCAACTGCTCGATCCCCGGCAAACCGGCGGTGGCCGGGTTGCCCCGGACAATGTTGTCGATGGCTTCCCGGAAATTCTCGGACGACACCGAGGTGCCGGTGAATTCAGGAACGACCCGGCCCCCAGTGGCGGCGTGCCGGCTGATGAACGAGGCATGAATGTCCCCGGAGATCACGGTGGCCTGGTGCGCCGCCAGCAGATCCAGCACCGACTGCCGGCCCTGCGGGAACCCGTCCCAGTGGTCCGCGTTGAGCTGGATCTTTCCGCGCAGTTCATCGGGAAAACCCGGAGGCAGTGGGATGGGCGGGTTCGCGAAATCAAAGGTGATGGGGCAGAAGGAAACGGAACTTCCAACCACGTTCCATGAAGCGCTACTGGAGGCCAACGCGCTTTCCAGCCAAGTTCGTTGCGCTGAACCCAGCAGATCTTGGGATGCAGGGTTCGAAGCCAACAAAAGCTGCGCGTAAATTTGAAAGGCGTCCCGAGCCACCGCGTAACGACTGCCGAACGACGTGAAAAGGTCCTGTTTGCCCAGCAGAACGAAGGTCAACCCCCGCGGCAGGCTGGCCAGCGCGGTGGCGTCGAACGCGGGAGGCACCTGGGCGGCGGCCAGCAATCCGTTGGCATAGCGCGCACTGATCTTGCCCCGGGTCATCGCCGTCGCACGGGCGGGTGCTTCCGCGGGCGGAAACCCTTCCCGCATCAGGGCCAGGGTGACGATGGTGGTCAGGCTGTTCTTGAGATTTGCTGACGCCGGCAGCTCCAGGTCCACGTAGGGGTCGAAGGATCCACGAAGCGCCGTCCAGGCCGGCCCCAGGATTCCCGAAAGCGTCGGTTCATCGGCCACCACCGCACCCGGAAAGGCGTCTTCCGGGATCAAGTGATCCGGCCGAAATGTCCGCGTGTCGGTCATCAGCAGGTGCAGAAACTTCCCAAACCGTAGGTCACGGTAGAGCCGGGTGTTGGGGTACAGATCCGCTGCCCCGATGAGCACGCCATTCGTGTCCATTCCCATGTCCACCGGCATGTACTCGAAAAAGGCCTGCTCCGCCCGACGCTTTCGATCGCCATCCTGTTCGTTCCTCAGACCATCCCGGTACGTCGCATGGTCCCCGAAGCCGTCATCGCTGAATTCGTGGTCATCCCAGATGGCCACGACCGGAAACAGTTCGAAAACCCGCTGCAGCGTCCGGTCGGCGCGATAGGTGCGGTAGAGGTCACGGTAGTTGTCCAGGGTGTTTGCGGCCAGAAAGGCCCCCGAACCACTGCCCAGCGAAATGGCACCATTCGTGTCCCCAAAGCGTACCGTCCTCGACGCTCCGACGGTCTGAAACAAGGGATCTCCCGTGGTCTCATAGACCGCGTCACCGAGGTGAACGACAAAGTCGAGGGTGTCCGCTTCACGATCCGCCAAATCCGCGAGGGTATTGAAGTAGCGGCCGATGTAGTCCTGACAATTGATGAACGCGAACCGAACGCGCTGCTCCGACTCCGGGGCCGGGGCGGTGCGGGTGCGACCCACAGGCGAGTGGTTGGTGCCCTGATAGACAAAGCGATAGTAATAGGTGGTGTAGGGTTCCAGCCCCGACACCTTCACCTTCACGTTCCCATCATGGGCCGCCCGGGCCAGGAGGTCGGTGCGACGGAGAACCGGGGTTCCAAAATCCGAGGACTTCGCCAACTCGACCTCAAGGCTTTGATCCGATGCCAGAGCGTTCGTATCCATCAGGCGCGTCCACAGAATCACACTGTCCGGACGCGGATCGCCGGAGGCGACGGACTGCGGGAAGACCGCCCGGTTCTCAGCCGCGACAGCCACGATGACCGGCAGTAGACTGAGAGCCAGGGGCAACAGTTGGCGTGCAAAAGAATGGAGCATAAGCGGACTTGGCATCGCGCCGCACTCACCGGGATGAAGCGACCGGTTGGAGGAATCCGGGCTGCTCCGCTCCATCCCGGGAGCGCATGCACGGCCTTCCCACTAATCGAAGCTGACCTGACCGGCCAAACCCGGAATGCAAACACGCAGGATCTTAACTTCGACGCCTTGCTATGTTCACCAAACCCCCGCCTCCGTAACCCTCCCGCCGTCGATCTCTTGCCTGGGAAGATTCGTCTCCCCAGGGGCCTGCCACACCCCACCGGCACTTCGAAACTGACCCAAAAACAGGAAATACCGCCACAAGCCCCCATAGGCACCCTCCACAAGGACCCATTCGCCGTGGAACCGGGCTCTCAGCAGGGGAAGCACATGCTCGTCCATGCGCACGTGATTCAGGCGCATCCACCTCCGGAACCACAGATGGCGCGAGCCATGGAAATCGACCACCGCCAGTCGGCCTCCGGGTGCCAGCTCGAGGGCGGCAGCGGCAATCGCCTCCCCAACCCCCGAATCCATCATGGAAAGACAGTACGAAAAGCAGATCAGGTCCGGCGCCTGCCGAAAACCCAATGGAGCGCGGTAATAGCCCTCACGCAGGTCCACCCGGTTGCCCAGCCCCCGAAGCTTGCGCTCCGCGATCAGCAGCATTTCGGCGCTGGTGTCGATTCCCGTCAGTTGGGCCGCCGGAAACAAGCGACCCAAATGCGCCAAGTTCGCCCCAGTCCCGCAGCCAATCTCCAGAATGTGGGCTGGCCGAAAGCGTCGTTTCACTTCCTGCACCAGCCGTGATCGGCCAAACAAAAAGGTCCATCGCGTGGAGTCATAGAGGCTCGCGTGAAATGCGTAGTACCTCTGCAGGCTTTCGCTGGGGCTCATGATTCCGTGAGGTGTCAACGCACCTCGCCTAAATGAAGGCTGCCATAAGTTCCCACCCGATCCCGTGCGTGAAGCACCGAGGTCCAGTCGGGATCCAACCGCACCCGCTCGGTCACGAAGGCAGGAAGAAAGTCCACCCGGGGCGCTGCGGAGCGGAAGAGCACTCGGGTTCCGGGACGGCTGTTCTGCAAAATCAAACGCCATTCCTCAACGAGTGCACCCCGATCATGGCCGGCAAGCCAATCCTGATGGTCCAGTAGCACGTAGTGCGAATAGCGGCCGGGATTCCTGCGCAGGAAGGTGCTCAACAGACAGGAATGCGTTCGCACCCGATGCACCCTGCCCTGCAGTCGAAGGAAGTTCTCACGCTTGAGGTAGTTCGGACAGCAATCCCGCGTGTAGGAACCCTGAACGTAGACCCGCCAAAAGTAGTTGTCCCGCATCGGAAGCTCCGTCGCCACGGTCCGCAGCTTATCTCGGAGGTAGCCCATCATGCCTCCAGGCCACTGCTCGGCAATCAGCGCCACCTGCGCACCCGGAACACCCAACATCGACAACGTCGCCGGCCGCTGCACCAGCCAGCGCGTGAAGAAATTCCAGAACCGAGGCTCAATACGTGCGAACGCGTCTCTTTGTTCGACGATGGACTCGGCCTCGATTAGACTCACCACATCCTTCCACAAGCCTCGAAAGCGCCGCAGGAGCAACGTTCTCAGGACCCAGGCAACATCCCCGGAAGAACCGTGATAATAGAAAGATCCCTTCAAGTGGCGGCCATGGAGGTAGTGCGCCTTTGCCAACCAGAAGCGCGCGGACTCCGGCGAAAGCCTCGTAAGCAGTCCGGGCAGCAATTCCGCAAACGCGGGGTGACAACCCTTCCCAAAGGACAGAAACAGATCCTCGAAACATCCGGCGACGATGAGCGCCATCTTCAGTTCCAGAACGGCGTTCTGCTTCGGATTCACATCCACCGCGTGGATCTCCGCCGGATCGTCGAGGAGATAGTCCAGCGCATTGCACCCGGCACTCGTGATCATCACCACGCGACTCGATGCATCCAATTCCAGCAGCTCGCGATCCAGCGCCGGATCTTCCCAACAAGCGTTGTACACGAGGCGATGCTGGTGGTTCCTGCGAAACACAAGCTCATCCGCCCATCGCCCCAGCCGCGTCAGCACCTTCCCGCGTCCTCGCTGAGGGTTCCTGGGCGGATCCTCCACAGCCAAGCCCGGCAGGCTGTGCACGGAGGGTGAAGTCGGCTCGGCGTGATCGAGTAGGAAGGACATGGGCAGGCGAGAGGGTTTGCGCGTCTCAAGCGACAGCGACACCGGGAGCGACCGGCTCCGGAACATCCAAGGGAAGACTCAAGGGTTCATGGCGCAATTGTCGGTCGCGCCGGTAGAGGGTGATCGAAACGCGTTCGTTGCGTCGGACACACTCCTTGATGGCTTCCGGGTCCTTGGAACAATCGAGTACGGTCTTCCAGGAATAGATGTGTTTCGGCTTGTGAAAATCGCTGTTCGCGATGAACGGCAACCGCTTCAAAGCCACCGGGGAAAAGATGTTCTCGCGATTCGCAATCTCCCACGCGTCCAGGAGCGGTGCGAAGGTTTCCTGATTCTCCCAGAGATAGAGCGTGTTCTTGCCCCACTCGCTTTTCATCACATGCGGATGTGAGGCCACCGCCAGCCCACCCTGTGCGTGAATCCTGGCGATCGTCTCCGGCAAATCGAGGTTGGCAGGAATGGGCTCATTCAACCCGATGCCGAGCAGGTGCGCCGAACTGCGCGCACGGCAGCCGTCCTTGTTGAACTCGATCCCGGTCATCACGATCATCCCGTATCGATTCCAGGCTCGCCTGGCCTCCCGGGCAATGACCTCAAAGTACTCGTCGACCTGAACCGGACTGAGCGTGAGACCACTGAGCCGGCTGAGCTTTCCGATCACACGCCGCGGGTCGGCGAGATGGTCCGTGACGCAGATGCAGTCAAAACCGTGCCTTCCATAGAAATCCACCAACTCCGACACCGTCAGCTTGCCGTCGGAATAGTTGGTGTGGGTATGAAAGTCGCACAGCAGCGGCCTCGAAGCAGATGATGCCGAAACGATCGCCGGCCCACCCACGGCACCTGCCGCCCAACCACGGAACAGCGGTTTGCACACCCCGTCCCTTCCATCCGCCAACACCATCTCGGCAATCCGATACGCCGCGTCCGGTCGGCTCGCCTGGGTCATGCGTTCGCGCCATTCCCTCCAGACACGCGCCCGGTCCGAGAAGGCTCGTTCCACCGCAGCGATCGTCTCGCGACGCCCGTCGACCACGCACCCGAAGCCTTCCTCAGCGATCAAACGGGCGTTGCCTTCCTCCTGCCCCGGGATCGTCTGGTTCACGATCATCGGACAGCGGGCGGCAATCGCCTCCTGCACGCTCGCTCCGCCAGCTTTGCCGATGACCAAATGATGCGACAAAAGGAGGCGCGGCATCAGGTTCGTCCAACCCAGCAACCGTACCCGGTCACCATAGGCGTCCAGCCGTTGGTGAAGACGCGACCTCAGTTCGCTGTCTCTCCCTACCGCGACCGTCAGGTGCACTCGCGGGAGCGCAAGCAGTTCTTCCAGCGTGCGCCCCAGTTTCGGCCGTCCAGTGTTCACCATGTAGAGAATGCGCCGGGCAGCCCCACCCACGGGCTCCTCCACCTCGACTCCCGCTTCATCATGAAACGTCGGACTCACCGGAAACCCGGTGACGGCGACGCGATCCGAAGGCACGCCTCCCCGGACCAGGACTTCCGCGGTAGCCTCATTCGCGACACACCAACAATCGCTCGGACTCTGATACCATGCCGAGTGGATGGTCAGTGAGTCGGTAACGATGGTGACGAACTGGAAGGGCCGTTCGGCATGGTCCCGATAGAGTTCGGCAACCACGTCCGCGTAAACCGGGTAGGTCGAAACCACCACGTCGGGTTGCGCAGCCGCGAGAACGTCCTCCAATGTTCGCCGCAGTCGGGACCACGAACCGGCGGCGGATAGGCTGGGTGCGGCGTCGACCAGTTGATAAACCGTGCGCCACAGCGATGGCGCGTGGCGAACCAACCCGAGATAAGCCGCGCAGGCCAGGTGGTTCAGCCGTCCGTAGGCTGCCTCCAGAAGATCCAGTACCTCGACCTGGCCATCCTCCGGAGCCAACCTCTCCAAGGCGTTGCGGAGATTCCGCGCCGCCGCGTTATGACCATCCCCGAAACTTGCCGTCAGGATGAGCACTTTCACCGCACACATCCAACCGCCCCCAGGTGACGACCGTGCGTCCGGCCAGTGAATAACTATTCACGTTTCCGACACCACTAGGTTCCAACCCCTCCAGTCGGGAACCACGCATCGGCGGCAGTGGACGTCCCGCCCCCCCATCCTGAGCCACGCCAGGCGTTCGATTGCCGGGACGTGTCTGTCCCGATATTGGGAAACTCCTTCACTCCAGTCCTGCTCGCACAACCAACAGAAGCCCGTCGAACGCTGCGACAAGCCGAGTGGCCTCTGCGATGGATTGCGATCATCCGGCCGAACTCAGCGCCTTTTCCCATCTGGCACGCCCCATGCATGGTACGCCATGGAAGTCCGCATGGTTCATCCCCTACAACAACCTCCGCCGCAGTTCCCCGTGGTCGAGCCACGGGGTTTCGCCCTCGCTCGCACCCCGGCAGTCCAGCCGAGCATGCTCCTCGCCGCCGATGCGAGAGGTCGCTCCGGCTCAAGCACCGCCGACGCCACGAGGAACCCCCTGCCATGATTCAACTTCGCAATCTCGAAAAGAGCTTCCCCACCCAACCCAGCCCGACCTATGTGCTGAGGCAAATCACGCTCGACATCGCCGAGGGCGAGTTCGTCACGTTCATGGGCCCGAGTGGGGCCGGGAAGTCCACCTTGCTCAGCGCGATCGGCTTTTATGATCACGCCTGGTCCGGTGAATACCATTTCGCCGGGCAGGCGGTTCACGCACTGAAAGCCAAGGAACGCGCGGCGCTGAACAAGAAGCACGTCGGATTCGTATTTCAACAATTCCATCTGCTCGAGGATCTCACCGTCGCCGAGAACCTCGACATCCCGCTCTCGTACCGCGACATCAAATCCTCGGAACGCCAGGCCCTGGTCGCCGACATGCTCGATCGGTTCGGCATCGTGGGAAAGAAGGACCTCTACCCCAACCAGCTTTCCGGCGGACAACAACAATTGGTCGCGGTCGCTCGGGCCATCATCGCGAAGCCCACCCTGCTGCTCGCGGACGAACCGACCGGCAACCTGCATTCCGAGCAGGGCCGGGAGATCATGGAACTGTTCAAGGAACTCAACCGCCAAGGCACCACGATCATCCAAGTCACGCACTCCGAGACCAACGCCGCCTATGGCAACCGCATCTACCGTCTACGGGACGGGTGGATGCAGAAGTAGTCTATGAACGATCTCCGATTCGCCACCCGTCAGTTGCTGAAGAACCCTGGCTTCACGGCGATTGCTGTTCTCACGCTCGCCCTTGGCATCGGCGTGAACACCTCGATGTTCAGCGGCCTCGTCTCGCTGCTGCGTCCCGAACTGCCGTTCCCCGAACCAGACCGCTTGGTTCGCCTGTTCCGCACGTCACCACACTCGCAGCGATGGCCGCATTCCCCGGCAAACTTTCTCGATCAACAGGAGCAAAACACCGCCTTCGAGCGGATGGCGGCGGTGAACGTGCGCTCGCTCAACCTGACCGAAACCGGACAACAGGCCGAGCGCGTGCGCGGCATGGATGCCAGCGCGGACTTGATTCCGATGATGGGCATCCAGCCGATGCTGGGGCGCGGCTTCACCCGGGAGGAAGATCGCCAGGGCCAAAACCAGGTGGTGGTCCTGAATCATGGCTTCTGGCTCCGACGTTTCTCAGCCGACAGCAACATTCTCGGGCGCACACTGCGCCTGGACGGCGAGACCGTCACCGTGATCGGTGTGATGCCGGCCAGTTTCCAAAGCCGGCACCCATGGGGACCGGTGGACCTGCTGCGTCCCATCGCGTTCTCCGATGAGCTGAAGCAGAACCGGGGGCACAACTACCTGGATGTCTTTGCGCGCCTGAAGCCGGGCGTTTCCCTCGCCCAGGCGGGCACCGCCACCGAGGCGCTGATGGCCCGGCTGCGTCAGGATCATCCCGACCTCGAGGAGGTGGGACTGCGCCTGGTGCCGCTGACGGAGTCGTCGATGGATCCACGCGGCAAAACCATGCTTTGGCTGATCATGGGACTGGCGGGTTTCGTTCTTCTGATTGCGTGCGCGAACCTCGCGAACCTGCAGTTCGCCCGCACCGCCCTGCGGACGCGGGAATTGGCCATCCGGGGTGCACTGGGCGCGCCGCGAGGCCGGCTGCTTCGGCAATTGCTGACCGAAAGCCTGCTCATCGCTGCGTTGGGCGGGTTGTTGGGTCTCCTGCTGTCCAGCTGGGTCAACCAATTGCTGACCAGTCAACTCGTCGTGGATGGCGAACGGCTGCTGAAGTTGGAACTCGATTTTGGTGTGCTGGGCTTTGCGATGGCGGTCTCCACGCTCACGGGATTGGCCTTCGGCCTGCTTCCCGCGTGGCTGGCCTCCCGCACCGACGTGAACGCCGCGCTGAAACAGGGGTCGCGCGGGGCCACCGTGGACCGTTCACAGCACCGGCTGCGCCACACCCTGATCGTGCTCCAGGTCGCCCTGGCGCTCATGCTGCTGACCGGCGGTGGTCTGGTGATCACCGGGCTGCGGCACTTCGGGGTTCGTGATCCGGGATGGAGGGTCGACGGGTTGACCGCCGGTTATCTCAACCTACCCGATGCCAAATATGGCGACAGCTCCGTCCGTCTCGCCTTCGTGGAGCGATTGCAGACCACACTGGCCGCTCTGCCAGGTGCCGAAAGGGCGGCAGTTGCGGGAGCGCTGCCGGTTTCCGGTTTCCGGATTTCGACCAGCATTTCGATCGAAGGTCGGACGGAAGAAGGGGCTGGCCGACAGAATCTTCGCCACCTCAACGTCATCACGCCCGGCTATTTCGCGACGCTGGGCATGCGGTTGCTGGAAGGGCGGGACTTTAACGCCGCCGACACGGCGGACCGTCCCGACGTGCTCGTCGTCAACGAGGCCCTGGCACGCACGTTCTGGCCCGGCCAATCGGCCCTTGGAAAGCGGATCGGCAGTCCGGGCGCCTGGCAGGAAATCATCGGGGTCGTGAACGATGTGCGGTTCCCGGCGGATCCATCGGAGCCCGCCACCCAGTTCCAAAGCTACCGGCCCATGGCCCAACAGTCGCAGGGCAACCTGGCCGTCGCCGTGCGCGGCAATGTCCCCGCGGAAGTCCTGCGACGGGCAGTGGCCGGGCTGGACTCGGACTTGCCCGTCAACGAGGCCGGGACCGTGCGCGCCGCGGTTGGAAAGACGCTCGACCAGGCGGCGGTGGCCGGCTGGCTGTTGGGCGGCTTTGCAGCCCTGGGGCTGTTGCTGGCCGGTCTGGGCATCTACGGCGTCATCTCCGGCTTTGTCGTGCAGCGAACCAATGAGATCGGGGTGCGCATGGCACTGGGTGCCCAGATCAGGGATGTGCTGCGACTCGTTCTGGGCAAGGGGCTGCGCCTGTCGTTGCTGGGCACCGCCATCGGTCTCCTGGGCGCCCTGGGCATGACGCGTGTGCTCCGATCCCTCGCCCCCGGATTGGAGTCCAACAACCTCTGGGTCGTGGCGATGGTCTCAGGCGTGCTCCTCGCCGTTGCGATGCTGGCCAGCTGGCTTCCGGCCCGGCGCGCCGCACGGGTGGACCCGTTGATGGCACTGCGAAGCGAATGAATGTCAACGGCGTTGAACCTGACGACTTCTCACATCCCCACATCCCGACTGTGTCTGCCATGAAATCAACCTTGCCTACACTCGCCACGCTGGCTCGTGCGCTACTCCTCGCCTCGCTGACCGGATGCGACCGTTCCCCCGAGGTTTCCACCGAGGCGGCCGGCCATGCCATTTCGGCCAGAATCCAAGGACCGCATACGGTGGTGTCCGAAGCCGACCGCGCCGTGATCACCGGCCCCTTGGCGAAGGTCACGATCGAGAGGGCACAAGTGAAAGTGAACGACGGCCGCTGGATGTCCATTCCCGAGGGCGTTCCCGTCAGCCTGGACATCGCCCGTTCCAAACTTCGGATCCAGGCCGGCAAGGTGACCATCAGCCACAGCGTTCGATGAACGATCTTCGTTTCGCCCTGCGCCAACTGCGGAAGAACCCCGGCTTTACGGCCGTGGCGGTGCTGACCCTCGCTTTGGGCATCGGGGCGAACACCGCCATCTTCAGCGTGGTCAACGCCGTCCTGCTCCGGCCGCTGCCATATCCCGAGCCCCACCAGCTGGTCCATTTGCGCATGGACTGGTCGGGCAGCCCCGGCACCGAAATCGGCAGCACCACGTTCGTTGAAGCCAAGAACCAAAGCCAGTCGCTGGCGAACATCGCGGCCTACACCGGAGGCGACATGACTCTCACAGGGACTGGATCGGCGGAACAGATCCTGTCCGGTGCTGCGACGGCGGATTTCTTTCCGCTCCTGGGCGTCCAGCCGGCTTTGGGCCGCAACTTTATCGGCGAGGAGGACACGCCCAACGGCCCCAAGGCGGCCATCCTCAGTCACGGACTCTGGCGGAGCCGGTTTGGCGGCGACCCGAACGTGCTGGGCCGGGCCATTTCGTTGAACGAGCAAAGTTGCACCATCGTGGGCGTTCTTCCGGCCCACTTTCGTTTTCCCGAGCCGTTTCAACTCTGGGTTCCCCTGGCACTGGGTGAATCAGGCGGAACCTTCGTGAAGCATGCTGAGGGCATGAAGCTCCTGAAAGCGATTGCCCGCTTGAAACCCGGCGTGACGCTTCGACAGGCACAAGCCGAGCTACAGACCATTGCTAACCGCATCCACCCAGAAGAACCGTCCGCGACTCCGAGCGGCGAAGGAGGCGGAGGCGGTCCGAATGACGGCGGAGGGCTGTCGCTAGTCGGCCTGCACGAGCAGGTCGTCGGAGAAGTCAGGGGGGCTTTGCTCGTATTGCTGGGCGCGGTCGCACTTCTTCTGCTCATCGCCTGCGCCAACGTTGCCAACCTCCAGCTAGCGCGAGCGGCCGCGCGGCAACGCGAAATGGCCGTCCGCGCCGCGCTCGGAGCCGGACGCTGGCGGGTGGCCCGCCAGTTGATGACGGAAAGCACGCTCCTTTCCCTCACCGGCGGAGGTCTGGGTTTGTTGGTGGCGTTCTGGGGCGTCCGCGCCCTGGGGCAATGGAGCGGGGTCAGCCTGCCGGCGATGCACGGGATTGGCATGGAGGCCTGGGTGCTAACATTCACGCTCGGCGTGTCGGTGGTCACCGGACTGGTGTTTGGACTCGCGCCGGTCTACCAGGCGTTCCGGGCCGACGTGAACGCCCCGCTCAAGGATGAGGGGCGCGGCGACACCGGCGGTCATCGGAACCGGCTTCGGCACCTGCTGGTGGTCTCCGAAGTCGCTCTGGCGCTGGTGCTGCTCATCGGCGCCGGATTGTTGATCAAGAGCTTTTCCCGACTGACCGACGTCAATCCCGGTTTCGGGACGGATGGAGTGTTGACGTTCCAGGTCACTCTCGCCGAGGGAAGATCCGCACCCCAGAAAATCAGCTTCACTCAACAAATCGTCGAGCGGTTGCAGGCGTTGCCCGGGGTGCAGGCAGCCGCGGCCACGGACTCCCTGCCACTCACTCCCTTTGAACGAATTACGCTGGTGGACATCGAGGGCCGACCTCCGATCGACGTGGGCAAGCTTAAACGGGGCGAGTTGAAAGTGAGGCCCGTCTCAAGGCCGACGGTCACCTCCGATTACTTCAACGCGATGGGCATTGCGCTGAGGAAGGGACGGGCGTTCACGCCACAAGATGCGCGTCGCCCGGCTGGGGCGGTGATCGTCAACGAGGCGTTTGAGCGGCACCACTTCCCCGGTGAAAGCGCTATCGGCAAGCGAATCCGCCTCCTCGGATCGGACACCGGGGCGCCCTGGCCGACAGTGGTGGGAGTCGTCGGCGACGTGCGGCAGAGCGGATTGGCGGGAGATGTCATGCCCGAGGTGTACAATCCCGTGGCCGAGGACATGGGAGATGCGCTGAGCTTCGTGGTCCGCGTCCCCGGGAACCTGGCTGGCATGATACCGGCCGTGCGGAGAGTGGTTGCGGGAGTGGAACCGAACCAACCGCTCCACAACGTGATGTCGATGGAGCAACGACTGGCCAACACCACGACCTCGCGCCGGCTGAACGCATTCCTGCTGGGCAGCTTTGCGGCCGTGGCGCTGCTGCTCGCCGTCGTGGGCATCTACGGCGTGATGTCGTGTGCGGTGAGGCAACGTCGACGCGAACTCGGCGTGCGCATCGCGTTGGGCGCACAAAAGCACGATGTGCTGGTGCTTGTCCTCTGCGGAGGCCTGCGGCTGACGCTGCAGGGCGTCGCGATCGGGCTCGCCGGGGCGTTTGCTCTCACACGCTTTCTACTGAGCCAGCTCTACTCCGTGGAAGCGACTGACCCGGTGACCTTCCTGGGCCTCGCGGTATCGCTCACGGGAGTGGCGCTGCTCGCCTGCTGGCTTCCGGCCCACCGCGCATCGAAGGTTGACCCGATGGAAGCGCTGCGGGGCGAGTAACGAGGGAAACCAAGATCCGATTCACTTGATCCCAAGCAGCGCTGAGGTCTTGAAAGGCTGATGACATTGAGCACAGCTCGCCTCGTTGCCAGCCCCGCCACTCCACCACCCCACCCTGCCGATGAACGATCTCCGTTTCGCCCTCCGCCAACTGCTGAAGAACCCAGGCTTCACCGCCGTGGCCGCGCTCACCCTGGCGCTCGGTATCGGGGCGAACACGGTCGTCTTCAGCGTGGCGAAGACCGTGTTGTTCCGGCCCCTGGGCTACGACAACGAGGACCGCCTGATGTGGTTCCAGCGGGTGAACACACGGACGGGCGCCAGCGAGAACCAGATGTCTTGGCGTGACACGCAGGACATTCGGACGCTGACGCAGAGTTTTGAAGCAGTGGCGACCGACAATTCTCACGACATGGACTGGAACGATGGTGACCAAACCAGGCGAGTTCCGGTTGTCCAGGCGACGCCGGACCTGATCACGGTTCTGAATCTGCGGCCGAGGCTGGGTCGATTGTTGGTGCCGTCCGACGCCGAAGGCGAGGAACCGGTGGTGCTCATTAGTCATGAGCTGTGGCGATCCCGGTACCAGGGCAGCCCTGATGTGTTGGGCCAGACGGTGAGGCTCGACGACAAATCCCGGCAAATCATCGGCGTGCTTCCGCCCGGACTTCAGTTTCCCGTGGTGCGTGCCCCGTCGTCCGGCAGCGGCAGCATCGGAAAGGCCGGGGAAAAACCGTTCTGGATCCCCATGAGTGCCCCACGCGGCGAAGACGGAACTTCGCGGGGAGCCAGAATGTTCCTGGGCGTCGGTCGCTTGAAACCAGGGGTTTCCGAGCAAACGGCACGTGCCGAACTCGCCGCAGTGTCCGCTCAGCTGGCTGAGGAATTCCCGGAGACCATCGGCCCGTGGATCTTCGGCCTGCTGTGTTTCCGCGAACAGGTGTTTGTCCGCATGCTCCGGGGTGTTCCGCTCTTGGGGGCGGCTGTGGCGGTAGTTTTGCTGGTCTGCTGCGTCAACCTGGCCAACCTTCTTCTGGCCCGCGGAGTCATCCGCCAACGGGAATTGTCGGTGCGTCTCGCCCTGGGGGCTGGTCGGTGGCGACTTGTCCGTGCCCTCCTGATCGAGAGCCTTCTGCTGGGACTGGTCGGTGGAATCGCCGGAATCGCTCTCGCGGGTGGCGGGCTTCACGTGATCCGCACGCTTTCCGCTTCGATCGTGCCGTTCATCCACGAGGCCAGGCTCGACGTTGCGGCCTTTGGGTTCACCGCCGGATTGTCGCTGCTCACCGCGTTCGTCTTCGGCCTGCTGCCCGCCTTGCGATTGTCCCGAATCGAAGCCGCCGAGACCCTTCGCAGTGGCCCACGCACGACAGGAGGTCCTCAGATTCGCGCCTGGCAGCGGGGTCTGTTGGTGGGGCAGATCGCCATCGTGCTCGTACTGCTCGCCTCAGCAGGACTGTTGCTGGAAAGCTTCCGCCGGCTGTTGGGGCAGAATCTGGGGTATCAGGCGAAATCCGTCGTGACGCTGGACCTCACCACCTCGGGTTCGTTCGAGACGAATGCCGATAATTGCCGGATGTATCGGGCGTTGCGCGATCGACTGGCCGCGCTACCGGGCGTCACGGCGGTCGGCACCGTGTCTTCCGCGCCGCTGACCGGGAAATGGACGTTCGATGAGAAGCCCCAGGTCATCGGGAACCCATTGCCCGAAGCCGAACGGCCCACCGTCGGGGCGAGGTTCATTGCCTTCGACTACTTCCAAGCCATGGGCACTCCCCTGCTGGAAGGGAGATTCTTTCGTGACTCCGACTTGAGCGACGACGGCTATGGCCAGATCGTGATGGTGAACGAGTCCGCGGCCAAAGTCCTGTTCCCCGGCCGGTCGGCGATTGGAGGACGGTTCACCGTAGGTTCCAACCCGGATCGGGTGTTGGAGGTGATCGGGGTTGTCCAGGATACGCGGGACGTGCGTTTGGAGGAAAAGCCGCAACCGCGTTTCTATTGGCAGTATGCCTTCGGCGGTGCGCAGGTGGTTGTGCGCAGTTCGATGCCGCCGAAAGCGATCATCCCGGTTTTGCAGGAAGTCGCTCGGGCGACCGATTCACGGATTGTTGGAACCGAAATCCGTACGATGACCGACATCCTCTCCGGCACGGTGGCGGAGCGTCGCTTCCTGATGACCCTGCTCGCTGCCTATGCGGCCGTGGCTTTGGGCGTCGCCGCGGTGGGAATCTTCGGTGTCGTGGCGTATCAGGTCGCTCAACGGACCAACGAGTTCGGCATTCGACTGGCGCTGGGATCGAGTCCCGCCGGACTGATGCGGCTGGTGCTCTCGCAGGCTGTCGCTTGGGTGATGGCCGGCGTGGGGATCGGGCTCCTGGTTTCGCTGGTGGCTGGCCGACTGCTGGCGAACCAGCTCTTTGACCTCTCGCCGCACGATCCGTGGCTGCTCAGTGGTGCGAGCCTCCTGGTGCTGGGTGCCGCGTTGGCTGCCGGCGCCTTGCCGGCCCGCCGCGCCGCGCGCGTGGATCCGATGGTGGCGCTGCGGAATGAGTGACCACCGACTGGAAGCACGGTGGATCCAAACCGCCGATGCAGATGGTGGAGGCGGGGGGAGTTCAAGCCGTCCAAGCGCCTTCGGAATCGTTCGCAAAAACAGCACTTCAACCGCGTAAACATTCGGTGTTTTCGCTCCCGCATCGATCCGCCCAAAATGCATATTTCCGAACCTTTCCGAAAAAGTTCGGTGGGGAATGAGGGGAAAGACCGGAGACGGAATGAGCGCCCTAGCACCTCGATTCGGTACCAACCTGCCGTCTTGGCCTCCACCCAATCGACCGACGCCCACCTTGGAAAGCACCGTTTGCGAAACAGCCCGCTGTCGTGATAGCCTACGACTGCGGTTGTTGAGGCGTCACGAGTTCAACGGATCACCATGATCGAAATCAGCATCCAACTCCCTGACAAACTCGCTGGGTCCATCGGCGCAACGCCGAGCCTTCGATCCCGGCGTGTCCTGGAGAGCACCGCCATTGAAGAATACCGTGGCGGGCGCATTTCGCAGCGCCAGGTTGGCGAAATTCTCGGTCTCGACTACTGGCAAACTGAGACGTTCCTAGCGGAGCGCAAAGTGCCGATGAACTACGACCTTGCCGACCTGGAAACGGACCGCGCGACGCTCGATGCGATCCTAGGTCGCCCGTGAGCGCCGTTGTCTCCGATACGTCCCCGCTGCACTACCTCGTCCAGTGCGGGGCGATCGAAGCCTTGCCTGCGCTTTTTGGAGAAGTGGTCATTCCCCCGACCGTCTTTCGAGAACTTCAGCATCCGAAGACGCCGCCTGGCGTTCGCGCTTGGATCGGGAGCGCTCCCAAGTGGCTTCGAGTTCAAGCTCCGTCGATATTGGACACATCGCTGGAGGTGGATGAGGGAGAGCGCGAAGCCATCTGCTTGGCGCTCGAGCTTCACGCAGTCGCCCTTCTCATCGACGACCGAAAAAGGTCGAACCGCAGCCGTACGGGTCGGACTTCGGGTCACCGGAACGATCGGTATCCTCGAAGCTGCGGCGGCACGGGGAACCATCGATCTCGCCGTCGCCATGGAACGGTTGCGGGAAACGAACGCTCGGGTGGATGAGGAACTCGTTCAGTCGGCGTTGGCACGCGATCGACGGCGTCGGTGACCGTCAATCTCGCCTGCAGGAAAAACGGGAAGGTGAATTTGGGCCGGGAATGTACCGCTTTCACGACGGCGACTGTGGGGGAAATGGCCCCACCGCTCCTAACTCGTTGATGCAGATGGTGGAGGCGGGGGGAGTTGAAGCCGTTCAGGCGCCTTCGGATTCTTTCGCAAAAACCACACTTCGACCGCGTAAACATTCGGTGTTTTCGCTCCCCCCTCGATCCACCCAAAATGCATGATTCCGCAGCTTCCCGAAAAAGTTCTGTGGGGAATGTGGGGAACAACCTGGGACGGAATGAGTGCCCGAGCACCCCGATCCGGTACGAATGCACTGTGTCAACTTCCACCCCATCGACCGATGCCAACCTTGGAAATGAGGGCAACCCCCTGCCCAACACAAGCCAGAGCACGTCCTGGATTCGGGCGCCGAGCGCCATGCGCACACCAATCTCGTTCGTCCGTTGCCCGACGAACCCCGCAATCACGCCGTAGGTACCCACCGCCGCGAGAAACAGTCCCAAGCCGGCAAAGGCGGTGAGCAACCATCCCGCCACGGCGGCCTGACCAAAAAGCGACCGACGGTCGCCCGCACCGAGCGCGCTTCGCTCAAAGGCAGGTCGGGGTCCAACTCGGCCACGGTCAACCGAAGGGTGTCCGCCGTAAGCAAGTAAGGCAGATACACCCTTTGCCGGGGGTGCATCTGCCTTGCCGCTTACTGTCCGCCGACACCTTGAGCCGCACCGCCATGACAAGGCCGTTCTGGGAATCCTGTGCAAGCGGGCTGCCGGAGCCGCTAGTCATGCTGAACCGGTCTTGAACGCGCACCAGCCCGACCAGTTTCCGTCTGCTAGTCCATCCGCCTTCGCTCGCACCCGCCAGAAGTAGTTCCGATTCGCTCGCAGGGGACTTCCACCAATCGGGAATGTCGTGCCCGTCGGTTCGCCGCTCCGATCCCCGACAACATTCCCAACCTCAGGCGCGTCCACAGCCACCTGAACCTCGTATTTCTCGGCATCCGGCACCTGGGTCCATGTCAGGGTCGGGTTGCGAATAACGTCGGTGCTGCCGCAGACCGGCCCCGTTGTGACCGGCCTTCCCAGCACCACAGCCAACGTCTTGAACGCGCACCACGCCGTCCATTCCCCATCGGCAAGGCCTTCCGCCTTCGCTCGGACCCGCCAGAAGTAGTTCCGGTTCGCTCGCAGCGGAGCTCCCCCGATCGGAAACGTCGTCCCCGTCGCCTCACCGCTCCTATCCCCGAGCACTTTCCCCACTTCAGGCGCATCCACGGCCACCTGGACTTCGT
>CAUJJW010000299.1 GCA_963205105.1 Verrucomicrobiota bacterium | reverse complement strand
CATTGCGACCATGAACCGAGGCGCGAGGAGTGGAGCGGGCGGGCCGAACCCCAACCCACTCCCGGAGGGGGAGGGAGAAGATTCACCGCGGGGTTAGGAGGGCTAGGCCGGGGGTCGGCTGGAGCGAGTCGCGACGGCTCGGAAGGACGGGGTTCAGGCATGTTGCCGAGGGCAGGACGCGACACCCTCTCCCGGAGGGAGAGGGTTGGGGTGAGGGAGCCCGTTTCAACTCTCGCGATGGCTTCCATGGGAAGCTGCCTGTTCAAAAATGAACCGCTCACGGGCCTTGAACCGGGGATTCCGGGGGGCGAGACGCCCCCTCGACGGCAGGCGGGACGCCCGCCGCTACGGACGACCGGTTCGCGCGGAGCCTTGAACCTCCTCGGCGTTTACTCGGCGATGGCGCGGAAGAATTGGTGTCCGGTGCGACGAGGGGCGAGGTCGAAGCGGTGAGCGGGCTGGGTCAGGGTGACCCGCCCAAGCTCCCGCCAGGCGTTGCCGGTCAGGTTGGTCTCCGACTCCACTCGATACGTCCTGCCGACCCTTCCCTCCAAGTGCAGGCTCCAGTTTCCATTGTCCGGGCCCAGGAGACGCAAGGTGGGCGCGGCCGGGTCGCGTTCGAGGGCACGCAGGAAGAGGGTAGGCGAGTCGATGTCGAACAGGATTCGCGCAGGTCCCTCTCCTTCCACCACCGCAGTGGATACCGGGACCCAGAACGGGCTCACCAGCAGGTTGGTCTTGAATTGCAGTTCGTAGGCGCGCCCGGGAAGTCCGTAGACTTCAACTTGTCGTTGGCCGTTGACGGCCCAACGCGCGTCGAGCAGGGGTTCGGTTTCGACGAGGAACACCTTTCCATCGATTGCTGTGGAGTTGCGCAGGATCTCCCCGCCGCTGCCCACGGCGGCGACGTCGAGCAACCGGAGCGGCAGGACAGCCGAGCCGGGCAGGCGGTCCGCGGAAAAGCGCAGTCGCGCGAGATCGGTGCCTCCGGGCAACACCTGGCCGGGCGCCGCGGACAATTGAATGCGAACCCGCTGATCCCCTGCGGGAGAGGCCGACGCCGAGGCCAGTTCAGGCACCAGAGGTTCAACCGCCAATTGGCTCAGTCGACCACCGGGCAATTCCAGTACGAAGGAGAGGTTGGTCAGGCTGGCTTGGGAGCGAAGGCTGATGGGCACCGAGCGGGTGGCGCCGGAGGGGACATTCGTGCTGCCGATCTGCAGCACGAAATCGCTGCGGGTATCCCGCACGATGACCTGGAACGTTTGCGTGGCGCGGAGCGGCGGTTCTCCGTCGTCGGTCACGACGATCGAGATCCGGTTGGTGGTTCCGCCCTGAGCCTCGTTCGGGCGCCATGAGAGGACACCCGTCTCGGGATGAAGCGTCGCACCCGTTGGGACGGGTCCCTCGAACCGGAAGGTCAGGCGCTGACGCGGAATGTCCGAATCGGTCGCCAACGCGACCAGTTCCAACACCCGACCTTCGTCGATCACGCGGTCGCCGAGGGGCGCGAGGGTGGGCGGGGCGTTGCGGTCGTCGATGCGGACCCGAAACGTCCGAGTGGTTCCCAGCCGGGGAAGCCCAGTGTCGAGCACTTGCACGGTCAGCGAGGTGGTCCCCGGGACCAAGCCCTCGCCGGTGACCCAGGTGATGAGACCGGTCCGCGGATGGATTTGGGCACCGACGGGAGGGCTGCCGACGAAGCTCCAGGTGAGGAGATCGTCGTCGGGATCCGCGGCCACGGGTTCCACGATGAGGACATCCCCCTGGTTGAGCTGTTGATCGGGAATGGCGGCGAGGGTGGGTGGGTGGTTTTCGCGGGTGACCGTGGTTTCGGTTTCCGCGGTGCTGGGGGTGGGTTCGCGGTTGCCGAGGTTGTCGGTGGCGACGCTGTAGAACGCGTAGCGATTGCCCAGCACGCCATGGTAGATGGCGCCGTTTTGAGGGGTTTGTTGGAGCCAGGATTCGAAGGGGCCGCCGTTGATCGAGACGAAGATGTCGAAGGCGGCGAGGCCGCTTCCGCCGGGATTATCCGAACCGGTCCAATTCACCGGAATGAGAGCAAAGCTATTGGCGGGCAGGGGATCGACGCGGCTGGAAGGCGGCTCCGATTCGGTGGGCGCGAGAGGACTGTAGACGAGGGTGTAGAGGCCTGGACCGCCGTGATCGAGCAGGTGCAGGAGATGCTCCCGGCGCGGCTTGCGGCCATTGCCGACGAAGGTTCGATCGGTGGTCCAGACGTTGGTGCCGGCGGCGATGACCTGGCCGTCGGAACGGGTGACGCGGAGCAATTGGAAGGCGCCACGACCCGGGTCGGGGATACGGAGGTAGGTCCAGCCGGTGGAAGCACCCATGGACAGCGAGACGGAGGTGGTGTTGGCGTCCAGCGTTCCCGTGACCGACGCCTCGCGTCGCACGTCGACCCGTTCGGTGGTTCCGTTGCTGAGGTACAGGAAGTCGGGGAGATCGTCGGCATCGGGAACATCGTTCACGAGGAAGTCGGGCTTGCCGTCCTCCCACGACGCCTGCGCCTGCACGAGGTGGATCATCTCGTGAATGCTGACCTCATCGACCAGGGAACGTTTTCGTTCCTGGTCGCCCGCCTGATGTTCGATGCTGGCCTGATAATCCACGAAGAGCCCTTGCAAGGTGGAGGTCAGCAGCCAGCGGCCGATGCTGATCTCACCGGGAGCAATCTCTCCAAAGGCGGCGGTGAGCGATGGGGTGGCCTGACGGCCGGCCACTTCCGTGCCGAGGATTTTGAAGTCGATGAGCAGTCCTTTCTCGTTCTCCACGATGCGCGGTTGGGCGGAGGCGATCTGCACGTTGCGCGCGGTGCCCTTGCCGGAGTTTTGAATCATGACGGCCAGGGAGTACGGCACGCTGGGTTCGACGATGGAGGTGAAGGGATCGTCGCTGAACACGTCCCGCTGATGGAAGTAGCGGACGTGAAGCCGCGGGTCGGGTTGGACGGTGATGGGAACGGAGGCCAGCGGGATTCGGAGCGTTCGGCCGGCCTGCCGATAACTGAGGAGGCCGCTCACCTGATACACCACGGGTTCGTCCGGTGCGGCGTCGGACAGTGGGACGAGCACCCAGGAGACGGTGCCCCGGGTGGAGGGCAGGAGCGTGCCGGTGCCGTCCACGTGGGAGATGGCGTCCAGGCGGTTGGTACGGATCTCGAACCGATCCTCGGCGCCGCGGCCGGTGGCGCTGAGGACGCCGATCTGCACCGAGAGATCCTCGATGGGGGAGGCGGGGTCGCCATTCTCGATCTCCAGCGTGGCCTGAAAGGCATTCCGGGTGAGGATCAGATCCTGATCGAGTTTGAGGCGCACCTGGGCGCAGACACCGCCGCCTTCGTCGGACGCGGCGGGTTGGTGGAGGGCGACCCGTGGGGGGGAGGCGTCGCGAACGGCGGCTTGGACGCGCTGGCGTGTTTCCTCCATGAGTTGATCGAGGCCGAGGGTGGCGAGCAGGGCGGCGGGGGGATCGCAGATCTCTGCGGAGGGGATGAGGAAGTGCTTGTTGGTCGGGTAGAACATATCCACCTCGAGCCCGAAGAGCTTGGCGTTGGCCTGGACGTACAAGCCCTCGGTTTTGTAGCAAAACTTGGATTCGCCCTCGCTGTTGTAGGTCCAGGAAAACTCGAGCGATCCCTTGATGCCACCGTTGACGAAGGATTCGTCGAACTTGATGGGGGCATTGAGGGCTTTGAGGCTGGCCTTGGCCTTGCCGAAGGCCCCGCCCTGGATGGCGACGCCGCCGGTGATGGTGACGGAGACCTCGGGCTTGTCGCGACCGCAACCCGCCTTGTACGTACCGGACACCTTGAACGACGGCTCGGCCTGGACGCCGAAGGTGAGATCGCCATTGAGCTCGAGCTGGCCGCTCAGGTTGTTCGCCAATTGGAACCCCGGGAAGGACTCGCTGATCTTGGTCTTGTAGGATTCGCCGACCTTAAGCGCCACCTTGCCTCCAAGGGTGGCGGTGATTTCCTCCACAGGAACGTCATTGGTGCAGCAGATGCTGATTTTGCCCTTTGCCTCGGGCTCGGTCTCGACCGACAAACCGAGGACCCGGGTCCAGATGTTTCGCTCGAGATAGAAGTTCGCCAAGCCATCGAAGGCCTTGGCGAGCGGCTTGAGCAGGGCGGACAGATTCACCTCGGGCAGGTTGAGCGGTTTGCAGGGAGGTTGGTTGGTGTTGCAGTCGATCTTGATAGGGAAGTAGGGGGCGTTGACGAAGGGCCCGCCGACCGATCCCGTACCACCCCACGACCCGCCGCCGCTGCTACAGTCGCCTCCCACATTCAGCACATGAACCGGGGTGGAGTAGCTCTGTTTCGTGCCGCAGATCAGGGTCCACACGGCGCCGCCATTGATGCCGCATGGACCGCCAGCATGCGGTTGGAGGCCGGGTCGCCGACCGTGGGTGGCGACGGCCGGAGCCTGGAGCCGGCGGATGGTGACGGGAATGACGATCGACGAACGGGCGGGAAGGGCTCCCAGGTCGGACACCAGTGGTTGAATGTCCCATTCGGGATGGGCACTGAAGCCGAGTCGCAGTTCATTGGCGGCGATCAACCCGTGGTTGGAGATGCGCATGTCCACCTGCGTGACATCGGCGGTGATGTCGGCCAGGTCGATGACGTTGGGTTCAATGGTGACGACCGGTATTGGGACAAACGTTTCAAAGACCGTTTCGATGGAGATTCGGGTGCGGTCCTCGATTTCCGTCGGCTCCACGGTCCAAAGGTAGCGCACCGTTTCCCGGGAGAGGAAGGCACGGGTCTCCTCGGTGATGCCCGCGCGGACCAGCACCGTGTTCCGGTAGCTGATATGCTGATCGGCCCGGACTTCGACGTCGTAGTAGCCCTCCAGGATGTCCTGGAACAGCACCACGCCGTTGCCATCGGTGGTGCCTTCCGCGAGGACGTCGCCGGACACGGCATCGCGCACGGTGACCAGGGCGTTGGTGACGTGGGGCGAGCCTTCGGCGTAGTAGGTGTACTCGTCTTCGGCCGTGACGCGGAGGGCGCCATGGGCTTCGGCAAGGGATCGGAACCGAAAGGGAACGGGAACCTGCAAAGCACCCGCCTGCAGGATCAGGGCTCCGGTGTATTCACCGAGAGGCAGGTCGGCGGCCGGCGTGAGTTGGAGGGTGACCCGGTTGGTTGCGCCGCTGGCCAGGGAGGCGAGCGGGGTGGTCGTGGCGACGTGCAGCCAGGGAAGGTCCGGGGTCAGCACGGAAATGGGTCCACTGGGCGAACCGCCTCCGTTCACGATGGACAGTTCGACCACCGCCTGACCGCCACGCTTCATTCCCGCCACGAGTTCCACGGGGGTGACCAGGAGGCGCGGTTGCTGGGAAAGCCGTTCGACCGGCCAGGCAACGTCCGCCACCGCACCCTCGGCGGAGGTGACCCGGATTTGAATCCGGCCCTGCGGCGGGGAGCCGTTTCCGGCGGTCAACGCAACGCTCAAACTTGCCTCGCCCCATGGACCCAAGCTCCCGTCGCCGACGATGGACACCGCGGCACTGACATCGGTTGGGGTGCTGATGATCTGCGCCTGCAGGCCGGTCAGCGGCACGTCACCGAGGTTCTCCAAACGGATTTCCACCAACTTCGCCACCTGTTCGACCAGTGCCACGGGCTCGGCGGGCGGAACGGCCCGGAAGCCGAGGATGGCAAACCGATCCTGGACCGATGGGTTGCCCGCCCCGGGGTGGGCGGCGGCCACCTCATAGCGGCCGGCTTCATTCGGCAGGGGCTGGAAGGTGACCGAGAAGTTGCCGTCGGCGTCCGTCAGTCCCAACAGCACCCGTCGGGACTCTCGGACCACGACGTGCACATGAACGGGGACGTGCGGCGCGGCGACCGTCGAACCTGCCCGGACTGCCTTTCCCCGCAGGAGGACTGGGGCTCCCACCAGGGATGGGGAAGGGGTGCCCGAGACGGTGACGGTGTAGGCTTCACGCACTCGAACCGGGGCGCTGCCGACCGTCACGTTGTTGTCCTCCAGGCTTTCCTGAACGCGATCCTCGGCATCGGTGACCACCACCAGCCAGTAATCGCCGGCCGTCACGGGCAGGCGCACTTGCAGCGTTTGTTCGAAGGCCTGTTCGGGGGGCAGGGTGCCGGTGAAATCCAACTGCCCGAGCAGGGTGTCGTCGCCCACTGCTGGATCCGACGAAAGAAACACGCGGGTCACCACGTTGGTGTTGGCGGGGGCAAGTCCCTGGTTGGCGATGCGGAAACTGACGTTGACCGGAGCCTCGGTCTCGCCCGTGGATGGCACGCTGAGGTTCTGGACCAGCAGGTCCGGGAGTTCGAGTTCGGACACGACGAGCACTTCCGACGCTGACGTGTAGCCGGGGGCGCTGGCGGTGATTCGGACGACTTGGTTCGCGTCGCGGACGCCGTCGTCGAGACTTCGAACCTCAAATTCAGCCTTCGACTGACCTGCGGCGAAGGTCACGGTGGCGGGCACCTCGGCTTCCCCGGGATCGCTGGACCGTAGAGTAACGGCTACCGAGGAGGTGAGGTTGCCGGTGCGGGTGATGGAGCCGCTGGTGGCGGGGTTGAGTCCTTCGGCAACCAGCCGGCGTGCCAGGGTTACCCGGAGGGTCGGGCCTTCATCATCCGTCACTCCCAACTGTGCCGTGGTTCCTGGGGCAAGGCGCTCCTGAGTGGTGGGGTCGATGGGATAAACGGTCACATCCACCGCGCGGACGCTGTTGGTGGTGGTGTCGTCGACGACAGCGATGGGGAAGGTCACGGACGTTTGCCCGGCCGGGAGCTGAACGGTGGCTGGCACCCGGATGAGTTGGGGCTGGCTGGATTGCACCTCGAGCACGAGGACCGTCGGGCCCGCGGGAACTCGGGTCACGGTCGCCACTGTGGCCTGGGGTCCGTCGGACTCGTTGACTTCGCTGTCGGCGAGGGTGAAGGACAGTCCGGGCAGGTCGTTGTCGGTGATCGTCAGAGTCACCGGCGGGCTGTCCTGGTGGCGCACGGCGTACGCCACGATGGAGGCGATGCGGGGCCGTCCGATGTCGGAATTCTCCAACGCCAGAAGCTGGACCGAGACGGAGGCGGCTTGCGCGGGGATGGTGACCGACGCGGGGACTTCCAAGAAATCGGGGAGGGAGGCGCTGAAGAATACAGTGAGGGGATCGGCTGTGGCGATTTCGCGGTGGATCACCGCCTGGGCGACGGCTCCTTCGCGGACGGCAACGTTCGTCAGTTCCAGGGCGAGTCGTGGAATGTCCGCATCCTCGATGAGGATGGTTTCGGAAGCTCCGACGAACCCCTCGGCGCTGGCGGTGACTGTGGCGAACTGAACGCCATCGACCACGCCGTCCAGCGGTGGGCGCAGATCGAACTCCGCGCTGTGCTGGCCGATGGGGATCACGACGGTGGCGGCATGGGACAGGGCGTTGGTATTGCTGTTCGTCAGGGTGATGCTGAGGGGTGAGTTCCGGTCGCCGTTTCGAATCACCACGCCGCGGGTGGGTGGAGCGCCTTCCGTTGTTTCCCGTGCCGCCAGCTCCAGGGTCAGGGTGGGAGGCACATCGATGGTGTCGGTGGCGGCGGCGATGTTGTTCCGCTCGTTCAACTCGGGAAGATCGTTATCGGAGTCCAGCCGCACACCGAATTGGAACAAGCCGGCCGGACCGTTGGGCGTGAACACGACGGTCTGGGTGCGGACCAGCGAATCTCCGGGCAGCAGGATGCCGTCGACACGGAACTCGGCGAGGACCTGATTACCACCGCCCGGGGCGTTGGGGATCACGAACACCTGCTCGGTCCAGGGTCCTTGGGCCTGGGTGATGCCGGCGTTGGTGACGCTCCAAACGATGGGGATGGGAGTACTGGGAGCGGCGAGGATCGGGGCGGAGACGGGGCCGGCGATGAGGTCAGCGCCGCTGGCGGGGGTGGTGAAGGAGAGGTTGTCGAGGCCGGCGGTGTCGGCGCCTTGTCCGAGGGTGATCAGGACGCGGGCGATTCGGGGTGCGGCGATGGAGACGGCTTCTTGGGAGGCGCCGCCGCCGTGGTAGGCGTTGGTGAAGAGCACGCTCCCGGCGCTGTCGAAGGCGGTGACGGTCGCTCCGATTTGTTCGGCATCGAGCACGAAGAAGCTGACGAAATCGGTCACCGCCGGAGTGGAGGTTCCTGGCGCCACGAATCGCAGTTCCACCTCGGTCCTGGCGGTGGGGTTGGTGGAAGGATCGGCGAAAACCTGGCGCGGGGAAACCGGCACCAGCCGGTCGGGAGTCGTGTCCGTGACCTGGGGTTGCCCACCGAGGGTGCGGAACAAAACGCCCTGACTCGCGAACTGGTTGCTGAGCACGGTTCCGACCGGGACTTCTTCAAAGGTCACCAGCCGATCCCCGATGTTGGGAGACAGGTAGAGGGCTTCCTGGGGGACGATGGTGTCTCCGTTGCTGGTCGCCGTGTTCCAGGCGAATTCGAGACCGCTTTGGCCGGTGGCGTTGGCGGCGAAGAGGAGGGTGACCGGATAAAGTCCTTCAACTTCAAATGTCAGGGGCATCCAGGAGTACGAGAACCCCCGATCTCCTGCCTGTCCCAGCACGTTGGTGCCGATCGTCAGGTGGAAGCCGTCGTCGCTTCCCACACCGAGTGCGATTTCAATCTCGGGAGTTGCAGGTTCGCGATCCAGGTCCTGCGAGACGCGCAGGTAGAACCGGCTTTGGAGAACGAAATTACCGGCGTTCAGGCCGCGGACCTGGTCCGGTGGTGTTGCCGTGGCGGCGAAGAACGCATCGAACCGTGTGCCCACGTTCACGACGGAACCTGGGCTTGGGAAATCGATGAGCGGACTGAGCGTCGTGCCATCGGGAACGCGACCGACGATGGTCTCGGGTGTGGGAACGACGCCTCCGCCGATGCCATTGAACAAGTCGATGGTCACGCCGTTGCCGTGCACGGCGGGAAGATTGGTGCGGGAGGCGACGGTTTGAGGGATCCAGGCGCTTACCGTCAGGGTGGCGGGGCGGCTGAACACGGCGCCGGCGGTGTTTTCCAGGCGGACGGTGTACGTTCCACTTTGGGTGGTTGCCACCTGCGGCAGGGTCAGGGTGGCGTTGGTTTCCCCTCGCAGATCGGCTCCGTTGAACTGCCACTGATGGCGGATCGGGCTCTCGGAAAGAGCGGCGGCATGGAACTCGGCGGTTCGGCCGGCGACCACGTCCTGATCCGCGGGTTGCTGGGTGATGACCGGAGCGGGTTCGATCAGTTGAAAACTGTAGGTTCCGGTCCCGTCCAGGCCGCCGTAGACCAAGATGGAGTAAAGGCCCGCCTCGGCGAAGGTCTGGTTGCCGGGGTCATTGTTGCCGCAGCCCGGCGTGGCGACGAACCACTGGTCGAACAGGACCTGGTTGGTGGGGCCGACGCATTTCCAGCGTAGTCGTGGATCGCACGGGAACCCGGTGAGAGCGTCGAAGTAAACGGTTTGACCGGCCTTGGCCGAAAAGAAGTAGGTGTCGATCGCCCCTGCTGTTTCGATCATTCCAGCGCCCGGGCCAGGAATGCCGTTGGTCACGATCTGATCCCGGATCACCGTGAAGGACTGGGTGAGAGCGGGAACCACGTTGAACGCGTAGGTGCCCGTGGCGTCGTTGATTCCTGAGACCGTGAGGGTGTACGTGCCGGAGATTGGCAACCTGAAGTTTCCTGGATCGCCATTGCCGCAGCCCGCGGAAGCGGTGAGGGCCTGGTCAAAGAGCACTTGGTTGGTGGGGCCGACGCATTTCCAGCGTAGTCGTGGATCGCACGGGAACCCGGTGAGAGCGTCGAAGTAAACCGTTTGACCGGCGGTGGCGTTGAAGTTGAAGACGTCGGAGGCTCCTGGTGTTTCGATGCTTCCTGCACCGGGGCCGGGAACGCCATTGGTCACCACCTGTCCGGGGGTCAGGATGAATACTTGTGACAGGATCGGAACGACCTGAAACGCGTAGAGGCCGGTGGCGTCCTGGATTCCCGACACGGTGACCGTATACCTCCCGGAAACCGGGAAGGTGATGGCTCCCGGGTCGCCATTGCCGCAACCCGGGGAAGCAGCGAAGGCGCGTTCGAAGAGCACCTGGTTGGTGGGGCCGACGCATTTCCAGACCAGGTTTGGATCGCACGGGAACCCGGTGAGAGCGTCGAAGTAGGCGCTTTCACCGGCGGTGGCGTTGAAGGTGAAGACGTCGGACGCTCCGGGTGTCTCGATGTTTCCTGCGCCGGGGCCGGGAACGCTCTCAGTGACGGTCTGGCCGAGGGGGAGCGTGAACGCCTGTGGAACGACGGGCACCACCTGGAACGTGTACAAGTCCGTGGCGTCGTTGATGCCAGAAACGGTCAGGGTGTACGTGCCGGTCGCTGGCAAGGTGATGGTTCCTGGATCGCCATTGCCGCAGCCCGGGGACGCGGTGAGCGCCCGGTCGAAGAGCACCTGGTTGGTGGGGCCAACACACTTCCAACGAAGCCTGGGGTCGCAGGGATTACCGGTGAGGGCATCGAAGAAGACGCTTTGACCGGCGGTGGCGTTGAAGGTGAAGACGTCGGAAGCTCCGGGCGTCTCGATGTTGCCCGCGCCGGGGTCCGGGGCGCCCTGGGTCACGAGTTGGCCCAAGGTGAGTGCGAACGACTGCGGAACGACAGGCACCACCTGGAATGCGTAAGTGGTGCCGGTGGCATCGGTGAACCCGGAAATCGTCAACGTGTAGATGCCGGGGGCTTCGAACGTGACTGCTCCCGGATCGCCATTGCCGCACCCCGGGGTGGCGGCGAACCACTGGTCGAAGAGCACCTGGTTGGTCGGGCCCTGGCATTTCCAGCGCAATCTGGGATCGCACGAGATCCCGGTGAGAGCGTCGAAGTACACGCTTTGACCGGCGGTGGCGTTGAAAGTGAACACATCCGAGGATCCGGGCGTCTCGATATTGCCCGCACCGGTACCTGGAACACCGTTGGTCACCACCTGGCCGACGGTGAGTTCGAAGCGCTCGATGGATTGGGCGCCGGCCTTACCTGAAAGTGAGAGCAGGAGCCATAGAATCCCGCGGGCGACTCCTGACAGGAGAAGCTTGCGTCTGGGTCCTGTTTTCCAGCAGGGAGCGGCGTCGCGAGAAGCCAACTGGGGACAAGAAACAACAAACGGCGGCGTCATGGGGTCATAAGCATCGCGCCGGACAGGACTTTGGCCTGCGAGAAGCGTTGTGTTTCTCAGCCGCGTGGCCGGTGTTTTCAATCCAAATCATTGCCGATGCTTCTCATGCCCTGGCGGGTGTTGGCTGAAAATGGCCACCCAGGACAGATTCCTACCCGCAGCGGCACCAGAACGATCACGTCCATGACCGGACGTCGGAGAAGACTCATGTGTGACATTCATCCCTGCGGAGTGTCCCCGTTAATGGCGTTCCACGAAGCGAGTTTGAGAAGTCAAAATTCGGGGTGGGCATGAGCACGGACGAAAGGCATTCCGGAGGTTGGTTTCATGCGGATGCAGCTTCGCCTCTCGAAGCGGCGAGCGTTCGTTGGTTGGCATGGCCGGTGCTAGGTGAATGAGTCCCGCGAGTTCCCTTTCCGTGCCCAGGAAGGGGACCTCGACCTTGTGACGACGGCACGGAATGCCGCCGTCATTGCCCATGCTGAGACCCATTGATCCCATCCATCCCACCCGTCCATGAATCCCCTCCTTCGCGGTGCTTTTCGCTCCAGTCTGGTTGCCGTTCTTGCGGCATGCACGTCAGCCATGGCCGCCAGCTTTGACCTGCAAACGGCCACGCTGGAGGACGTGAACAAGGCCTTCGACTCGGGTGCGCTGACCTCGGAGAAGCTCGTCCAACTCTACCTGGCCCGAATCGATGCGTACGACAAGAAGGGTCCCAACATCAATTCGGTGATCACCCTGAACCCACAGGCTCTGGAAACGGCGCGCGTCTTGGACGCTGAGCGAAAATCCAAGGGTCCGCGCAGCAAACTTCATGGGGTTCCGGTGGTGCTCAAGGATCTCTTTGATACGAAGGACATGCCGACATCGGCGGGGTTCATGCCGATGAAGAACTCCCAACCGATCCACGACGCCACGGTGGTGGCGCGGTTGCGCGAGGCGGGGGCGATCATTTTGGCGAAGGTCAACATGAGTGACTGGTTTGGTATTCCGAAGAAGGGAGACCAGAGCACCGTGTTGGGACGCACCTCGAATCCTTACAACACGGACCTGAGCCCCAGCGGATCGAGCGGTGGCACGGGTGCGGCGCTCGCCGCCTGCTTTTCCCAGCTCGGGCTGGGCAGCGAGACGGGAACCTCCATTCGTGGACCGTCGGCGGCCAACAGCGTCGTGGGACTGTCGCCCACCCGCGGACTGATTCCCCGGACCGGCCAGGTCATGACGTCCTTCACCCAGGAACGCTGCGGTCCGATGGCGCGGTCGGTGTACGACGTGGCGGCGCTGACCGACATTGTGGCGGGTTTTGACGCGGAGGATCTACTGACCATCGGTTCTCCCGGCAAGACGCCGAAGGAATCCTACACCTCGTTTCTTGCCAAGGATGGGTTGCGCGGCGCCCGGATCGGGGTGTGCCGGGATTTCTTCCGCAAAGGCCCGGCGCATGAAGAGGGCATTGCCATCGTGGAGAACGCCATCGCCGAAATGAAGAAGGCGGGGGCGGTGATTGTGAACGGTATCACCACCGGCGTGGACATCTTCTCCAACACGGACGGCACAGCGGGCGAGGCTCCGGCGCGGGTCAACTACTACGAGGCCCAATTCTCTTACAACCTCTACTTCCGACGCCTTGGGCCGAACGTTCCCATCAAGAACATGGATGAACTGGTGTCCCACGGGCCGCTGGTGAAGACCAACATTCTGAAAGCCTACTCCGAGTTCCGGTCGCTCATGCCGAACGTCGATTACCATGCGCGCATTGATGGCCAGGAGTCGCTGCGCGATGCCGTGCTGGACCTGATGAAGAAATACCGCCTCGACGCGATCGTCTATCCGTTCCGTTCGGTGCCGCCGAACAAGCACATGGAACCCTACCCGGAGTCGGACAACTCGTTCAGCTCGATCACCGGACTGCCGGCGGTGGTGATGCCGGCGGGTTACACCAAGGCCAGCAATGGCCCGATCTCCATTGAGTTCCTCGGAGCGCCCTACAGCGAGCCAACCCTCTTCAAGCTGGCTTACGCCCTCGAACAAAATGCGAAACTGCGCCGACTGCCGCCCACCACGCCGTCGCTGCCCGGTGAATCCATCCAGTATTGATCCGTCTCTTTCAGCCGACCTCAACCCTTCTGTTCCCTGTCTCCCCTTATGCGAACGTCCTGCCTGCTCGCTGTTTCCCTAATCCTGGCGTCGGTCCTAACCCCATCCCCAGTCCGCGCGGCGGAAGTCGATCTCGCGACCGCGACCGTCGCGGATCTCCAGGCGGCTTTGGAGAAGGGCACATTGACCTCGGAAAAGCTGGTTTCCCTCTATCTGGCGCGCATCGAGGCGTACGACTCCAAGGGGCCGAAGCTGAACACGGTCATCAACCTGGCGAAGGATGCGCTGGAACAGGCCCGGGCTTTGGATGCGGAACGCAAGGCGGGCAAGGTGCGCAGCCCGCTGCATGGCTTGGTGATTCTCGCGAAGGACGTGTTCGACACGGCGGACATGCCCACCACGGGCGGATTTGCGCCGATGGCGACCTCCCAACCCCGCTATGACTCGTTCGTCATCGGGCGTTTGCGCGCGGCCGGGGCGATCATCCTGGCGAAGCTCAACCAATCGGACTGGTACGGCGTGGCGCCCCGGGGTGCCTCCACGTTGAAGGGGCAGGTGCTCAGCGCCTACAATCCGACCAAATTCCCCGGCTCATCCAGTTCAGGCACCGGCGTCTCCATGGCGGCTTGGTTTGGCACGGTCGGGCTGGGTTCGGATACCGGCGGTTCCATCACCATTCCAACCGCCCAGAACAACCTCGTTGGTTTTGCCACGACCCACGGACTCGTCTCGCGCACTGGCATGATGTGGAGTTCTCCCCGGCAGGAGAACGGCGGTCCCATGGGCCGCAGCGTCTACGATTGTGCCGCGGTGCTGGATGTGATCGCGGGTTACGACCCCGCCGACCTGGCCACTGAGGCGTGTGTGGGGCGGATGCCGGAGCGCCCCTATGTCAGCTATGTGAAGACAAACGGCCTGGTGGGGGCCCGGTTGGGCATTCTCACCGACATGGTGCGCACAGGCCCCGGGCACGAGGAGGGTGTGGCCTTGTTCAAGAAAGCGGTGGCGGATGCCCGGGCGGCGGGTGCCACCCTGGTGGAGGTCGCCTCAGGCATCAACCTGGTCGCCGCGCAGGCGGACGCTGCGGCGTCGTCGTTCGAGGTTGCGACAGCCATTAACAAGTACCTGGCGGCGCTGCCGCAGGACGCTCCGGTGCGCACCGTGGCCGAGATGATCCAGAAGGGTGGCGACACGGTGAAACCGAACATCATCGCCGCTTCGAAGTCCACCACGCCACTGGAGCGCGATCCCCGTTTGGTGGCGGCTTACAAGCAACAGGACATCATCCGGGCGATCCTGGTTCGCCTGATGGACGAGAACCGGCTGGACGCCTTGATTCTGCCGTTCCGTACCTTCCGGGTGGATCCGGTGGGATTGGCAACCGCGCACACGCAGACCCCGGACGCACGGAACAATCTGAGTTCGTACACCGGTCTGCCCACGGTGGTGGTTCCGGGAGGGTTCTTCCCTTCGGATGGCATGCCCTTCGGGGTGCAGTTCCTGGGGCGGCCGTTCACCGAGCCGGCGTTGATTCAGGTGGCCAGTGGCTATGAAGCCACCACGCGCCACCGCATGGCGCCCGCGTCGGTTCCCGCGCTTCCGGGAGAGACCATTCGCTACTGAATTCGTGTCGACCATGAATGGGCGAATGGCGAATCGGGAATGGCGAATGGGGGAGCAGTGCCCGAACCGCACCTCCGTAGCCGCGGGCGTCCCGCCCGGCGGGGCCTCTGGTTCACCTTCCCTGTTCACGAGTCGTGATCGGTGGATGCCTGCCATGGACCAGTCGGTCTCCCAGCCCCGGACGGGGCGACAGAACCCTAGCCCACGGCGTGAGCCGTGGGGACACGGTCCGGTCGAAACCACAAGCCCCGGAGGGGCGATCAGAAGGGCAGGGCCAGGGCCAACGGTCATCGGTTTCCCAACAACCAACCCTGACGTCGACGGTTCTATCGCCCCTCCGGGGCTCGAAAATCTTTTCGATGCCTCACCCATGGCTCACGCCATGGGCTTCCGTTCTTTCGGCCCTCCGGGCCTCCCCATGAACCTTCCCACGCCAGCGATCGCGAGGATTGAAACGGGCTCCCTCACCCCAACCCTCTCCCGGAGGGAGAGGGTGTCGCGTATCACCCGTGACCCCATGCCTGGGACCCAACCGTCCGAGCCGTCTCGACTCGTTCCAGCCAACGCTTGGCTGAACCTTCCAACACCCGCAGCGCCGATTCTCCTTCTCCCTCCGGGAGAAGGCCGGGATGAGGGCCGCCCGCTGTACTCCTCGCTCCTCGGATCCTGGATCCAGTTGGTTTCGAAATCCTGGAGAACCCCCGAGCTGTGAGCCTACATCGATATCCTTGCAGAGTTCTGTTGGCCGCGTTCCTGCTGGGTTTGTTGGCTTACGTTGGGCGCGCCGAGGTGGTCGTCGAAGAAGCCACTGTCGCGGAACTGCAGGCGGCTTATCTCAAGCAGGAAACCCGCAGTCGCGAAGTGGTGGCTGCCTACTTGGCGCGCATTGAGGCCTACGACCAGCGGGGGCCACGGCTCCACTCCATTATCAACCTGAACCCCAAGGCGCTCGAGGAAGCGGAAGCCCTGGATGCCCGCCTAGCGGCCACCGGACAACTCACCGGTCCGTTGCACGGCATTCCTGTCCTGGTGAAGGATTGCATCGACGCCGTGGGCATGCCGGCGACGGGTGGTTTCCAAGGTTGGAAGAACTACTATCCGCCCAGTGACGCGCCGTTGGTGGCGCGGTTGAAGTCGGCGGGCGCCATCATCCTGGGCAAGGCGTCCCTCTCCGAGTTCACCCGGGGCGGCGGCGACAACATCAACTCGATCGTGTCGGGCTTCTGTCGCAATCCGTACAACACGGCTTTTGCCTCCGGCGGTTCCTCAGGGGGCACGGGTGCGAGCATTGCGGCGAATTTTGCCATGCTGGGCGTGGGCACCGACACGGGGGGATCGATCCGCATGCCTTCGGCGCATAACGCCTTGGTAGGTCTGCGCCCGACCGTGGGTCTGATTTCGCGCACGGGCATCGTTCCCAACAACTCGATCCGCGACACCGCGGGTCCGATGACCCGCACCGTCACCGACCTGGCGGTGATGCTCGATGCGATGGCCGGTGCGGACCCCGCGGATGCTGCGACGGCTCGGGCGGCGGGTCACATTCCCACGACGTACACTGCGGCCTTGAAAACCAATGCGCTGCGGGGAGCGCGTCTCGCGGTGCTTCGACAGGCCTTCCGTCCCAAGGTGACCGATCCCCGGATTATCGCGCATTTCGAAGGAACACTGGCGGAGCTCAAGGCAGCGGGCGCGGAGATCGTCGACGATTTTTCGGTCCCGGTGATCGACGACTTGCCCCGGGCGCCGCAGACGCCGGCGCGGCGGAAGGACGACATGATCCGGTTTTTGGCAGTGCACCCGGGCATTCCGTACGCGTCGCCCGCGGCCATTGCGGAATCGAAATTGGCCCATCCCCTGCATCAGTCCGGGTTGGAAGCGGATGCTGCCGCGGGGCCGGTGGAAACGGATGAAGCCACTTTGAAGGGTCTGGAGACGGAAGCGGCGTATCGGAAGGCGTTCACCGAAGCGATGGATGCCCGCAAGATCGACGCAGTGGTGTTTCCGGTTTGGGCGCAGTTGCCGGCCCTGAATGGCGATCGCAACACCCGCCTGATGACCTCCGAACCCGACCCGAAGGGCGGTGTGACGGCCTTGAGCAGCAGTCTGACGTTCGTCGGCAGCACGCTCCAATGGCCGGCGCTTTCGGTGCCCTCAGGCTACCTGGGGGAGGGATTGCCGCAGGGACTCCAGATTTTGGGCCGTGCCTGGGATGAAGCTCGGATTATCTCCTATGCCTTCGCCTACGAACAGGCGACGCGCCATCGGCGTCCGCCGGCTTCGACACCTCCGTTGGCGGATAGCCTGGCGTCACGGTTTATCGGCACCTGGAAACTGCACAGCATCCGCGATCGGGATCCGGTCACGGGTGTTGAGACACCCGCAGCGCGGGCGGGTCGCGACGGGCAGTTGGTCTACGCCGCGAACGGTCGGCTGTCGGTGCAGATCATCCGCGAAGGCATGGACTCGGCTCCCGCCGGCAGTTCGGACGGCTTCTCCAGCTATTTCGGCACCTGGAAGCTGGTGCCGTCCGAGAAGTACGTGTTGCACCAGCAGGACGGGAACCTCAACACCGCCCAGACCGGTCAGGCTGCCAAGCGCTACTACGCTTTTGATTCGGAAGGCCGGCTCGCCCTGACCACGCCGCCCCGTCGGCGTGACGGCGAAACCAAGGAAACCCAGTCGGTCCTCGTTTGGACCCGCATACCCTGATTTATGAGTCCCTCCCTCAAGAACGGTTCGTTCGGTCCCGGCGCATTCACCGCCCTGCTTGCCCTGGCGGCCACCTGTTGTCGGTTGCAGGCGGCCACCCTGGATCTCACCACGGCCACCATCGCCGACCTTCAGGCCGCGTTCCGTGAAGGGCTGACGGCGGAGAAAGTGACGGCCGCGTATCTCGCGCGCATTGCTGCCTTCGATCAGCAAGGTCCCCAGGTCAACAGCGTGATCACCCTCAATCCCCGCGCGATCGAGGAAGCACGGGCCCTGGATGCGGAGCGGAAGGCCGGCAAGATTCGCGGACCGCTGCACGGCATCACGGTGGTGCTGAAGGACAATATCGACACCTTCGATCTGCCCACCACGGGTGGCTCCCAGTTGCTCGAAGGATCCCTTCCGCCGGATGACGCCTTCATCACCCGGAAGCTCCGTGAGGCAGGCGCGATCATCGTGGCCAAGGTGAACCTTTCCGAGTGGGCGGGTTCCGGCGGCAGCGCCACGGGTGCTCCCGCCGACATCGAAAAAGCCAGCCGAGTTCCCAATGGGTTCAGTTCAGCCGGAGGACAAACCCGCAATCCCCACGACATCACCCGCGGTCCGGCGGGTTCCTCCGGTGGCACGGGAGCAGCGTTGGCGGCGGGGTTCGCCCAATTTGGACTGGGATCGGACACGGGTGGGTCGGTGCGTGGTCCTTCCTCCGCCAATGGCATTGCCGGCCTCAAGCCGACCCGCGGGCTGATGAGCCGCGACGGCATCATTCCGCTGGGTTTGTCGTATGACACGGCGGGGCCGATGGCGCGGACCCTTTACGATGTGGCGGCGTCCCTGGGAGCCATGACCGGTGTGGATCCTGCGGATCCGGCGACGGGTCCCAGCGCAGGTCAGTTCAAGACCGACTACACGGTTTACCTCAAGCGTGGTTCCCTGAAGGGCGCGCGCATCGGCATTGCCCGCGACTTCATGGGACAGGACCCCGGGACGGACCGGGTGGTGGAAGAAGCCATTGTCACGCTCAAGAAACTCGGAGCGGTCGTGGTCGATCCGGTTCATTACCCCGAGTACCTGCGGAAAGGCCGGCAGGACATTTACAACCTGATTGTCCGGGCTGAGTTCAAGGCCGACCTCACCACCTACCTGAAGACGACCAAGGCAGGGTACCCGAAGAGTTTCGAGGACGTGGTCGCGCGCTCCAACGATCCCAAGACGCAGTATCGCAGTCCGGGCAAGGCCTCGGGTCTCAAGTGGTCCTCCTCTCCTGACGTCACTTTGGACACCGACGATCCGGTGTATCTCGCCACCAAGAATGTGCTGCTCCCGGCGGTGCGCTCGGTCATGGATGCCCTCTTCGCCAAGCACCAATTGGACGCGATCGTTTACCCGACCTCACCGAAGCCGGCCTCGCTGATTGTTCCGCCCCCCGATGCGCCGGGGCGGGGTGAGTCGGCGACCAGCTTTGCGAACTTCACGGGCTATCCGGATGTGATTGTCCCGGCGGGCATGACCCAGGATGGCCTGCCAGTGACCATCAGCTTCTTCGGCCCCGCTTGGAGCGAACCCCGGCTGCTCGGGTACGGCTACGATTTCGAGCAAGCCACCCAGGCCCGGGTTTTGCCCAAGTACACTCCCGCTCTTCCCTCCGACACCCTCACCTACTGACTGAACCGTCTCCGAAGCTCCTATGTTGAAACCTCCTGCTCATCCCCGGCCGACTGCCGGTTCGTCGCGTGCCTGGTCGTTCGCTGTCCCGCTGGCGGCAGCGCTGTGCTGGGCATCCGCCACCACGTCACCGGCTGTCACTCTGGATCTCAGCACGGCCACCATTGCCGACCTGAATGCAGCATTTGCTGCCGGCACACTGACGTCGGAGAAGCTCACGGCGGCTTATCTGGCCCGGATCGAGGCCTTCGAAAAGAAGGGCCCGGCGATCAACTCCATCATCACGCTGAATTCCAAGGCCCTGGAGGAGGCCAAGGCACTGGATGCTGAGCGCAAGGCCGGGAAGGTGCGCGGGGTGCTGCACGGGATTCCGGTGGTGTTGAAGGACAACTTCGACACGTTCGATCTGCCGACGAGCGCGGGATCGCAGATGCTCGAAGGTTCCATGGCGCCGGACGACGCGTTCGTGGTGAAGAAACTCCGGGATGCCGGCGCGATCATGATCGCGAAGGTCAATCTCCATGAGTTCGCCGGCGGCGGCGGCAGCGTCAGCGGCGCCAAAGACCCGGCTGTCTTGAAGGCAGGGGCGGTGCCCAACGGGTCCAGTTCCCTGGGAGGACAGACGTTGAACCCCCACGGCTTGGAACGCGGTCCCGCGGGATCGAGCGGCGGCACCGGCGCGGCCATTGCGGCGGTCTTCGCACAGTTCGGGTTGGGCACCGACACGGGCGGTTCCGTGCGCGGTCCCTCGGCGGCGAACGGGATCGTCGGTTTGAAGCCCACGCATGGGTTGCTGTCCCGCGACGGGATTGTGCCGTTGGCGCTGACCTTCGACACCGGCGGGCCGATGGCACGGAGTGTCTATGACATCGCCGTCTCGTTGAATGTAATGACTGGCGTGGATCCGGCGGATCCGGCGACCCAGAAGAGCGCCGGCAAGATCGAGAAGGACTACACCGCCTTCCTGAAGGTGGGTTCGCTCAAGGGTGCCCGTCTGGGCTTCGCCCGCGACTTCACGGGTAAGGACGCGGAGACGGACCGGATCATGGAGGAAGCGGTGGTCACCCTGAAGAAACTGGGAGCGACCGTCGTGGACGTGAGGTATCCCGATTATTTCCTGCAAGGCCGTCTGGGTCTGTCGTCGCTGATCATGAGCTCGGAGTTCAAGAGTCAGATTGTCGACTATCTGAAGACGACCGGGCCGAAGTATCCCAAGACTTTTGAAGACCTGGTGAGGTTGGCGAACGACCCCAAGACAGGTTATCGCGCGCCGGAGAAGGCCTTCGCGCTGAAGTACACGGCGTCGGTTGCGCTGGATCTCGATGACCCGGTCTACCTGGCGGCGAAGAACCAGGGATTGGCGCTCACGACGGCCACGGTGATGGCCTTGATGAAGAACCACCAATTGGACGCCATCATCTACCCGACCGCCACGCGTCGGGCGGCCTGGATCAAACCGAAGAACGATCCGAAGCCGGTCGATCCGACCGACTCCGCGACCAGCATCGCCAACCAGACCGGCTTCCCGGACCTCATTGTTCCTGCCGGTCTGACCGACGACGGTCTGCCGGTGACGATCTCCTTCTTTGGCCCTGCGTTCAGCGAGGCCAAGCTGCTCGGATACGGCTACGACTTCGAGCAGGCCACGAAGGCGATCCGGCTCCCCCGAAACACCCCCAAACTTCCCACCGACGGCATCTAAACCGCCCATGAAATTCACCATGCCAATTCCCGCCCTCCGACGCTGGGTTTTGGGCACGAGTTGCGCGCTCATCGCGTCCCTCGCCGCCCAGGCCGCTCAACTGGATCTCGCTTCGGCCACGATCCCCGAACTTCAGGCCGCGATGAACAGCGGCGCCTTAACGGCTGAGAAGCTGCTCCAACTGTACCTGGCGCGGATCGACGCCTATGAGCAGAAGGGGCCGAAGCTCAACAGCATCATCACCCTCAAGGACCGGTCTGCGGCCCTGGCCGAAGCTCGAGCACTCGATGCCGAGCGCAAGGCCGGCAAGGTTCGCAGTCCGATCCACGGAATCGTGGTCCTCGCCAAGGACGTGTTCGACACCAAGGACATGCCCACTTCCGGCGGTTTCGCCCCGATGGCAACGTCGCAGCCCATCTATGACAGCTTCGTGATCGGTCGCCTCCGCGCGGCTGGGGCGATCATCCTCGCCAAGCTGAACCAGTCGGACTGGTACGGCATCGCCAACCAGGGGGCGAGCACCCTCAAAGGCCAGGTGCTGAGTCCCTACAACGCCAAGAAGCTCACCGGCTATTCCAGTTCCGGGACCGGCGCGGCGATGGCGGCGTGGTTTGGCACCATCGGGCTGGGATCGGACACCGGCGGCTCCATCACCATCCCCAGCGCGAACAGCGGTCTGGTCGGGTTCGCCACCACGCATGGGTTGGTGTCGCGCACCGGCATGATGTGGAGTTCGCCGCGCCAGGAGAATGGCGGGCCCATGGGCCGAAGCGTCATCGACTGTGCGACGGCGCTGGATGTGATTGCCGGTTATGATGCCGCCGACCTCGCGACCGAAGCCTGCGTGGGCAAGGTTCCGGACCGTCCGTATGCCAGCTTTGTGACCAAGGACGGCCTCACAGGCGCCCGGGTGGGTGTGCTTCGCCAGATGGTTCGGTCGGGATCCCTTCATGCCGAGGGCCGCGCCCTGTTTGAGAAGGCCGTCGCGGATGTGCGCAAGGCGGGAGCCATCGTCGTCGATCCGGTGACGGTGCCGTTCGACATCATCCAGGCTCAGAACGACGCCGCCGCGGCCAACTTCGAACGAGCCACGGCCATCAACAAGTACCTCGCCGCACTTCCACCGACCGCGCCGGTTCGCACGGTCGACGAGATGATCGCCAAGGGTGGCAAGATGGTGAAAACCAATATCGTCGACTCCAACAAGCTGAAGAACCTGGAGCGGTACGCGCCGCTCATCGCTGCCTACAAGCAGCAGGACATCCTGCGCGCGGCGTTGGTCGAGTTGATGGACAAGCATCAGTTGGATGCCCTGATTCTGCCGTTCCGCACCGCGATCATTCAGGAGATCGGCTCGGACGGCGGTGGTGGTGGAGGGATGAATGCCGACACCCGCAACAGCCTGAGTTCCTACACCGGCCTGCCGACCATCATCGTGCCCGGTGGCTTCTTCCCGTCCGACGGCATGCCCTTTGGCGTCCAGTTCCTGGGGCGAAACTTCTCGGAACCGGTACTCATCAAGCTGGCCAGCGGGTATGAGGCAGCGACCGCCAACCGCCGCATCCCGCCCTCGACACCGCCGCTTCCTGGCGAAGTGATCACCTACTGAGTTCCGCGGCCGAGGTTCCCTAGGTCATTCTTCCATCCCCGAGTCGGAGGCATTTCGCCCTCTGACTCGGGGATTTTTGTTTGGCTGAGCCGGGGATTCCGGGGGGCGAGACGCCCCCCTCTACGGCAGGCGAGACGCCCGCCGGTACGGAGGCCGCAGGGGTGTTCCCACGGAATTGCGCTGGTACAGGCGGGAACGGGTTGTTTAATCGGCGCCGACCCGTCTGACGCGCATGCAAACCCTGCTCATCACCCTTCTCGTCCTGGCGCTAGTCGCCAGCGGTGTCGTTTCGGTCCTCTGTATTCGCAAGATTCAGCCGGGTCGCGCCGGAGTGAAAACCGGATGGGGCGGGCTGCAGGTCTCCTTCGATTGGATGATCCGCGTGCCGCTGGTGCAGAGCTATCACATCGTCGACATCTCGGTGAAGAAGCTGGAGATCGCGCGGAAGGGCAAGGATGGCCTGGTGTGCAAGGACAACATCCGCGCCGACATCACGGTCGCGTTTTACATCCGGGTCGACGCCACCGAGGAAAGCGTTCGCAAGGTTGCCCAGATGCTGACCCCTGAGCGGGTGTCCGACGTGAACCAGCTTCGCGAGCTGTTCGAGGCAAAGTTCTCCGAGGCGCTGAAGACGGCCGGCAAGCAGATGGAGTTCCACGAACTCTTCACCGAACGCATCAAGTTCCGGGATCAGATCCAGGTGACCATCGGCAAGGATCTCGACGGATTCCTGCTTCAGGACGTCGCCATCGATTACCTGGAACAGACACCGCTTGATCAGCACGACCCCTCCAACGTGCTCGACGCCGAGGGCATCAAGAAGATCACCGAGATCACCCAGCGGGAACGGGTCATCGCCAACGAACATTCCCAGCGCACCGGGGTGCAGATCGAGAAGGAGAACGCGGACGCCGACATCGCCAAGCGTGAACAGCGTCGACGCACCGAGGAAGACACCGCCCGCCAGTTGAGGGCCATCACCGAGGTCAAAGCCAACGAGGAAGCCGAGACGCGCAAGGTCATTGAGGCCCGACGTCAGGAGGTCGAAGCCCGGCGGTTGGAGGCCGAGGAATCGATTCGTCTTCGCACCGAGGACATGAACCGCGCGGTTCAGGAACGCGAGTACACAGTGCGCAAGGAGAAGCAGCGTTTGGAGCAGGAGGCGGTGCAGGAGGGCGAAGAAGCGCGCGTCCGCCGTGAGCGCACCGTCTCACTCGCCGAGATGGACAAGGAGGTCAAGATCGCCGAGGCGGCCGTCGAGGTGGAACGAAAGCGAGCCACGGTGGTGGCGGAACAGAAGGGCGTGGTTCAGCAGCAGGAAGAAAAGCTCAACATCGAAGCCCGGATGACCGCCGAACGTGTCCGGGAAGTGACGCTCATTGAGGCGGAGATGAACGCCAAGAAGGAGCAGGTGGAAAAGGTGGTCGCCGCCGAAGCCCAGCGGGAGGCCGAACGGCACCTGGCGGAGGCGGAAAAGATACGCACCGTGACTGCTGCCGACGCTTCGCGCGATGCCGGTCTGCGGGACGCGGAGCGCATTCAAACACTCGCCGACGCCGAGGCCCGGGTGGCCGAGAAACGCCGGCTGGGCATGGAACAGGAGGCGCAGGGAATTACCGCACAGGAAGCGGCCCGTGGGTTGGCTGAAGCCAAGGTCATGGTCGCCAAGGCAGGTGCCCGCCAGGCCGAGGCCGACGCCACCCGACAGTTCGGGTTGGCCGAAGCCGAGGTGGCCAAGGCCAAGGGCGCAGTCTCCGCCGAAGTCACCGAGACCCAGGCGCGCGCGGAGGCCGAGGGGACCAAAGACAAGGAACTGGCCGCCGCCGCCGGCATCGAGGCGCGCGGTCATGCCGAGGCCAAGTCGATCGAGGAAAAGGCCCACGCCATGAAACTCCTCCACGACGCCGGTCAGCAGCACGAGGAATTCCGCCTGCGCCTCTCCAAGGAACGGGACGTCGAACTCGCCTCCATCCACGTCAACAAGGACATCGCGGAAGCCAATGCCCGCATCGTCGGGGAGGCCCTCAAGTCCGCACGCATCGACCTCGTCGGCGGAGCGAACGACTTCTTCGAAAAGGTGGTTCGCGCCGTGGGGACCGGGAAGTCGGTCGATCGCATGATCGCCAACAGTTCCACGCTGTCCGACATCAAGAACACGTTCTTCGACGGCGATCCGGTCCGGTTCAAATCCCAGCTCCGGCAATGGGTCGCCGACTTCGGAATCCCCTCGGAAGACCTGAAGAACCTGACCCTCTCGGCGTTGTTCGCGAAGCTTCTGGCTGGAAGCGGCGATGAGTCGGTGAAGGCGGCGCTTCAGTCGGCGCTCAAGGGCGTGCAGGGGGCCGGGGTGGCGGAGGCGCCGGCGGCGCGTTTCCTGGAAGAACCGCCCGTGGCCCGAGGTTAGGCCATGGAACCGACTCCTTCGTCGAGGGAGACCTCAGCCGCCTCCGGTGGGACACCTGCGCCGGCGGAATCCCCCTCGGGGGCTGCGCCCGGGACGGGGCAGCCTGATCGTGGATCTTCGGCACAAGCTCCCGCCAGCGCGACCTATGAGATCCTCCGTCAACGCCTCGCCACTCTGGGCGATGGGTTGCAGGAGCGCCTTCAGTCCCTGGACGGGCGTCGACGTGAGGTGTTTGGCTCCATCGAGTCGAAGATCCTCCAGGCCGATCGGGTGACGACGCAGCACAACTGTCTGCCGCGGGACCTGATCCGGGTGGGGCCGAACCGGTTTCTCTTCGGGTTCAACGTCCACTTTGGGCTCAAGAAGGAAATCGAGCTTGGCGACGTCTTTGCGCTGTACCAGCGCGATGAAGTCAGCGGTTCGTTTCAGGAAGGCGATCTGGCCCCGCTGCAGGACGCGCGTTTTCTCACCGACTTCAAGCGCCTGTACCACGTCTACGAAAAGACCGTCTTCAGCAAGTTCTCTGAGATTGGCGGGCGCCTCTACATGGTCTTCCGTATCGGCGCGGGGCTCGGTGATATCGCGGTGTTCAAGTGGGATCTCGATGGTGGGAACTTGAAGTATATCGACGGGCGGGCGGAGTCGGATTTTCGCCGGTTGGGCTTTCCGCCTTCGCACCAGTTCCGCTGGCTGACGCCGGATCGCCAGTCCTACCGGTACGGGGATCATCCCCACGTCTCGATCGAGGACCGTGTTTTCGTGGAGTGTGTCGGGGGCGATCTGACCATCAAGGTCGAGGACAACACCTCGACGGGGGAGGGGGTCTATTCCGAAAAAGTCGAGGACCGGCACCAGAAGGTGGATGACGCCGAGATTGCCTACTCGATCCTGGACCCGCTCGTGGTGCTGAAGGTTCGGCCGTACAAGGAGACCCAGCCGCGCTACTTCGTCTTCCATGAGAAGCTGCACACCGTGCATCGGGTGGATGCCATCGGGCAGTCGTGCGCGCTGCTGCCTGAGGAACACGGACTCATCTTTCCGGACGGCTACTACCTGGCGACGGGCGAGCTCAAGCAATTCGAGGCCCGGGAAAGCGGGTTGGTGCTGGAGCGGGTGCTGCACGCCCCCACCGGTGAGGATTCGCTCTTCGTTTTCTACGATGCCAACGAGGGCGTGTACGTCCTGATGGCGTACAAGCTCATTGCCCAACAGGTCGCCGAACGGATCGTCTGCCACGGTTTCTCCCTGTTTCCCAATGGGCATCTTCTCCTGTTCCGGGCCGATCCAGAGCCGCAAAAGCACCACTCGATCCAGCTGCGGCAGACGCCCTTCTACGAGAAGGGAAACGAACCCTCCGGCCGGCGCGATGCCTTTCTCTATCAGATTGGCAACAAGGACGTGGTCCGCTGCCTGGCCGAGGCTCAGGAGATTTCGTCCCTGGTCCATCGTCGCCAGCCTTACGCCGAGCTGTACGCCGACGTCGTGAAGCGGTGTGCCGTGGTGCTGGATGCCTATCCGTGGCTGGGGCATGCCGACGCCTTCGGCCTCGACGAGGCCTTGCGGCAGGTGCGCGACGCCGCGAATCAGGCCGTCGACGAATTCGACAAGGTTCAGCGACTGCAGCGCGAGGCGGTGCAGCAGGTCCGTCAATTGCGGCAGCGGTGCGACGACCAATTCGGTGCGCTGCGGCGCGCCTCCTTCCAGCGGCTCGACGATCATGTCCAGCACCTGGCCACCCTGCGCCGGCTTCGTGGTGAGGTGATCACCCTCAAGGAAGTCCGTTATATCGACCTCTCCGCCCTGGACGAGTTGGAAAAGGCGGTCGTCGCGCGCGCGGACGAATTGTCGGTGGCGTGTGTTCGTTTTCTGCTCAAGCCGGAGGCGCTGGAACCCTATCGCCAACGGGCGGGGGAACACCTGGCGGCGGTCGAGTCCATCACCCGGGTGGTGGACGGGAAGAAGCTGGACGAGGCCGCGGCGTCGTCCCGGGTGGAACTCGAGATGCTGGTGGAGATCGTCAACAACCTGCGCATCGACGACGCCACCGAATCGACGCGGATTCTTGATGGGATCACGGCGATCTACGCGACCCTGAACCAGGTCCGGGCCGCACTTCAGAAGCGCCTGCAATCGCTGGGGGCGGTGGAGAACGCCGCCCGTTTTTCGGCGCAGATGAAGCTGCTGGGGCAGTCGGCGGCCAGCTTTCTCGACCTGTGTGATTCGCCGGCGAAATGCGACGAATACCTCAACCGGCTCGCGGTTCAGATCGAGGAACTCGAAGGTGCGTTCGCGGACTTCGAGGACTGCACCGTCCAGCTTGCGGAGCGTCGCACCGAACTCTACGAGGCCTTTGAGCAGCGCAAACTCGGCCTGGTGGAACAGCGGAACCGGCGATCGGCCGCCCTGGTTTCAGCGGCCGATCGCATTCTGAAGGTGATTCAGAACCGGCTGGCCGGCCTGACCACGGTTCAGGAGATCAACACCTACCTGGCCGCCGACCTGATGGTGGCCAAGGTTCGGGATCAGATCGCGGAACTGCTGGTTCTGGGGGATTCGGTGAAGGCGGACGACCTTCAGGGCCGGCTGAAGAGCGCGCAGCAGGATGCGGTTCGCCAACTCAAGGATAGGCAGGAACTGTTCGTGGGCGGGCCGGGGGTCATTCAGCTGGGCCGGCACCGGTTCAATGTCACCACCCAGCCACTCGACCTCACCGTCGTCCATCGGGACGGTGAACCGTTCCTGCACCTCACCGGCACGCGGTACTTCGAGGCCATCACGGACGAGGCCTTTTTGGCCACGCGCAGTGCCTGGAACCAGGAACTTCCGTCCGAGAACGCCGAGGTGTACCGCGCGGAATACCTCGCGTTTCGACTGCTCCAATCCCTGGGGGAGGGGAGTCCGACCGCCGCAGAACCTCGGCCCGGGGCGGAACACACGGTGCAGTCGTCCGACGTGGGTGCCTCGGGGGTTGGCGTGAGGACGGTGGAATCGGTTGCAGGACTGAGCAGCGAGGCGCGATTGGCCTGGGTTCAGGAAGCGATGGGAACCCGCCTCCAGGAGGGTTACATCAAGGGGGTTCACGACCACGACACCGCCCAGATCGTTCACGCCCTGGTTGCGACTCATTTGGCGCTTCGGTTGGCCCGTCATCCGCCGGATGCGCGGGCGTGCGCGACCGTGTTCTGGCAGCGGTTTTGTCCCAAGGACGCGCGGGAGCTTTGGCAGGTGCGCCTGCGGGCTTTCGGCGAGCGCAACCGCGTCTTCCCCGGGGACCCTGCGCAGGCGCGATACTGTCAGGCGTTGACCGCATTGATCGAAGGCTTCGCCCGCGACACCGGCCTCTATGCCACCGACCTCGCGGCGGGTGCGGGTGAGTACCTGTTTCACGAACTCAGCTCCGGCGAAACGTTTGTCTCCAGCCGGGAAGCCGATGGGCTGGTTCAAGCCTTTCATCGGCATCTGGTGGCGAAGGGTAGCGATGCGGCGTTGGCCCGCGTGCGCGCTGACCTGGTCGCGCATCCCGCCAGCGACCTGGAATTGGTTCGCGACTGGGTGCGGGGCTTCTTGCTGAGCCAGCCTGGGGAGACGGGCCGCTATCTGGAGGAGGCGGTGGCGATTCTGTTCTGCGGCCCGGACCTCGCCCGGGTGGTGATCGACTCTGCCACCACCCAGGTGATCGATCCGTTGAAGGGCAGTCATGCCCGCATCCAGGGCTCCCGCTATGTCTTCGATTATCTGGAATTCCGCGAACGTCTCAGCCGATTTGAACGTGACGCTCTGCCGCGGTTTGAACAGTACCGCCAGCGTCGGCAGCGACTGCTGGAACAGGAACGGGCGCGGCTGCGGCTGGATGAATTCCGTCCCCGGGTGCTCACCTCCTTTGTCCGCAACGAGCTGATCGATGAAGTCTACCTGCCGATGATCGGCGACAATCTGGCCAAGCAAATCGGGGCCGCCGGCGACCAGAAGCGCACCGACCTCATGGGCCTGTTGCTGGTGGTGTCGCCTCCGGGCTACGGCAAGACGACGCTGCTGGAATACATCGCCAGCCGGTTGGGCATCGTCTTCGTCAAAATCAATGGCCCCGCCCTGGGACACGCCGTGACCTCGCTCGACCCGGAGGACGCCCCCAACGCCGGTGCCCGGGAAGAGATCCACAAGCTCAACCTCGCGTTCGAGATGGGTGACAACGCGATGATCTGCATCGACGACATCCAGCACTGCAACCCGGAGTTCCTGCAGAAGTTCATCTCCCTCTGCGACGGTCAGCGGAAGATCGAAGGCGTGTGGCGGGGACGCTCGCGCACGTACGATTTGCGCGGACGCCGGGTCGTGGTGGTCATGGCGGGCAATCCGTACACCGAGAGCGGCCAGAAATTCAAAATCCCGGACATGCTCGCGAACCGGGCGGACACCTACAACCTGGGGGACGTGATTGGAAATCGCGCCGATGCTTTCAAGGCGAGTTACATCGAGAACGCGGCCACCTCGAACGCGGTTTTGGCGTCGGTGGCGACACGTCACCCGAAGGACGTCCGGGCGTTGATCCGTCGCGCCCAGGCGGTGGAAGGCGTGGACACCGGCGAGGCCGGGAGTCTGGAAGGGACCTATTCCAGTCAGGAAATCGACGAGATCCTGGCCGTCACCCGGCGCCTGTTGGCGGTGCGGGAAGTGGTGTTGCGAGTCAATCAGGAGTACATCGCGTCGGCGGGACAGGCGGACGATTACCGGACGGAACCGCCCTTCCGACTGCAAGGCTCGTATCGCAACATGAACCGGCTCGCCGAGAAAATCGTGCCGATCATGAACGACGAGGAAATCCGCGCCGTTCTGCTCGACCACTATCGAAATGAAGCCCAGACCCTGACCTCCGGGACCGAAGCCAATCTGCTCAAGTTCAAGGAACTGGTGGGTTGGCTGACTCCGGAGGAACAGGCGCGTTGGGACGAGATCCGGCGCACCTTCCGCCGGCATCAGTTGGTCCGGGGCACCGGCGATGCCAACGATCCGGTGACCCGGGTGGTGGGTCAGTTGGCCGCGTTCCATGCCGGTCTCGAAGGGATTCAGAATGTCCTGCAGGCCGGGCTGGCGCAAAGGCCCGAACCCGCAACGTCGTCGGCCCCGGTTCCGACAGCGCCCACTCCTGTGGCGGCGATCGATCTGGCGCCCGTGGTTCAGAGTCTCGAAGCCCTGCGTTCGGTTCTCGTCGATCGCCCACCTGGCTGGATGGCATCGCCGGCAGCCGCACCGACGCCGGGGATCGAGCCCGCGCGGTCGGAGGAAGGGTTGGCGGTTCGGCTGACCGAGGGATTGAACGCGCTTCGGGAAGACCTGGCCCGGGCCGTCGCGGTCACCCATGCGTCGGTGGTGGCCGATCGTGTCGACAGCCTGTCGCATGAGTTGGAGATGATTCACAGCACGCTGGCCACGTTGAAGGATCTTGCCGGGCAACAACGCGATCACCTGCGCGGTGCTCAGGATCTGCTGGCGGCCCGGGCCCGGCAGGGCACCGTGGAATTCGAGGTCACCCAGGACATGCTCACCAATGAGCGCGCGTTCCTGGAACGTTTTCACGAGGTGCTCGCGAAGGCGGATCGTTCCACCGAGCCTCCAGCCGAGCCGCCGTCTTCCGCTCCACCTGCACCGCCGAAACTGGGATCCCCCTCCTGAACGCGTCATGAAGGAAAAACTCGTTGCCCGAATTCAGAGCCTGGGTCGGCAGGCGAACCAATTGCGGCAGGTGGTGGAAGCCGCTCCCGCTCAGGCCGCGCGCCTCCGGGAATCGGTCGTGCTGACCGTGGGCCAGTTGCATCAGCTTCGATCGGAGATCCAAAGCGGGATCAGCGAACTTCGTTCCGATAGCGGCGATCATCTGCTGAAGGTGCTGGCCGAGGTCCGTGATGCCACGGGGGTCATCCGGCAGACGGGCTTTGAACTGGCGGGGGTGGATCTCGAGATCGGCCTGACCGCCGGACAACGCCTGCTGCTGTTGCTTCGCAAGATGGAGGATATCCCCGCCACCGCCATCCGTGCGCTCGTTGACGCCCACGCGGCAAAGCCGGCGCTGCGCGGGGTGCTCGCCGCCATTCAGCGTGCGGTCGAACTCGCGGACACGGTTGAACTGCCGGGCTTGAGCCTCGGCCAGCTGATCATTGCCGTGGGACCCATTCCCACCATCCGCATTGGCTGGCGCGGGGAATCCCCGGTGCCCGCGTCGGCATTGGCTTCGACGCTGGGCGTGGAGGCTCCGCCGGTGTTGTCCCAGCCCTCGGAGATGCGGATGCCGGCGTCGTGGGTTGCCTCACCCCCGGTCGTTTCGGAATCGGTGCTGACGTCCCCGACTCCGCCTGCGCCCGGGTCAGTGCCCGCGCCGATTCCGGCGCCGTCGGCCCAGCCGATGCCACCTATGGAAGTTCCGGCGCCGACCCCGCCGGTTTCAACGACCGCCAAAGTGCTGGGGGCAAACTGGCGAACGAACGCCCTCGATCGATTCAAAAAGATGCCGGACCTGAACAAGGTTCCTTAAGAAGCCGGTGTGTCGGGAAGGGTGGTGCGGGCGGTCAGGAATTCCTTCAGTTTCTCGGCCATGGCTCCACCGAAGCCGGACACTTCGGCGATCTCCTCGGCGGTGGCGAGCTTGAGGCGTTGGACGGAACCGAACCGCTTCAGCAGGGCCTGTTTTCGGGAATCGCCGATTCCGGGAAACTCGTCGAGCAGGCTTTCGCTGATCTTCTTGAGTCTCAGTTGGGCGTTGAAGGTGTTGGCGAACCGATGGGCTTCGTCGCGCACGCGTTGGAGGAGCTTGACCGCCGGGCTGTCGAGGCCGAGGCGAAGGGGGTTCTTTTCACCGGGGCGATGGATTTCTTCGAATTCCTTGGCGAGCCCGATGACCGGGATGTGTTGAAGCCCGAGTTGGGCGAGTTCATGGCAGGCGGCGTTGAGCTGGCCTTTGCCGCCGTCGATGAGGATCAGATCCGGCAGGCGGGGTTTAGCGGGTGGTTTGGGGACCCAGGGTGCGTTGAGTTCGGGGCTTGGGTCCGCGTCAACCGGTGACGGGTCGAGATCCTCGTCGCCGGGGACGGGTAAGGGCAGTGGGGTGGAGGCTGGGCGACGGAGGGTCCTGGACACTGGGGCGATGGCGGCGGCGGCGGCATCGGTGTCGTGGCGGAACGGCCGGTCATGGAAGGCACCGCTGATGTCGTTGGTGGCGCGCTGGAGTTCCTCGGGACTGGCCTGGCCGCCGTCGTCGCGGGATTCGGGGGAGGGTCGTTCCCCCTGGATTTCGCGCAGGAGCCGGGAGTAACGGCGACGGACGGTTTCGGCCATGCAGGCGAAGTCGTCCTGTTGCAGGACGGTCTTCATTTTGAAGCGTCGGTAATGGGCGCGGTCGGGGCGTCCGTGCCAGAAGCTGACCATGGACGAGACCATGAAGGTGCCGCTGATGTTGGAGATATCGAAGCCTTCGATGCGGGCGGGAGGGGTGGGGAGGTCGAGAACGCGGGAGAGTTCGCGCAAGTCGGCTTCCGGGTTGATGGCGACGGGGAGTTTGTAGGGAACGCGCTCGAATTTTTCCGTTTTCTGGGTGGTGTTCTTGAGGTCCGTGATGGCGTCGCGCAGTTGGGCGGCTTTTTCGAAGTCGAGCTGGGCGGCGGCCTTTCTCATTTCGTCCTCGAACCCGGCGATCATCTCGTCGGTTTGGCCGGCGAGGAAGTCGAGGGCGGCCTGGACTTGGGCGAGATACTGCTCGCGGGTGACATTGGTGATGCAGGGGGCGGTGCAGTACTTGAGGTTGCCGTAGAGGCAATGTCGGTAGTCGGCTTCGGTGGGGGTGAGGGGGCGGCAGCCGCGGAGATTGAAGCGACGGCGGAGGACGGTGAGGGTGCGGCGGACCGAGCCCGAGTGGGCGAAGGGCCCGAAGTAGACGGAACCATCGTCCTGGCGAAGGCGGGTGAGGGTGAACCGGGGGATGGGGTCGTTGAGGTTGACCTTGAGCAGGAGGAACCGCTTGTCGTCGCGGAAATCGATGTTGAAGCGGGGTTGGAACTCCTTGATGAGCTTGCCTTCGAGCAGGAGCGCTTCGGCTTCCGACTTCACCACGTGCCAATCGAAGTCGTAGACCGCTTCGACGAGGGCGTTGAACTTGAGGTCCCAACCCTGTCGACGCGACGGCTGGAAGTACGTGCTGACCCGTTTGCGCAGATCGCGGGCCTTGCCCACGTAGATGACGCGGCCGAAGCGGTCCTTGTGGAGGTAGACACCCGGTTTGTGGGGTGTCTGGGACAACTTGTTGCGAATGACCTCGTTGACCGGCATGGCGGCGGGGTGACGGATGACAGAGGACGGATGGCAGAGGACAGGTGACGGGTAACGGACGCTAGGGGGCGAGGCGCTCGACCTTCCAGGAGGTGTCGGTATCGCGGGTGTAGAGAAAGCGATCGTGCAGACGGCTTTCACCGCCCTGCCAGAACTCGACGTCACGGGGCACCACCCGGTAGCCACCCCAGAACGAGGGCAGGGGGACTTCGCCTTCGCGGAACTTCCGTTTCATCTCCTCCCATTTCATTTCGAGAATGGCGCGGGTGGAGATGACCCGGCTCTGGGGTGAGGCCCAGGCGGCGAGTTGGGCATGGAACGGGCGTTTGATGAAGTAGGCGACGACCTCGGCGGTGCTGATCCTTTCGGCGGTGCCGTTGATGGCCACCTGGCGTTGGAGGGGGAGCCAGGGAAAGAGGAGGGAAACGTTGGGGTTGGCCGCGATCTGAACCGCCTTGCGGCTTTCGAGATTGGTGAAGAAGACGAAGCCCCGCTCATCCCAGTGCTTCAACAAGACCGTGCGCACCGTGGGCCGGGCGTCGGCGTCGACGGTGGCGAGGGTCATGGCATTGGGCTCCAGCAGGTTCGCCTCGCGGGCCTGGTTGAACCAGACCTCGAACTGACGGAAGGGATCGGCGGCGAGATCCTTTTCGTCCAGGTGCCCAAGGTGGTAGTCCACGCGCATGGCGGCGAGACGCGGTTCGGGAGCGGGCGTTGGCGTCGACATGCGGGCAGTGTCGGGCGCGGGGTGGTTCGGGGCAAGATGAGGAATCGAAGGTCGACAGGTCCGGGGAACCTGTTCGAGGCCGACCTGCTCTCGGGCCATGAACCGGGATTCCGGGGGGCGGGACGCCCCCCTCTACGGCAGGCGGGACGCCCGCCGCTACGGACGACCGGTTCATGGGAAGCGGCGTTGGCGCAGGCGCCATGCTCACCGACCATGAACCAGGCTGGACTCCGGGGGGCGGGACGCCCCTCTCTACGGCAGGCGGGACGCCCGCCGCTACGGACGACCGGTTCATGGAGAGGGCGGACGGGCTGGGATTCGCGGCTAAGCCAACGAATCGTTGGCTAAGTGCTCGCTATTGCGGGGGGAAATCGGCATGAGCAGCGGACTTCCCATTCTATGGACACTCCATCGCTGGAAAAGCGTGTGTCGGGCGACCCTGATCTTTGGTCGATGCCCGGCAGGGTGACGTGGATCTATGCCGTCACGGCGGGTGTTTGGATTTTGACGTCGGACGGGCTGGTGGACCGGTGGCTGACATCGCCGGCGGTTCACCGATGGGCAACGACGCTGAAGGGGTTGTTCTTCGTATTCGCGACGGCGGTGCTGTTGTTCTTCCTGTTGCGACGGTGGTCGATGCGGGTCCAAAAGGTGCACCAGGAGTTGGTGCGGGCGGAGTCAGCGTTCCGGACGGTGGTGGAGGCGGCGCCTGACGCGATCTTCATTGAGTCGGATGGGCGCTACGCATTTGCCAACACCGGGCTCTGCCGGTTGCTCGAGGTGAAGGACGCGTCGGAGGTCCTGGGCCAGGAAGTGATCCGCCACGTGATCCCGTCGATGCGCGCGCAGGTGCAAAGCCGGATGGAGCGGTTGCGTCGGGAAGGCAAGGCGATGGATCCGATTCAAGGGATGATCCAGCGGCCGGATGGCGCGGAGGTGCCGGTGGAGGTGACGGCGGTTCCGATGGAGTACCAGGGGCGTCAGGCGGTCCTGGTGATGGCACGCAACATCTCCCGCCGGTTGGCGGCGGAAGCGGATCGACGGCAGCAACAGGATTTGTTGCAGGCGGTGCTCCGCAGCGCTTCCGACGCGATTTTCGCGAAGGATCTCAAGTGCCGTTACCTCTTGATCAATGAATCCGGCGCACGGGTGCTGGGCCAACCCATCGATTCGATCCTGGGCCGGACCAACCACGATATCCTCCCGTCGGGCATCGCGGCCACGTTGGAGGCTTCGGACCAGCAGGTGCTGCAATCGGGGCAGCGCTGCGAATTCGATGTGCCGCTCTTGGTCGGCGGTCAGCGCCGGCATTATTTCCTCAGGAAGGAACCGATTCGGGATGAGTCGGGACGACTGACGGGGCTGCTGGGGGTTGCCCGTGACATGACGAGACAGGTGGAGGCCGAGGAATCGCTGCGCCGACTGTCCGGGAGGTTTCTGCGACTTCAGGACGAGGAGCGAAGGAACATCGCGCGCGAGTTGCATGACACGACCGCCCAGGGATTGGTGGCGATCAGCCTCGGCTTGTCCGAAGCCCTTCGGTCCGCGAAAGACGGCAATGGCGGATGGATCGAAGCCCTGGAGGAATGCCAGACCCTGGTGGAGGGTTGCACCCGCGATGTGCGGACACTCTCCTACGGGCTGCACCCTCCGATGCTGGACGAAATGGGGCTCCCGGCAGCGCTTGAGGAATACGTCAAGGAATTGGCCAAACGCTCGGGTCTGAAGCTGGAGTGTGTCTGCGGCAGGGATCTTGGCCGACTGGGGCAGGACGCGGAAATGGCCCTGTTCCGCGTGGCCCAGGAAGCGCTGCTGAACGTGAACCGGCATTCGGGAAGCGCGACGGCCCAGGTCATGCTCCGCTCGGTGGGAGGCAGCATCGAACTGGAGGTGAAAGACGACGGGAAGGGCATCGCCCCGGACCGGTTGGATCAGTTACGTCGCGGTACCTCGGTCGGGGTAGGGATCTCCGGCATGCGCGAGCGCCTGCGTCAACTGGGCGGGGAACTGGACGTCATGAGCGATGGCGCCGGGACCGTGGTTTTGGCGCGACTTCCGGTCCATTCCGCCGAGTCCACCCCGCGCCCCACCCAGGGATTTTTGTGAGGATAAGCACTTTTTTTATGAGAAAAGAGGCACGCGGTTGCGCTGGGGTGATCTCAGTAGTTTCCCCGATTCACGGAGAGGTTCTGCTTTTGGTAATCTTATGACCTCATGCAGGCCACAGTTCCCACCGGGACGCGGTTCGGAGTGCAGGGTGACAGAGGTCCGTCGGGAGTCCCGTTAAGCCGGCGGGACACTGCCGGGGACTCGGGTGAGCTGGTGGGGGGAGGTGGTGCCTGCCAGGAGGCGGCGAGTGCCGGAAGCACGGGGCGTGATCCGGTTCGAGGTGGGGCTGGGCCCCCCTGGCGGACGTGGTGGATGGGATTTCCGTGGTGGGCGCTTTTGGCGGGTTTCCTGGGGGGGCTGGCAGTGGTCCTTCCTTTTCTCGGACGATGGGCGGCGGGTGGCGCTCTGCTCCTGGGTGTGTCGAGCGTGGTTGCCGTGGCCTTGGCCGTGCAGCAGTTGAAGGATGGCGAGGACCAGCAGGGAGCTTACTGGGCGGGGCAATGGGGGCGGGCGATCCAGCAACTGGGCAAGTCCGACGATGGTGTGGTCGTGATGGACAGGGGGCTTCGGGTGCAATGGGCGGGGCCGGGGTACTGCCGGTCGGTCGGGAAGGTCCCGGGACAGGTGTTGGGGCATCGGCTGGATCCGCTGGAATGGGCGGGGACGGACGCCGGTGAACGGGAAAAGCTGAGGGAAGTCATCAGGACGGGAGGCAGCTGGCGGGCGGACTGTGCCGGCCCGGGCACCGAGGGTGGGCCGAGGCGGGCGGAGCAGTGGGTGCTGGGTGTGCGTGGTCCCCATGGCACGATTGCCCATCTCCTGACGGTTCGCCGGGATGTCCATGCGGAAGGCCACCATCTGGAGGAGCTCACCAAAGCCAATGAAACGATGGGCAGTCGGTTGTTGCTGGTGACCTCGGAGTTCAGCGAATTCAAGCGGGAGCTGGAGATGCTTTCATTCGCGGTCGGGCATCAATTCAGGAGCGCCCAGATCGGTCTGACGGAGGTGAAGGTGGTCCTGGGCATGGAACCGCCGGAGTCGATCCCCGCCAATGTGCGGCGCGAAGTCGATTGGATGATGCGATCCGGGGTTCGGATGATGCGGTTGATCGAGTGCTTCGGCTGGTTGCACGAACTGAAGCAGAAGCCTCTGGAGCTGGAGCGCATCGACCTCAGCGCGCTGGCAGTTGAAATTCTGGACGGTTTCACCGAGGTCGAGCCCGGACGGTCCATTCGTGTCTCAGTGGAGCCCCGGATGTCGGTGGTCGGGGATTCCCGGCTGCTCCGGGTCCTGCTCGCCAACCTGCTGGGCAATGCCTGGAAGTTTTCGAGGAACAGCCCCGGTGCACGCATCGAAGTGGGAACCACGTCGGAGGTGGGGCCCGCGGGAGAGCGCACGTTTTTCGTCCGGGATAACGGGGTGGGCTTGGACCGAAGTTGGGTGGGAAGGGTCCTCAGCGGTCGGGATTTGTCCGGGTACCTGGAGTCGGCTTCCGGGACCCGCCTGGGCTTGGTCGTCGTCCAACGCATCGTGGATCGTCACCGCGGACAAATCTGGGCCGAGGCTCCCCTGACGGGAGGCGTCGAATTTCGATTCACCCTCGGCTAAGGGTGATGGTCCGGGCCGGTGGCCGGCCCACCGGCAAACCCTCCGCCTGTCATGGGAACGAAGCGGACCGGAAGCACATGGCGGGTCTCGATGCGTGACCCGTGTTTCTCCAGCACCACCAGATCCTGGCCCTGGTCGAGGTTACCCACCGGGAGGATCATTCGACCGCCGTCCCGCAACTGATCCATCAGCGGGCTGGGGATTTGATTCGGCGCGCAGCCGACCAGGATGCGGTCATAGGGCGCGGCGTCGGGCCAGCCGAAGTTGCCGTCGCATGGGTGGACGGTGACGTTGCGGATGCCGAGACGCCGCAGGGTTGCGGTGGCGGACTGGGCGAGCTCGGGAACGATTTCGAGCGTGTGGATTTCCCGCACCAGGGAGGCAAGGACTGCGGTCTGGTATCCCGAACCGGTGCCGATTTCGAGAATCCGATGATTCGGTTGGGGATCGAGAGCCTCGGTCATGAAGGCGACGATGAAGGGCTGCGAGATGGTCTGGTGGTGGCCGATGGGCAGCGGGTGGTCGGCGTAGGCCTCGGCTGCGTAGGGGGCGGGCACGAATTCATGGCGGGGAATACGTGCCATGGCGCTGAGGACCCGAGGATGGGTGATGTGTCGGCCCGGGGAGGTGAGTTGATCGCGAACCATGGCTTCCCGGTCGGCTTGGAACCGGAGGTCGGAGTTCTGACCCTCTCCCGTGTCCTCGGGACGAGAGGGTGGGTTGTTCGCCATCGACGGTGGATCGCTCGGGGGAACGCTGCTCGCGGGTGGATGCCCATCGGCCCCCAGGAACCTTCTGGGGGTGCGTCGGTGCCAGCTGCCTTTCAGCACGGTGCAACCCTAGCTGCCGGGACGGGCGTGGACGAGGCTGAAGTGGGGAAGTTCAACACAGTGGTTGCCTTGATCATCCCCCCGCAACCGATGGGGTGGGGCGCAACGATGAGTGTCCAAGTCTTTGGGCAGGAACGGAGCGGTTGGTGGACCCATCCGAAACCGGGTGGCCGGATGAACCTGGCTCTTTGCGCGGCGGCCGGTGACTGCTAGACATCAGGCCATGAATTGCGGGAACACGACGAAGCTCGGGTGGAGCTGGCTGGTGGTGGGGGTGGCGGCGCTGATGTGGGTTGCGACCACGTCCGCGGTGTCGGCGGCCTCCCCGGAGTTGGAGCTGGTTCGGAAACTCAACGCCGCGTTTGTGGAAGTGGCCGAGAGCGTGTCGCCGGCGGTCGTGGTGGTGCGGGTCCGGCCCAAGGAGGACGTGGAGAAGGAGGCGGGCAGCAGTTTCTTTCAGTTCCTGCCCGAGGAAATGCAGAAGGAACTCCAGGAACGCATGGATCGCGAGCGCAGCCGTCCGCGACGCACGCCTCCGCCGGACTACTTCCCTGAGCAAGGTTCAGGCGTCGTGTTTCGCGAGGACGGATACATCCTGACCAACGGGCACGTGGTGAAGGATGCCGAGAAGATCGAGGTGCGCTTGAAGGATGGCCGCCGATTGGAGGCGGAAGTGAAGGGCGTGGACAGCGAGTCGGACATCGCGGTTCTGAAGGTCAACGCCACCAATCTGCCGGCGGCACGACTGGGGGATTCCGCGAAGGTTCGGGTGGGTGAGTTCGCGATCGCGATTGGGGCGCCTTTCGAACTCGATTACAGCGTGACCTTTGGTCACGTGAGCGCGAAGGGCCGACGCGTGATGCTCGATGCGGTGATGATGGATCAGGATTTCCTCCAGACCGACGCGAGCATCAATCCGGGCAACAGCGGCGGCCCGTTGGTGAATATCGAAGGTGAAGTGATCGGCATCAATTCCATGATCCGGGGCATGAACACCGGGATCGGTTTCGCGGTGCCGGTGAATCTCGCCCGTGAAGTCGCAGAGCAGTTGATCGAGAAGGGCCGTTTCACCCGCGCCTGGCTCGGGGTGAACATTGAGACCGTCGGCGAAACGGCGGACACCACCCCGGCGGATGTTCCTGTGAAGGAAGGCGTTGTGGTGGTTCGCATTCTCCGTGACGGACCTTCCTGGGGTTCGGATCTCGAGACCCAGGATGTGATCGTGGGGATCGACGGTCAGGTGGTGCGGGATGTGGTCGATCTGAAACGACTGGTCAGTCGAAAGGCCGTCGGCAAGCCGATCCAGGTCGAGGTGTACCGCGGCGACAAGAAGATGCAGATCGCGTTGACCCCTGGTGAACTGCCCGAGGATCGGATGGCCATGATGCGGCCGTCTCGACGCGCTCCAGTGGAGCCGGATACGGCCTCCGGGGCCGGGTTGACGGTCCGGGAACTGGACGCCAAGACCGCCAAGAACCTGGAGCTGGAACCTGGCGAAGGAGTTCTGGTGGTGGAGGTGGCGGAAGACAGTCCGGCAGCCGAACAACAGATCCAGGCGGGCGACGTCATCACCAAGGTCAACCGCCGGCCGGTGCGCACTCCCAAAGAGTTCCGCACAGTGATGAATGACGGCGACCTGAAGAAGGGGATCAGCGTCACGATCGTTGGAGAACGGGGCCGGAGTTTCCGGGTGCTCAAGGAAGTCGGGGAATGATCCCGATTGCGGCGGGGGGGTAGGTGCGTTAGACAGCCCGGGCCATGCGCTTCATTGCGAGCGTCATCGACAAACTGCAACGGCATCCCAAGCGGATCGTCTTCCCGGAAGGGAACGAACCGCGGGTGCTGCTGGCGGCGCGTCAGTTCCATTCGTTGCGTCTGGGCGTTCCCATCCTTCTGGGCGACCGAGGCAAAATCAAAGCCCTTGCTGAGAGCCTGAATGTCTCGGTGGAAGGGATCCGGATCATCGATCCCGAACGCAGTGATGATCTGGATGCCTATGTGGCTCGCTACGAGCGGCTTCGTCGGCTGAAGGGTATCGAAGAGCCTGACGCACGCGGTGTGCTGCTTAAGCCGAATCATTTCGGCGCCATGATGGTGGCCATGCACGGGGCCGACGGGTTTGTCTCGGGCACCAGCGAGATTTCGGGGAGCGTCCTGCGGCCGCTGTTTCAGATCATCAAGGTGGCGCCGAAGTCGACCACCGCGTCGAGCTGCATGATCATCGAGGTGCCGGATTCCCGGTTCGGCGAGGACGGCGTCATGTTCCTCGCCGACTGCGGTGTCATTCCGGAACCCACCGTCGAGCAGTTGGCCGAAATTGCCATTTCGACGGCACGCCTGGCGCGTCAGATGCTGGGAACCCGGCCCCGGGTGGCCATGCTCTCGTTTTCAACCAAGGGCAGTTCCCGCCATGAAGCGGTGGGACGGGTGGCGGCAGCGACGGCTCTCGCCCAGCAAAGCGCCCGGGAGCAGCGGTTGGAGATCGACATCGACGGTGAGCTCCAGGTGGACGCCGCGTTGATCCCGGAAATCGCGGCCCGCAAGGTGCCGGACAGCCGGGTGGCGGGCCGGGCGAACGTGTTGATTTTTCCGGATTTGGGGGCGGGGAACATCGCCAGCAAGATGGTGCAGCATATTGCGCGCGGGAATGCCTACGGACAGATCCTGTTGGGTTTGGATCGACCGGCGGCGGATGTCTCGCGCGGATCCAATGCTCACGACATCCTGGGAGTGGCGGCGATCGTGGGGCTGCAATCGATTGAGTACGCCAACCTCTACCCTGAAGCCGGGCAGGCTCTGCCCGGCGATTAGACGCGTCTGATGCCGAAAAACAGCAGTACCCCACGGGTCTTCGTGGCGGCCACCCGGATGAACGACGGCAAAACGACGTCGGCACTCGGACTTCTTTCGGCCTTGCAGCAACACCATCCCCGCATCGGGTACATCAAACCCGTCGGCCAGCGGTTCGTCGAAATCGAGGAGCAGAAGATCGACGAGGATTCCTATCTCATGCAGCGCGTCTACCAGATCGAGGCGCCGCTGGTCGACATGAGCCCCATCGCGGTCGAACCGGACTTCACCCGCCGCTATCTCGAAAGCGCCAACAACGAAGTGCTGGTCCGGCGGATCGAACGGGCCTTCGACCGGGTCTCCTGGGAAAAGGACTTCGTTGTCGTCGAAGGCACGGGCCATGCCGGGGTCGGTTCCGTGTTCGACCTCTCCAACGCCACCGTCGCCCGCCTGCTGAATGCCAAGGTGGTGATCGTCAGCCAGGGCGGCATCGGCAAACCGATCGACGAAGTCGCCCTGAACCAGGCGCTCTTCGAGAAGGAAGGCGTCGAAATCATCGGCGTCATCCTCAACAAGGTCCTGCCCGAGAAGATCGATTACATCTCGAATTTTGCCCGGAAAGGCTTCAAACGCCGGGGACTGGAATTGCTCGGCGTCATTCCCCACCAACCCATCCTGTCCTGCCCGACCGTGGCGGCGATCCGTGAGGAGTTGGAGGCGGATGTTCTGAATTCCAACGCGGGCATCAATCACATCGTCGGTCGCGTGGTCATGGGCGCCATGAGCGTCCATCACGCCATGCACCACCTCACCGCCGGGGCCCTGGTGATCACTCCCGGCGATCGCGAGGACATTCTCCTCGCCGCCGGAGCCGCCCAGGGGCGCGCGGAGGGATCCGCCTCGCTGTCAGGCATCATTCTCACCGACAACATCCGCCCCTCCGCCCCCGTGATGCGCATCATCCGGGAGTTGCCGTTCCCCGTCCTGCTCGCCGAGGGCGACAGCTATCAGGTCGCTTCGCGCGTGCATGATTTGAACGTCAAGACCCGACCTGCCGACACCCAGAAGATCGAGATCATCCGCGATGTCGTGGGACGGCATGTCGACGTCGCCCGCATCCTCGAACTGCTCCAGTAAGCTCATGTCGAAACTCCCCCTGAACCCGGCGCTCCAGGGCCTGCCGGTGTATCAACCCGGCCGACCCATCGACGAGGTCGCCCGGGAATTCGGACTGCCGGCCGCCGACATCATCAAGCTGGCTTCCAACGAAAACCCGCTGGGGCCGTCGCCTCAGGCGTTGGCGGCCATGCGCGAAGTCCTCTCCAAACTGCACCTCTATCCCGACGGAAACGCATTCCATCTCAAAAAGCGGTTGGCGGCCGGCCTGGCCCTCCGACCGGAGAACGTGATCCTGGGGAACGGTTCCAACGAGATCATTGAATTCGTGGGTCACGCCCTCATGCGCCCCGGCACCAACATCGTGGTGTCGCAGTTCTGTTTCGCGATCTACCCGCTGATCGCACGGATGATGGGGGCGTCGGTGATCACCGTGCCTGCCAGGGAATACGGCCATGATCTCGCGGCCATGCGGCAGGCGATCACGCCGTCCACCACGGCGGTGTTTGTGGCCAACCCGAACAATCCCACCGGCACGCTCGCGTCGCGGGATGAAGTGCTGGCCCTGGTCGAATCGGTGCCTCCGGAGGTCCTGTTGGTGATGGACGAGGCCTATATTGAATTCCTCGACGACCCGGTGGATCTGCTCCCCTGGATTCGTTCCGGCGCCCGTCCCAACCTCCTCATCATGCGAACCTTCTCGAAGATTCACGGCCTGGCCGGGCTTCGATTGGGGTACGGCATCGGTTCCACGGATTTGATCGAGGTGCTGGAGAGGGTTCGCCAGCCTTTCAACATCAACGCTCTGGTGCAGGCGGCGGCGCTGGCGGCGCTGGACGACGCGGACCACATCCAGCGCACCCGGGACACCAACCGGGCTGGATTGGTCTTTCTGACCCGCGAATGCCGGGAGCTGGGCCTGACCGTGGTGCCGAGTGCGGCGAATTTTCTGATGGTGGAGGTCGGGGACGGGCAGAAGGTTTTTCTCGGGCTTCAACGGCGCGGCGTGATCACCCGGCCGATGGGCGGCTACCAAATGCCCCGGCACATCCGTATTTCGGTGGGAACCGCCAAGGAAAATCAGCGATGCATTGCCGCGCTGCGTGAGGTTATGGCGCAGGGTGCATCGTCACCGACCTAGCGATCCTGCGCATGCAGAACGTACCGGCGTCGGTCGGTCAGGCCGTGACGGTCTCCGAACCTGGTTCGCACCGGGTCTCCACCCAACGGGCCATCAGCCAGAGCAAATCGCTCAACCGGTTCAGGTAAATGATGATTTCCCCGTTCCGGAGCTGATCCGCTTCCTGCAGGGCGCAGACGCGGCGCTCCCCGCGCCGTGCGGTGGTCCGGGCGATGTCCAGCGCTGCGGCATCGGGGGTGGCTCCCGGGGTGGCCCAGCCTTTGTAGGTGATGTCCTGCGCCTCCAGCGTCTCCACCAGTCGGTCGAGTTTCTCGATCAAGGCCGGGGTGACGGTCGGGTAGCCATCGGCGACATAGCGAGGAAGGTCGTCGACGGCAGTGGCCAACTCGCCCATGACCGTGACCAGATCCTTTTGGATGGGGAGCAGGCTGTCGCGGATGAAAGGATGCGGGGTGGTGGCGCGGGCCAGGCCGAGGGCGGTGTTGAGTTCGTCGACGGTCCCATACGCCTCGACGCGGGGGTGACACTTGGAGACACGCCGATTGTACATCAATCCGGTGGTTCCGTTGTCGCCGGTTCGGGTTGCAATGCTCATGGAAGGGTTGCCTGCGCGGCGGACAGTATGGTGCAAATTGGAATCGGCGCCACGGGCAATTGACGGGCGCTGAGGTGCCGTGAATGCTCGCGACCGCTCGTGCCTTCATGAATGCCAAAGTCCTGCTCAAATCTCTGTTTGTCGTCCTGGTGCTGCTGTTGCTGGTCTTGATGGGAATGAACAACCGCGGGGTGGTGGATTTCGCGCTGCCACCCTTGATTCCGCGGCGCATCCAGCAGCCAGCGGCGCTCATGTACTTCGCCTTCTTCGCCATCGGTTTCCTGACCGGCACCATCGTCTGGGCCGGATTGGGGAAAGCCAAAAAGGCCGGATCGAGCCGGTCCTCGGGAACGAAGTAGGGGAACCATGATGGCCAACGGATTAACAGGAATGCGGGCCATGCATCGATTGGCTCGCGTCGCCCTTTCCCCATCGCCGTTCGCCGGTGCATGGAAAGCATGGGTGCTGCTTGGGGTCGTGGTGGGGATTGGCCTGGGTTCCTCGGCGGCTCGGGCAGCCGAGCCTCCGGATGCGCCGCTGGAAGGGTTGGAAGGCGACCTGTTTGTGGCGGTCGGCCAGACAGGCCTGGTCTCGGCGGCATTCATGGATCGCCGAATGCGGGTGGCATGGGAGGGAGCCACCAATGGGACTGCGGCGTCCACGGGTTCCCAGGTGCCGCGCGTGCTGGTCAGCACCGATGCTCCGGGGCACTGGCTGGTTCGGGACTGGCGTTCCTGGCCGATGTCGGGCCGTCCCGGTGCCTGGGAGGCCCGCATCCCGCTCGTCTCCGCCTCCACACCCGTCGTTTATTTTGTCGAAGCCTCGGGGGCGGGAACCACCAACGCTTCCGCGATGCGCTGGTTTCGTCCGCAACTCGCCGGGGTCACTGAACCAACGCTTCCGTTCACCGGCCACCTGGAAGGATTCGAGCAGGGGATGGTGGGATGGGAATGGGGTGGAAGCGGCGACGGATCCCCGTGGATGACGGTCTCGAAAGAAGCATGGTCGGGCCGTGGTGCGCTGCGCATTGAAGTGCCATCGGGACGGGCTTCGGCGACGGTGGGCACGGTGCGTGTGCGCGGGTGGATGCTGATGGAACATGCGCCTCGCCAGGTGGTGGTGGTGGCGCGGACCGAAAAGGGGACCGGGAAAATCCGAATGGCTCTCCACGGTGATGCGCGGAGTCCGGGGTTGGCGGTGTTTCCGGCGAAGTCCGAGTTCGAGGTGGGGACCCGGTGGCGGCGGATTGAAGTGCCGCTCGACTCCTTCGTGAACCTTCGGGCGTCGTCGGTGGATTGGCTGACGATTCAGTTCTTGTCGGAGTCCGGCCGCGCCGTGCTGTTGGACGACTTGGAACTGGAACTGCGTTGAGGCGGTGGGGTGGCGAGGGCCTCGATCTGGCGCTTGTAGGCGGTGATGCCTTCCACGATGGCATTGGCCATCTTCTTGCGGCCGGTGGTGCTGTAGATCCACCGGGCATCGGACGGATTGGACATGAAACCGCCCTCGATCAGAACGGCGGGCATTTCGGCGAGTCGAAGGACGAGGAAACGGGCGCGTCGCACGCCACGGTCTTCGGAACCGGGGAGCCGTTTGAGCAGGGCGCGTTGGATGTGGTAGGCGAGGAGGACGTTTTGGGAATCGGCCTCGTTGCCGGCCCAGGCTCTGAGGGAGCCGACGTCGGCGCTGACATTGGTGGATCGGGCCCCCTCCGGCGTCATGGCATAGACTTCGATACCGTTGGCTTCGGAGCCGCTTTCGGCGGCGGCGTTGTAGTGGAGGCTGACGAAGAGATCGGCGTTCGCGCGCTTGGCGAGGGCGGTGCGGTCCGGGTGATCCACGTAGGCATCGCTTCGACGGGTGAGGATGACGTTGTAGCCCAGCTGGACGAGCCGGGAACGGACCTCCAGGGCCAGGGACAGGGTGTAGGTCTTTTCGAGCCGGCTGCCGGCTTTCTGGCCGGGTTCCTTGCCGCCGTGACCCGGGTCCAGGCAGATGGTGCGGACGGTTTTGCCCTTGGGCAATCGGCGGGGGACCACGAGGGCATCGAGCACGCCGCGAAGGTCCTGAATGGAGACGACCACCTGGCCGTCGGCGATCAGGACGGGGTAGGAGAACCAGAGGCCGACATCGTTGAACTCCACCCGGCTGCCATCGATACGCAGGTTGATGCGGGTGGAGTCGTTGGTGAGCAGCACTTCGCGGCTGGACGGGTTGCGAACGGCCTTGAACCCGCGCAGGCGCGCCCAATCCCAGAGCCTGGCGTACTCCCGATTCTGAACCCGAAGGGTGTCAAGGGACGCGGACGCGGCGTCCATGCCCACCAGCAGGAGGGTGAACAGGAGTGCGGAGAGGCATCCCTTGAACATCAAGAGCGCCGAATCTGCCGTCAGAGGCGCTCTGGTTCAAGCCACCGGTCAACGTTTCGATGGAATCCTGCGGTTGGGGGGGAAAACCGTTGCGCCAGCGAAGCCTCGTTTCTAGATTGGGTGCGCGGTCAAAAAAAGTTCACCCAAGCTACAGTCGGAATGAGCAATCCTACCTCCCCGGCACGCGGTCTCGATGGAATCGTCGTAGCGAGCACCCGTTTAAGCGATGTGCGCGGCGACGTAGGTAAATTGGTCTACTGCGGGTACGACATTGATGAACTCGCAGGCAAAGTGACCTTTGAGGAGGTGGTGCATCTGCTGCATCATGACCGGCTCCCGAACGCTCACGAGCTTGCCGAATTGAGGTCCACGCTGGCGGGTTTTCGCGACCTTCCGCGGGCGATCAAGCAGATCATTCAGAAGGTTCCCCGGAACGCGCCTCCGATGCACGCGATCCGGTCTGTGGTGTCCATGCTGGGCTGTTTCGACACGACCGCGGACGACGACTCGATGCATGCCCAGCGCCGGAAGGCCCTCCGGTTGGTGGCTCAGATCCCTGTCATCACGGCCTACTTCCATCGCCATCGGCAGGGGTTGCCTCTGATTGATCCGGATCCCGCGCTCGGCGAAGCGGCCAATTTCCTCTACATGGTGAACGGAGAGGCGCCGAATGCCGAGATGGAGGGCACGATGGACGTCTGTTACGTGCTCCATGCCGAACATGGCATGAACGCGTCGACCTTCGCCGCCCGGGTGACCATCGCGACGCTGAGTGACATGTACTCGGCCATCACCTCCGCGATCGGAACCCTGAAAGGACCGCTGCACGGCGGAGCCAACGAGGGCGTCATCAAGATGCTCCTGGAAATCGGTTCGCTGGAAGGTGTTGATCCCTACATCGACGACGCCCTGGCCCAGAAGAAGAAGATCATGGGCATCGGGCATCGCGTGTACAAAGTCCTGGATCCGCGGGCCCCGCACCTCCAGCGCATGTCGCGCATTCTCGCCGCCAAGATCGGGGACCCGAAATGGATCCAGATGAGTGAGAGAATCGCGGAATTGATGCTCCAGAAGAAGGGGCTCAATGCGAACGTCGATTTCTACTCGGCCACGGTTTATTACTCACTCGGCATTCCGACCGACCTGTTCACCCCGTTGTTTGCCATCGCCCGGACCGCCGGATGGACGGCTCACGTGCTGGAGCAGTTGGCCGACAACCGTTTGATCCGTCCGCAAAGTCTCTATACGGGCCCGCTGGGGCTGAAGGTGGTGCCGATCGGCGACCGCTAGGCCGGCTCCGGGTGGGTGACGCCTGACGCGCCACTTCCCATCCCGACGGGCGGCGGGGCTGAGCGCCGCTTCCCAATGGCGGGCGGGGCGGGAGGACTCCAATCCCTCACCTCCGACGGGTCCGACAGAGGAGGTTGGTTGGCGAGACTCAACGACGATTTTACTGCTGCATGAATCTTCACGAATACCAGGCAAAACAACTCCTCCAACGCCACGGCGTCGCCGTTCCCGCGAGCGAGGTCTGCGAAACCCCTGAAGCGGCCCGCGCGGTCGCCGACAAGCTCTTTGCCGCCGGGGAGAAGCTGATGGTGGTCAAGTCCCAGATCCATGCCGGCGGGCGTGGCAAGGGGACGTTCAAGAGCGGATTCCAGGGGGGCGTGAAGCTCTGCAAGAGCGCTCAGGATGTGGAAGACAAGGCCAGGGCGATGCTTGGCCAGGTCTTGGTGACCAAACAGACCGGCCCCGACGGCCGGTTGGTGCGCAAAGTTCTCGTCGCTGCCGCACCGGATATTCGCAAGGAACTGTACCTCGCGGTGCTCCTGGATCGTGCCACCGGCCGCCCCATGGTGATGGCGAGCACGGAAGGTGGCGTCGACATCGAGGAAGTGGCGGCGTCCACCCCCGAGAAGATCATCAAGGAATCGATTGATCCTTCGCTGGGTTTCCAGGCCTGGCAGGGCCGCAAGATCGCCGCGGCGCTGGGCCTGCGCGGCGAGTTGATGGGCCAGGCCACCAAGCTGCTCAAGGGCGTGTACGACACCTGGTGGGCCAGCGACGCCTCCCTGGTGGAAGTGAACCCACTTTGCATCATTGATGGTCGGGACGGCAAACCGCAGCTGGTCGCCGTCGATGCCAAGATGAGCCTCGACGACAACGGGCTCTTCCGGCACGCGGACATCCTGGCGATGCGCGATCTTGGCGAGGAAGCCCCTCTGGAGATCGAGGCGGGCAAGTTCTCGCTGAACTACATCAAATTGGACGGCAGCATCGCCTGTCTGGTGAACGGCGCCGGGTTGGCGATGGCCACGATGGACATCATCAAGCATTTCGGCGGTGAACCGGCCAACTTCCTGGACGTCGGGGGTGGTGCCAGCAAGGACCAGGTCGCTGCCGCGTTTCGCATCATCCTGGCCGACCCAAGCGTGCGGGGCATCCTGGTCAACATCTTCGGCGGCATCATGGACTGCAACGTGATCGCCACGGGTATCGTCGAGGCCGTGCGCGAGACGGGACTGAAGCTGCCGCTGGTTGTGCGCCTGGAAGGGAACAACGTCGCCGCGGGCAAGAAGACGCTGGCGGAATCGGGGTTGACCATCATCGGCGGCGACACGATGGCCGACGCCGCCCAAAAGGTTGTCAAGGCGGTGGTCGCCTAACCGCGGCGGAAGCGATCGACACCACACTCTCAAGCGCTGATTTCCATGGCCATTCTTGTTACTCCTCAGACCAAGGTCCTGATCCAGGGCATCACGGGCAGCTTCGGCGCCCGGCACGCCCAGTTGTCACTCAGTTACGGCACCCAGGTGGTGGCGGGTGTGACTCCGGGCAAGGGCGGACAGACCTTCCGGCACGAGTCCTTTGAAGTTCCAATATTTGACACCATCGCCGAGGCCGTGAAGGCGACCGGGGCGACCGCGAGTGCCGTCTTCGTGCCGCCCCCGTTCGCCGCCGACGCCATTCTGGAAGGTGTGGACGCGGGATTGGACCTGGTGGTGGCGATCACCGAAGGCATTCCGGTGGTGGACATGGTTCGTGCCCGGCATGCGATGCGGGGCAGCAAGACGCGGTTGATCGGACCCAACTGCCCGGGCGTGGTGACGCCGGGGGAAGGTCCTGATTCCAAGGGTGGCTGCCGGATTGGTATCTCGCCCGGCTACATCCATCGAAAGGGCAACATTGGCGTGGTGTCGCGCTCCGGCACGCTGACGTACGAAGCGGTGTGGCAGTTGACCTGCCGTGGTGTGGGTCAAAGCACCTGCGTGGGTATCGGCGGCGATCCGGTGAACGGCACGTCCCATCTCGACGTCATCAAGATGTTCATGGCGGACCCTGAAACCCACGGGATCATCATGATTGGTGAGATCGGTGGTTCGGCCGAGGAAGAAGCCGCCGCTTGGATCAAAGAGCACGGCACCAAGCCCGTCGCCGGTTTCATCGCGGGCGCCACCGCGCCTCCCGGACGCCGCATGGGCCATGCCGGCGCGATCATCTCCGGAGGCAAAGGCACGGCAGAAGCCAAGATCACGGCGTTCCGTGAGGCGGGGATCGGCATTGCGACGACGCCGTCGGACATGGCCGACACCCTGCTGAAGATGATGTGACGGGTGCCGGCTAAGCCGGGGCGCGGTGAATGTTCCACCAGCGCTTGCAGTAGGTGCATTTCACGTCCCCGCTTGGGGACACTTCCTGTTCCTGACCCAGGCCTGCCCCGCAATGGGGGCAGCGATAGCCGGCGGGCGTGGTCGTGCCCGCCGCTGATCCATCCTCGGATTCGGCAAGACTTGCTTCCGTTGATTTCCGGGAGGCTTTGATCGCGGAGATCGGCATCCCGAATCCCATCACCATGAACATCATGGCGATGAAGGATCCCACCACCTTGAAGATCAGCGGAGGTCCTGAAAAGGAATGGGACGGGCTCCAGAGGAAGATCAGGACAGCGACCCCGACGCAGCCGAACAGGCCAAAGAACGCGAGGAAGAAGAAGGGAGGAGGTGCTTTGGGAGGCGGCTTCATGGCGTACCGAGCTTCAAATGGTTTCCCAGGGGTACCGTCAACGTCGTCCTTTTCGCAATCCTGGATCTCCCGCCTCCGGCGCATCCCTGGGTGGAGTCACACTCCTGGTGGCGCTTTGTGGAGCAACTTCTGAAAGAATCCTTCTAAGAAACCGGTTCCACGCGTGTCGTAGAGGTGGAGCGCGGTGATGGATGCACCGGCAGCCAGGACCGACGACGGGCAACGAAGCGAAGAAAACACGGCGGATGGCGTCGGATCGACCCAACGAACTGAGTTCTGAACCCCGGCGCGACGGATCGCTGGAGGTGTTGTTTCTCGCCCTCGAAGGTCCACTGCTCGCGTATGCCCTTCGTCTGCTCCGCAATCACGAAATGGCTGAAGACATTGTCCAGGAAGCGTTTCTGAAGCTGCAACAGCAGGGGGATGAGGTGCGCGAACCCCGGGGCTGGTTGTACCGGACGGTTCACAACCTGGCGATCAACCACCTCCGCACCGAAACGCGGATGGTTTCCTTCAGCGGAGCGGTGAGTGCCGAGGGGACCACCGACGACGAACTCGCGGACCTGCAACC
>CAUJJW010000298.1 GCA_963205105.1 Verrucomicrobiota bacterium | reverse complement strand
CACGGACGTGCACCCGTCCGTACACCCCCGCCGTCCGAGCCGGGCGGTTGTGTGGGGGGGGGCGTCTCGCCTGCCGTAGAGCCGGGCATCTTGCCCGGCGGAAGGTGCGGCGGGCCCTCGTGTTGCATGGAAAGGAATTCCGGGGGGCGGGACGCCCATCTTTACGGCAGGCGGGACGCCCGCCGCTACGGACGACCGGTTCATGGAAAGAGGCGTGACCCGGCGGGGTACCCGGGCCAACGGCCCTTGAACCGGGGATTCCGGGGGGCGAGACGCCCCCCTCTACGGCTGAGTCAGCCGACCCAGGACCCGGTAGAACCGTTGCGGATCGGAGGACGGCTCCGGCGGATGGATCCAGCGGTTGTTCGCGGCATCCAGCAATGGCGCGGTACCCACCAGGGTCCAAACGGGGGCCAGCAGGTCCGTCGAGGTCTCCACCGTGTAGGCCTGGTTGGGTCGGTAGTCATAGGCGATGTAGAAGTGGTTGAACCCTCCCGGATTCAACTCGGGCGCGGACACCACGCTCACCCCGGGCTGCCAAGGCGGCCTGAGCTGCAAGGGCCTCATCATGTCGTTGTCCTCATGATCCAGGATGTGGCAGTGGTAGATGTAGCGTCCCAGCGTGTTGGTGTCGCCCGACTTGCCACTGGGCGTGGTGTAGAAGAACGCGTTGGTCGGCCATTGCATGACAATCCGCGTCACCGCAAACGGCGCCGCCCGAACCACGTCCTTGGGACCAGTTTCAAAGGACTGAGCTTTCAACAGATCGGAGGCGTTGGTGCTGAGGTAGGTCGCCAGCGGTTGCAGGGTCCCGGCGATTCGGTCCGTGATGAACTTTCCCGCCATCGCCGGAGGATTAGTGAGATTGCCATCCCAGGAGGCGTTGAGATTGGTGAGCGACGACGCAAAGCGCTGGCGATTCACCACCCGGAAATCCAGCAAGTGCACGTGCAGCGGATGGGCTTCGTCCGAGAGGTTGATGATTTCCCAGACCTCCATGTCGCCCGCGTGCGGGAAGTCGGTGATGTCACCATGGAACGGAGTCATGTTGATCAGCGCAAACGGGTAATTCCCGTTCGGAACAAAGGGCGCGCCCGGAAACGGAAGGAAGGGTGAGTCGGGATTGAGATCGAGGGTCAATTGGCGATGGTTCACGGCGGCCTGAACCATTTGTTCGGTGCTCACCCAGTTGGTGACCAGCGGGGAAGGAATGTTGACGTTGGTGGTGCCCAGGTCGGATCGATGCTGCACCACCTGGAACTGCATCAGGTTGGTGATGAAGTTCTCCAGGTTGATGTTGGTGGGACCAAGGATCGTGTTGGCGCCCAGGCCGCCTCCCCCGCCGGGGCCCAACGGGCCGTTGGGCCCCTGGAAGAAAATGTCCGGAAGTCCAAAGGCGTTCTGGACCGTGATGTTGGTGTACGGCGCGTTGGTGTATCCGGAAAAATCCACCACCACGTCCACCCGTTCACCCGGCATCATGGCAATGCGCGAAACATAGCCGGCGGCACGTTGCAGGTAACCGTCCTCGTTTCCCACCACGGTGAAGGTGGGGGACAACGGCGCACGGGCGTCGTTGGTCGGGTACAGGTTCCCCTGCGAATCCGTCACCGCCAGGCGCAGACCCAGCGTCCGAAAACCGGTCCCGTTCAAAATCCGAAACCGGTACTGCCGCGGTTCCACCTGCAGGAACGGGGTAATCGTACCATTGACGACCGGATACCGGTGCCAGGGGAATCCCGCCAGATAGAGGTTCGTTTCCGTCGTCAACTCGCCCGTGGTCATGTTCGTCCACGTGGTCACCCCGAAATCCCGGTCCTGGAACACGAGAGGGATTTCGTGGGGCCTGGACGGCAGCCGAATGTTGTTGGCCGCATCGAAGGCCTCGTTGCGGACCAGGTAAAAGCCGGCCAAACCCGCATACACGTTGTTGGCGGTCACCCCGACGGCATGGTCGTGGTACCACAACGTTTGTCCGTCCTCGTTCAGGTCGATGTTGCCATAGAAATACTCGTCCGACTCGCCGGCCATGAACCAATTCGTCGGGTACCCGTCATAACGCGGCAGCACCGCGGCTCCATGCAGATGGACGACGGTTCGCACGGCGTACGGGGAAATCCCCGCCTCGTGTCCCCCATGAAACAGGTTGGTATCGATGGACGCCCAAAACGGATACTGCCCTCCGTTGTTGGTCAGTTGGTTGATCCAGTTGACCAGGATCGGCACCCCCACCTTGGTTTCCAGCGTGGGTCCCGGGTACTGGCCTGCGTAGCCCCACACCGGGATCGGCGGAAGCTCGGAATGGAACTGGTGTGGGAACTCCAGCATCGGGATGTCATAGACCTCCAACGGTCCCGGATAGAAAAGCTCCGGCGCCACCGGAACCCGGTAGTTGTTCGTGGTTCGGCTGGGGTGCAACACGGCGGGAATGCGCAGCGCATCCTTGAAGGGCGTCAGCGTCACCACCAGCGGCACGGTGCTGGCATTGGTCGGCAGCAGGCTCGGGTCCATGCTGGCTCCCGGGTGGGTCGTGTGCGCGAACAGACGCCGTGGGTCGGCCATGGCCAGGAGCAGGCAGCCCACCATGACGGCGGCGGCGGCTCGGGGGACGTGTGTTGGTTTCGGTGGCTTCATAGGGCAGGCGTTTTCAGAGTTTGGCTCACCATAACATCAACACATCCTGAAATTACGGCGATCTACTGAGCTAAACTCTGGGGGATTTCCAACGACGAAAGCCACCAGGAGGTTCAGGTATTTCGGGATGCACGGAGAAGCGCCCTCCGCCCACCTCGGACGTCGACGTGCTCCGCCAAATCACACAGTCTCCCTGCCTATCCTGAATCGAGTGACCATGACCCGCGGAAAGCACTGGTTCCAAATGCTGGTGATGGCGCTCGCGCTGGCCCTCACCGGGTCCGCTTTCGCGGAGTCCCCGGTCGATTTCAATCGCCAGATCCGTCCGTTGCTCGCTTATGCCTGTTTCGCCTGCCACGGATTCGATGCCGCAGCGCGCAAGGCAGGTCTCCGATTGGATGAGCGCGAGCAAGTCCTCCAACCCGCGAAGTCCGGAAAAGCTCCGATCGTTCCCGGCCACCCTGAAGACAGCGAATTGTACCGGCGCCTGATGACGGACGATCCGGACGATCGCATGCCGCCCTCGGGTCACCCTCGGGTCTTGAACCTCGAGGAGACGGAACGGATCCGAAGGTGGATCCTGGAAGGCGCCGCCTACAGCGAGCACTGGTCCTTCATGGCGCCCCGCCGCCCGACGCCGCCGCGTCCGCGCGGTGCTTCCTGGGCCCGCTCCGAAATGGATCTGTTCGTGCTCGATCGGCTGGAACGGGAGGGCATGCAGCCTTCACGTGAGGCGGAGCGGGTCGCCTGGCTGCGTCGAGCCAGCCTGGATCTGACGGGACTTCCCCCCACACCCGCCGACCTCGACCAATTCTTGGGCGATGACGGGGCGGATGCCTTCGAGCGGGAGGTGGACCGGTTGCTGTCATCGCCGCGGTACGGCGAACGCATGGCGCAGGACTGGTTGGACGCCGCCCGATTCGCAGACACCAACGGCTATCAGGTCGATCGCGACCGCGAGATGTGGGCCTGGCGCGACTGGGTGGTGGACGCGTTCAACCAGAACCTCCCTTTCGACCGCTTCACCCTGGAACAGTTCGCCGGTGACCTGCTTCCCAACCCCACCCTCGAGCAGCACATCGCCACGGGATTTCACCGCAACCACATGATCAACGAGGAGGGCGGCATCATTCCCGAGGAATTCCTCGCCGAGTATTGCGCGGATCGGGTGGAAACCACCGCCACGGTCTGGCTCGGGCTGACCATGAATTGCGCGCGGTGCCACGATCACAAATACGACCCGCTGACCCAGCGCGATTACTACGGCCTGTTCGCCTTCTTCCACAATGTCGCGGAAAACGGCGTAGGCGACTATGGCGCCTCGATTCGCCGCAACACACCACCCTTTCTCAAGCTGCCCGCACCTGAAACCGAAGCGCGACTGGTCGGGCTCAACAACGAACTGGCCCGCGCCCAAACCGCGTTGCAACAACTCGTCGCCCAGGGAGTCACCAACGGACTCACCCACCTAGGACACACCCAGCGTGTGAGTCGGCTGCGGCAGCAAATCCAGGAAGCCGACCTCTCGATCCCCATCACCCTGATCATGGCTGAACTCGACACGCCACGGCCTACTCACGTTCTCATGCGCGGTGCCTATGACAAAAAGGGCGACGCGGTGACCGCTTCCACGCCGTCGCGCCTGCCCGGCCTGCCGGACGGGGCGCCCACCAATCGACTCGGACTGGCCCGCTGGCTGGTCGATCCCGCCAATCCCCTGACCGCTCGGGTGACCGTCAATCGGCTCTGGCAGTCCTTGTTCGGCACGGGCCTGGTCCGCACCTCCGAGGACTTCGGCACCCAGGGGGAACCTCCCAGCCACCCAGAATTGCTCGACTGGCTGGCGACCGAGTTCGTCCGGACAGGTTGGGACGTGAAACGCATGATGCGCCTGCTGGTAACCAGCGCCACCTACCGCCAGGACTCCCGGACCACCCTCGAAGCACGAGCCCAGGATCCCGAAAACCGGCTGCTCGGTCGCGGATCCCGCCATCGGTTGTCCTCCGAAACCATCCGGGATCAGGCCCTCTGCGTGAGCGGATTGCTGGTGGATCAACCGGGAGGGCCGTCGGTCAAACCGTATCATCCCCCGGATCTCTACGAGCAGGTGGTCGCCGGATCTTCAGCGTCCACCTACGTCCAGGACTCCGGCGCCAGCCTGTATCGCCGATCGTTGTACACGTACTGGAAGCGGTCCGTGCCCAACCCGGCGATGCTCGCGTTCGACTCGCCCTTCCGCGAAACCTGCACCGTCCGACGCGCCCGCACCTCCACCCCGCTTCAGGCGCTGAACCTCATGAACGACCCCACCTACGTCGAGGCCGCACGATGGCTGGCAAATCGCATGATCCGGGAAGGTGGAAACACGCTCGAGGAACGGTTGCGCCACGGATTCCGCTGGATCACCAGCCGCGACCCAAGCCCGTTCGAGCTCGACGTGCTCGTCACCGGCTGGAACCGCGCCGCACGCAGTTTCCGCTCCGACCCAACCGCCGCGGCAGCGTTGTTGTCGGTGGGCGATTCCAAGACCGACCTCGCCCGTGACACCGCCGAGTTCGCCGCCTTCACCAGCACCGCCAGCACCTTGCTCAACCTCGACGAGGTCATCACCCGGGAGTGAACCACCCCATGACCCGCCTCAGCCCCGATCTCCAGCACGGCATCGCCCGCCGACAGTTCCTGAGCCGATCCGCCTTGGGACTCGGCACCGCCGCGTTGTCCGCGCTCCTGAATGCCGCCGGGACCCAACCCGCCCGGTCCCCAGCAATCCTGGGCTCGCCTCACCTCGCGCCGCGGGCGCGCCGGGTGATCTGGCTCACCCAGGCCGGGGCGCCGTCGCAACTGGATCTGTTCGACGAGAAGCCTGGCCTGCGAAAGCGCTTTCAGCAGGATCTCCCGGATTCCGTGCGCGGGGGTCAACGACTCACGGGCATGACCTCCGGTCAGAAGACCTTCCCGATCGCCCCTTCCCCGTTCGCCTTCCGATCCTGCGGACGCAGCGGAACCCGCCTGAGCGAACTGCTTCCCTATCTGGGCCAGGTGGCCGATGAACTCTGCCTCGTCCGATCGCTCCACACCGAGGCGATCAACCACGACCCGGCCATGACCCTGCTCCAGACGGGGCACCAAAACGCAGGCCGCCCCTCGATGGGGGCGTGGTTGTCCTACGGTCTCGGCACGGAGAACCAAAACCTGCCCGCGTTCGTCGTCATGATCTCCCGCCCCAGCGGGCCCACCAACGCCCAGCCCCTGCACGAACGCATGTGGGGTTCGGGATTCCTCCCTTCCGTCCACCAAGGCGTCCGCTTCAGCCCGGGTCGCGATCCTGTCCTCTTCCTCTCCAACCCGCCCGGCATCACCGGCGAACGTCGACGCGGCATGCTCGACGACCTCGCCCAACTGAATCGGGCCAAGTTCGACGACTACCAGGATCCCGAGATCCAGACGCGCATTGCCCAGTACGAACTCGCCTTCCGCATGCAGTCGTCGGTGCCCGAACTCACCGATCTCTCGCGCGAACCGAAATCCACCTTCGAAGCCTACGGACCCGAATCCACCAAGCCGGGAACCTTTGCCGCCAACTGCGTCCTGGCCCGGCGACTCGCGGAACGCGGCGTTCGTTTCATCCAGCTGTACCATCGGGGTTGGGACCAGCACGGCGACCTGCCCTCGGGCATCCGCAGTCAGTGCTACGACACCGATCAACCCAGCGCGGCGTTGATCGCTGACCTCCGCCAGCGCGGCTTGCTGGACGACACTCTGGTGATTTGGGGCGGGGAATTTGGTCGGACGGTCTTCAGCCAAGGCACCCTCACCGAGACCAACTTCGGCCGGGATCATCATCCCCGCTGTTACAGCCTGTGGATGGCGGGGGGTGGAGTTCGCGGCGGGCTGGTGTACGGCGAAACCGACGATTACTCGTACAACATCGTCCGGGACCCGGTGCACATTCACGACCTCAACGCCACGGTCCTCCACTGCCTCGGAATCGAGCACGAACGCCTCACCTTCCGTCACCTGGGTCGCGACTACCGCCTCACCGACATCCACGGCAAGCTGGTGAAGCCCCTGCTGGGATGAGGGCAACAGGCCCTCTCCATGAATTTGTACAAGGTGGCCCGCCTCGCGCTGCGAGGCGGGTTGTCTCCGCTCGCAGCGCGAGCGGAGCTACCTCCTCCACGTTCATGATCCCAATGCGTGTCCGATTCTTGGAAAACGCTCCTCTCCGTGAACCTTCCCATGCAAGCCATCGCGAGGGTTGAAACGGGCTCCCTCACCCCATCCCTCTCCCGGAGGGAGAGGGTGTCGCGTCCTGCCCTCGGCGACAGGCCTGAACCCCGTCCTTCCGAGCCGTCGCGAATCGCGCCAGCCGACGCCCGGCTTGGCCCTCCGAAACGAGCGGCGACGATTCTCCTTCTCCCTCCGGGAGAAGGCCGGGATGAGGGCCGCCCGCTCCACTTCTCGCGTCCCGGTTCATGGTCCCCATACGTATCGATTTTATGGAAAGCATTCCTGCCCACGAACCGTGCCGGCCTCCCTCCCCCGGTCCCCGAACTCTGGACACCCTGCCGCTTGTCCACAGGATCGCTTCATGATCTCCCTCCGCCATGCGCTCGCCACGGGTCTCCTCCTGGGAATCGCGCTCAGCGTTGCGGCCTGCGTTTCGTCACGATCCGCCCCCGCACAGCGGGTTTCTCTATTCAATGGCGTCGACCTCTCCGGCTGGAACGTGCGTTGCCAACCCCAGGACCAAGGCCAGACGTTCTGGCGCGTCGACCAGGGAACCATCCTCTGCGACTCCATCGGGCGCCGCCCCAAGGGCTACGTCTGGTTGGTGTCGGATCGCGAATTCGCCGATTTCGAACTGACCCTTCAGTTCCAGGCCTACCGCCACTCACCCGGCAACAGCGGGGTTCAATTCCGCAGTCGATTCGATCCCACCGCCGACGGTGGCTGGTTGGACGGCCCGCAAGTCGACATCCATCCCCCGACCGCCATGTCCTGGCGAACGGGGCTGATCTATGACGAAACCCGCGGAGAGCAACGCTGGATCTTCCCCGGGCTCAAGGACTGGAACATGGACCCTGGCTTCGAACCGCCGTCGCATGTGTTCCGGTACGGTGAGGATGGCGAATCTTGGAACACGCTGACCGTGGTCTGCCAGGGCACCCGGGTGAAGACCGTCGTCAATGGCGTGGTTCGAACCGAGTGGGATGGCGCGGGAGTGCTCAACAACGCATTCCACCGACAGCGCAACGTTGGGCTGACCGGCCATTTTGCCCTCCAACTCCACGCGGGCGACGAGCTCCGCATCCGATTCAAGGACATCCTGGTTCGCGAACTCTGATGACCCGACCCCGCCACGCTGCAGCGATCGCTGCCACGCCGGCCGGTACGCAGTTCTCAACCAGGTTGAAGCGCCAACGCCTTCCCGTCGCCCCCACCCGCCCCCGGAGGTGGCGGGACTTGTTTGACGTGAACCGTCTGGGTCGGGAACGCGAATTCGATTCCCTCCGCGTCGAAACGTTCCTTCAGACTGAGGTTCATGTCCTGAATGCCGGCGAGGTACTCGATGAACTGGGTGTCGCCCCACCAATGAACCACCAGAATGTTCAGCGCCGAGCTCTCGAACTTATTGAAGCTCATCACGAAGTCGCTGGTCCTGGGATGCCACCGATACACCTCCTCGATGATTTGCAGCGCCCGGCGGATACGATCCGGCGGTGTGTCGTAGGTGATGCCGATGTTCATCACCGTCTTGATGTTCGGCCGTGCCGAAATGTTCGTGATGGTGGCATTGCCCATCGTCTTGTTGGGAACCGTGACCAAATGGCCGTCGAGATTGCGCACCCTCGTGCTGCGGAAGCCGATGTACTCGACCACCCCGTCGAGGGCATCCAGTTGGATGCGGTCCCCGACCTTGAACGGCTTGTCCACCAGCACCGCCACGGCTCCAAAGAGGTTGGCCAGCGTGTCCTGCGCCGCCAGACCGACCGCCAGACCGCCGATCGACAACGACGCGATAAAACCGGTGACGTTGAGGCCGAGGTTCTGCGAAGTCACCAGGGCCACCACCACAACCACGAACACCTTGAAGGTCTTGCCGATGAGCGGAAGCAGTTGCCGGCTGAACTGCTCGTTCTCGGGAGTGGTCGTGCGTTCCTTCCACACCCCGACCATCACGTCGATGGCCTTGAGCACGACGTAGGTGATGGAGATGGCGACGAAGATCTTGAGGCCCTTGGAGAAAAAGGACTCGAGGAACTGCGGCCACTTGAACACCTGCATGCCCACGTGCAGCAGGACAACAAAGGAAACGATACGCACCGGCCCGCTCAGCAGGCCGACGAGCAGATCATCGAACCGGGTCTTGGTCTTCTCGGCCCAGGCCTTCACCCGCTGGCTGATGAACGAGTCGAGGAGCCTCGATACGTAGAAGGCCAGGAAGATGTAAACCAGCGAGCTCACGTACTGCCAGAGCGGGATGCCGGCGAACGGGGCATATTGAAGCCAGGGCAATCGATCGAGCCCGAAGGTGAGCCAGATGTCCGGGCGCGTCGGCACGAACCCGGCCGCTTCCGGAGTCGGGCCGACGACATTGGTGGCCTGGGCCACCGCCGGCAGCTGTCCGACCCAAGCCACAAAAAAGCCCACCACCAGACTCATGGAAAGCGGTGCGGTACGGGATGAATTCGTCATGGGTTCCACTGCAAAAAATCTCCTTTGACCGATCGGATCGTCCGAAGGATGGCGGCCCGACCATCCGTGTTCACCTTCGAGACTTCTCGGTCTCGAACCCTTGCGACGCGGACTCGCGAAGCGAGTCGCCGAACGCACGCCCATCACCTCGCGTGAGGACGGAGGTGTCAAGCCTTGGCATGCCTCCCTACGCAGGCCCGCGTCCAGCGAA
>CAUJJW010000297.1 GCA_963205105.1 Verrucomicrobiota bacterium | reverse complement strand
TTTCCAGAAATTGGACACGCATTGGGACCATGAACCGTGGAGCGAGGAATGCAGCGAGCGGCCCTCACCCCGGCCCTCTCCCGGAGGGAGAGGGAGAATATTTCCCGCGGGTTTCGAAGGGTTGGGCCGGGTGTTGGCTGGGACGGGTCGCGACGGCTCGGACGGCTGGAGTTCCGGTATGTCGCCGTGTGGGATATGCGGCTCCCTCTCCCCCCGGGAGAGGGTTGGGGTGAGGGAGCCCGTTTCAACCCTCGCGATCGCTGGCACGGAAAGGTTCATGGGAAGCGCTGTGTTCGAAATCGACCTGCCCACGGCCCATGAACCGCTGAAGAATTCACCACAGAGACACCGAGTCACAGACGTCGCAACGGTGTGTCTTGTTGCCCTGTGCCTCGGTGGCGTGAACTCGGTTCAAGGGCAGCTTGTTTGGTTGCGTGAAGTCGCTTACATCAACGGCCCTGATGCGATGCTTTCCTCGCCAGGGATCGGCGGCCCTTGAGTTCCGTGTTGGTGAGCGATCCGTGGCGCTCGGTTCCGTGTCCGGCTCTTTCCAGATGCGTGCGCGAATGGGTTCGGTTTCGCTGCTGGGGCTGTTCCTTGCCTTGTTCTCGAGCGCCGTCCTCGACGTCCCAGGTCAGGTGCCGCCCGGCTCGGTTCCCAAACCTCCTCCGGGATTTGAACTTAAACGCTGGGCCCGTGAACCCATGCTGCGCAGCCCGGTCGCCCTGTCCTTCGACCATCTCGGGCGCTTGTACGTGGCGGAGACCGCGCGACGGAGCACCGTCGACATCGACATCCGGGCGCATCCGACCTGGGTGGTGGACGATCTTGCCAACCAATCGGTGGACGATCTGAGACGCTTCTTTCGGTCGAAGATGTCGACTGAGAACAGCGTGGCCAACGCGGGGTGGCTGAAGGACCTGAACGGAGATGGTCTTCACGACTGGCAGGACCTCACCCAGGTGAAGGAGAAGGTTCACCGGCTGGAGGACTCGCAAGGAACCGGCAAAGCCGATCGAGCGACGGTGTTTGCCGAAGGGTTCAACGAGGAAATCAACGGGGTCATCGCCGGAGTGATGCCGTGGGGCGACGACGTCTTCGTGACCGTCTACCCCGATTTGTGGCGGTTGCGGGATACGGACGGCGATGGCGTGGCGGATCAGAACGAAATCGTGTTCCGGGGCTTCGGTGTGCACGCCGCGTTTGACGGCCATGACCTGCATGGCTTGATCGCCGGACCCGACGGGAAACTCTACTTTTCCGTCGGCGACAACGGCTTTTCGGTCACGAATCGGGAAGGTCGTCGATGGCATCATCCGAACACGGGCGGCGTGCTGCGCATGAACCCGGATGGATCGGAACTCGAAGTGTTCGCCACGGGGCTCCGGAATGTTCAGGAAATCGCCTTCGACGAATGGGGCAACATGTTCGGGGTGGACAACGACGGTGATCTGGCGGACGAGCGGGAACGCTTCGTTTTCATCGCCGAGGGGAGTGACTCGGGATGGCGGTTGCACTGGCAGTTCCGCGAGGCGGGATGGGCGCGATTCACGCATCAACCCAACTACAACCCATGGGTCGATGAACGGATGTGGGTGCCTTACTTCCCCGGGCAGCCCGCGCACATCACACCGCCCCTTTCCAACTACTCGGTGGGACCGGGTTCCTTCCGCTACAATCCGGGCACCGCCCTGAATGAAGCTTACCGGGGCCACTTCTTTCTCATCCAATTCCCGGTCGCGAAGGTCACCGCATTTCGAGTGCAGCCGAAGGGGGCCGGGTTCGAGATGCTTGATGAGCACACCTTCGTTTCGGGAATGATGGCGTCGGCGCTCGGTTTTGGTCCCGACGGGGCATTGTATATCGGCGACTGGGACGGCATGTGGTCGCCCAGCGGCAAAGGATCGGTTTGGCGGGTGGACGATCCCGGGGTGTCGACCTCTGCAGTTCGAACGGAGGTTCGTGAATGGCTGAAGCAAGGCCCACGACAACGGTCGATCGGGGACCTGGAACGTGGTTTGGGGCACGCGGATCAGCGGATTCGGCAAGCTTCGCAGTTCGAGTTGGTGCGCCGTCACGCCTTCGAACCGCTCCGGCGTGTGGCGCACGCCACCAACGCTCCAGTGTTGGCGCGGGTGCATGCGCTGTGGGGTCTGGGGCAGGGCAAGGCTCTGCTCCACGCGAGGGACCTGCCGCTGGCCGACCCAGATTCACGCATCCGCGCCCAGGCCGCCAAGGTGGCGGGTGACGTGCGACTGTCCGCCGCAGTCGAGCCGCTGGTCCGGTTGTTGGCCGATCCGGATTTGGCGGTTCGATTTCAGGTGGCGCTGGCGCTGGGCAAGATTGGCGATCCTTCGGCATTTGATGGCTTGAGGGATCTCTTGGAGGTGAATGCGGATCAGGATCCGTTCCTTCGCCATGCGGCGGTGATGGGTTGGGTTGGCATGCGGCAGATCGATCGGTTGGCGGGCTTGACCAGCCATCGTGCTCCAGCCGTGCGGTTGGCGGCCGTGGTTGCGCTTCGTCGGCTCCATTCCGAGGCTGTTGCCGCGTATTTGCAGGATCCCGACGAAGGCGTTCGGCGGGAGACGGTCCGCGCCATTCACGACGACGAGTCCATTCCGGGCGCGCTGCCAGCGTTGGCGGCGTTGCTGGAGACGGTGATGTCCCAGAATGACCGGCTCACGGACGCTGAGCCTGGACGGAATCCGGGGGGCGAGACGCCC
>CAUJJW010000296.1 GCA_963205105.1 Verrucomicrobiota bacterium | reverse complement strand
GCTGGTGCGCTTCTGGTAGGTGTACACAGCGCGTCGGAAGCGATCGGCATCCTGCGACGTGTTCCAGCGGTCGCCGCTGTAGACGGTGCTCCAGACGCCGTCGGGTTGGGGTGGGTAGACCGGGGGGCCGAAGGTTTTGGGGGAAAGTGTGCCGGAAAGGGCGAGGGCCTGATCGCGGACCATTTCGGCGGTGAGCCGCACGCGTGGGCCGCGGGCATAGAGGTGATTGAACGGGTCGCGTTCGGCGAGGGCGGAAGTGACTTTGGAGTCCTGGGCGTAGGTGGATGAAAGGGCGATCTCGCGCAGGAACCGTTTGATCGACCACTGGAGGTCGACGCGCAGGCGCATGGCCAGGTGGTCGAGCAATTCGGGGTGGGTGGGGCGGGCGCCGGAGGTTCCGAAGTCTTCCAGGGTTTCGACGATGCCGTGGCCGAACATCTCCGCCCACAGCCGATTGGCGAGCACGCGGGCGGCGAGCGGGTTTTGGTCGCCGACCAGCCAGCGGGCCATGTCGAGGCGGGTGATCTGGCCGGAATGGGAAGGAGGTTGAACGATGTCGGGAATGCCGGGTTGGACCTGTTCGTCGCGGGTGGTGCGGTTGCCTCGAATGAACACGCGGGTGTCGCGGGTGGCGGGTTGGGAACGTTCGACCACGATGGGGACTCGGGTGCCGGGGACGTCCTTGAGGCGATTCTGAAGGGACTTCAGCTGGTCCCAGGCGGCGAGGCGTTCGGGGGTGTTGACGAAGGCGGTGGGGCCGTGGTCGGTGGAGGCGGAGAATGCGAAATGGCGGAGGGCGCAGCCCTGGACGCCGCTGTTGGAAGCGATGCCGTGTTCGAGGGTAATTTCGAGAGTGGCGCCTTCGGGTGCCTGCAAGGGTTGGCGGAGGACGAGGAAGCCGTGGCGCGGGCCGGACATGACCGGGTAACTGCCGAAGCCGCTGCCGGAATCGAGCACACGGGCGGGTTCGTAGGGGCCGGCGAGGTAGTCGGCGACGAGTTCCTGGAGTTGGACGGGTTGATTGGAAGCTCCGGGAATGGCGAGTGAGGCTTGGACCTTGGAGAAGATCTGACCGCGTTCCGGTGCGGCTTTGGGGTCCTTCGAATCAGGGAAAAGGTCCAGGCGAAGGGCGGTGAGGCCGGGCACCGCGGGAAGGGAGACGGTGTAGGTGACCTTCACGGGGACGGTGCCGCTGGCGTCGATCTGGCCGTCCGCGGCGACGGTCAGGGTGCCGCCGGTGGTTGTGGCGGAGGCGGGGATGAGCCGTTTCCAGTCCTGGACGGCGCGGGTGGCGGCGAGGCCGTCGTGGTTGATGGATTCGCGGAGGTGGCGAGTCTCCTGCTGGAGCCGGACGTGTTCGTCACGGCGGGCAGCATCCTGGGGGAAGAGAAGGCGCGGGAAATCGTCGTTTTGGTCGCAGTCCTCGGTGTTGTTGAAGAACGCGGCGAACCGGTAGTAGTCGCGGTGCGGGATGGGGTCGTAGGGATGGGCGTGGCACTGGGCGCAGCCGAAGGTGGTGGCCTGCCAGGCGGTCCAGGTGGTGTTGACGCGGTCGTGAACGGCGGCGGTGCGGTACTCTTCGTCGTCGGTGCCGCCCTCGGTGTTGTTTTGGGTGTTGCGATGGAAGGCGGTGGCAAGCAGGTCGTCGGCGGAAGGGTTCTCGAGCAGGTCACCGGCGAGTTGTTGGATGGTGAACTGATCGAAGGGCAGGTCGGCGTTGAAGGCGCGGACGACCCAATCGCGCCACGGCCAGATGTCGCGGTGCGGATCCTTTTCGAAGCCGTAGGTGTCGGAGTAGCGGGCGAGGTCGAGCCAGACGGCGGCCCAGCGTTCGCCGAAGCGTGGGGAGGCGAGGAGTCGGTCGACGACGCGTTCCCGGGCCTGGGTGGGGTTGGATTCGCGGTCTTCGAGAAAGCTTTCGTATTCCCGGGTGGATGGGGGAAGTCCGGTCAGGTCGAGAGTGACCCGGCGGAGCCATGGGGCGGGGCCGGCTTCGGGGGAGGGTTTCAGGCCTTCGGCTTCGAGCCGGGCGAGGATGAAAGGATCGAAGGGAACGGTGCTCCAGGCGGTGTCCCGGGTTGGGGGCCGGGCGGGGGAGGTCGGCGGGACAAACGACCAGTGCTCGCTCCAGGAGGCGCCTTCCTGGATCCATCGGCGCAACGTGGCGATGTCGGAGGCGGGAAGGGCGGGGCCGTGGTCGGGTTGGGGCATCCGTACGTCGGGATCGGAGGACGTGACGCGACGGATGATTTCGGAGTCATCGGGACGGCCGGGGACGATGGCGGGCTTGCCGGACTTGCCATGGGCGAGGGCTTGGTCGCGGTAGACGAAGGAGATTTTGCCGGCGGCTTTGACACCGCCGTGGCAGGCGGTGCAGTGCTGGGCGAAGAGCGGGCGGATGTCGCGGTTGAAGTCGGTGGCGGCTGAGGGGGCGGGCGACGCGGCGGCGGCAGCGGAAGAGGTGACGCACGCGAGGGCCAGCGCAGCGATCCCGATCCGGTGGGTTGGCCTGGGATTCATCGCGGGAAGTATCGCCCGCGGCCGCGAAGCGCGGCCAGCCCTTTTACGGCGTCACCGAGGCGGATCAGCGTCGGCGCGCGCCGGTGAGCACGAGCAGGATGGAAGCGAGCACACTGAAGAGGAAGAACACGGAATAGACCTGGAACGGGAAATCGAAGATGGCGTGGACGAGGCATCCGCCGAGTGCGAGCCACCAGTAGGCGATGAGGATGGGCAGGATCTGGAGCCCTCGACCGATCCACGAACGGAGGAAGATCAGACCCAGTGCGAGACAGATCAGGGCAAGACCGATTCGGCCGAAGGTGATGCGGGTTTCGAGCCAGTCGTGGTGGGCATAGGCGGCCCAGATTTGGCCGGGCTGGAGGTAGAACTGATGGAGTGAGGTGAAGGTGCCCGCGCCGCTGCCCCACCAGACGTAGTCGTTGGCCATGCGCCGGGCATTGGCATAAACCTCGTTGCGACCCGACATGCGGTCGCTGAGGTCCGCCAGGTTGGGGCGTTGATCGAGGGTGCGGACGAACGCGGCGCCGTCGGTTTGCAGGCGGAGTTCGCGCAGGGCGAAGTGGGTGCCTTCCGGGGCGTCGGTGATGGCGTTGCCGTCTTCGTCGGCAAGGTAGACATCGAGGACCTGGGGTGGGCGGGAATGCGGGGCGCGGACGGCGGCGCGGATGGCGGACTCGGACCTTCCGGGAATCTCGACGACGTGGGGTGTGCCTCCGTCCAGGGAGACGGCGAGCAGGATGGGGTCGTTGGAGGGATTCCAGACGGTGAAAGCGGCTCGCATGGGGCCGCGGATGCGGCTGTCGAGGGATGGGAGCATGCGGCGGACCGCGACCACGCCCGGGCCGGAGTCGCGGCGGATTCGCATCCAGCGGATGGAGGGGTCGGACGGGCGGGTGATCAGCCCGGAGCCGGTGCCTTCGGGGAAGACGAGTTCGTTGGTGCTGAGGACGGCGTCGTCGGCGAGGGTGTTTTGGGCGAGCAACGATTCGGCGAGTTGGGCGGCGGGGACCTGGGAGGTTTCGGCGACTTCGTCGTTCGACAGGGCGTAATTGACGAGGGCGAAGGCGGTGACCGACGGGTCGATGGAGTAGGCGAAGCGGGTGAGGGCGAGGCTGCTCCACCCGGCGCGCTCGGTCTTGGGGCGGACGGCGAGGCCGAGTTCCTGACCATTGGCGAAGATGCGAACGCCGTCATGGCGAACGACGGCGACGCTGACCTCCTGGCCGGCGAACTTCTGGGTGAAGTTGGTGGCGACACCGTGGACCACGTTGGTGAGGGAGCTGCCGAAGAGCTGGGCGTAGAGACTGCCGTTGGGGGCGAGGCTGATCACGGCGGCATGGGGTTGCCACAAGCTGCGTGCATCGCGGGAGAGGCCTCCGAGGGTGAGCCACTTTTTCGGTGGCTGGTCGGGGACGTTGAGGCGGACCAGGAAGGTGAAATCGTCGGCACCGGTTTCGATGCCGGTGGGAAAGGCGCGGTCGGTGCGGAGCAGGCGATCCCGGACGGAAGACCAGCCTCCGACGAGGGCGGCGGTGGCGGCGACGAACATGGCACCGACGGTGATCCAGCGGAGGGCGGGGGCGATTTCGCGGCGGCAGGTGAACAGGAGGAGGAAGACGGCGGCGATGCCGATGAGGATGCTAACGACCGCGCCGCCGCGGCTGCTGGAAATCATGGGGCAGGCGGCCATGAAGATGGCGCAGGGCAGGAGGAGGATCTGGGGTCCGTCGAGGCGACCGAGGCGTGGGGTGAGGGCGCGACCGGCGCGTTCCTGGGCCCAGATCCAGAAGGCGAGGCAGACGGGCCAGAGGAGGTTGAAATACTGGGAGGCGTTGCCGCGGTAGGACCACGGTCCGAACATGTTCTCGGCGGATTTCTGGCTCGCCGACTCAAGGATCCAGAGGAGTTTGCTGGTGCCGTTGGCGCGTTGGAGGATGCCGACGAGGGCGAGCAGGGCGCCATTGAGGCAGAGGACCCAGAGCAGGGTTTGAAGCCGGGCGGGGATGACGATGTGGGCCTGGGCGTTGGCCCAGCTGGGGGCGTCGTCCTGCTGGGTGTCGCTTCCGAAGCGTTGAATGAGCCAGTCGCGGATGCCCCAGAACGCGCAGGCGATGCCGAGGTACTGCCAGAAAGAGAACCAGGTGGAGGCGCGGTCGTAGCTGTGCGGCAGCCAGGCAATCGGATCGCCGAGGTATTGGAAGTCCCGTTTGACGGGGTCGTAAGTGGCTCGGGCGTTCAGCGCGCTGACCAGGATGTAGCCCAGGATGACGACGGTCAGGACCGCGAGCACGCGGGTGGCGCCGTCGGTGGGCGTGCGGGGTGCGGCCAGTTCGCGGGAACCTTCGGCGAGCACGATGGGTTCACCCCAGCGCGGCGGTTGGAAACCTTCGAGGCGCCGGATCACCCATTTGGCGGCGAGCAGGATGCCGAGCAGATAACAGGCGAGGTTGGCGGTCCAGATCGACCATTCCTGGGTGGTGCCGAAGGCCCACGGGGTGAAGATGACCAGGAAGAGGATGAGTCCGCCGGAGAAGGCATCGCAGAGGGCATGGCTGCGGGGGGTGCGATCGGAGGAGCCGCGTCGGCGACGGCGACGTCGGGGACGCAAGTCATCGGCGACGGGGCCGGACAGCGACCGTTGGGCGGGGTTGGGGCCCGAAGGTGTGGCGGGGGCAGGCTCCATGAGCGCGGGATGTTCGGGTGGTGAGGTCGATGTCTCAAGCCGCAATCTTGGGAGCAGGGTGAGGAAATGGACGGTGACTGCATTCGGGCGGGTTGCGGCGTTTGGGGAGCTGAGTCAGGCTCTGTGGACGTGAATGATGCCTCGACGCTGGATGAGTTGTTGGTGTGCCGCCTGGACTCGGGTCGGAAGGTGCTGGAGCCCTGCACGATCATCATCTTCGGGGCGAGCGGGGATCTGACGGCGCGGAAGCTGGTGCCGGCGTTGTACCACTTGTTTGTGGGGCGGCAGATGCCGATGCCGTTCCGGATCGTGGGGTTTGCGCGCCGGGAGAAGACGGATGAAGCCTGGCGGGCGGAACTCAAGGAAGCGCTGGGGCGGTTTTCCAGGACTCAACCGGTGGACGAGGCGGTTTGGACGGCTTTTTCGGAGAATGTGCATTACTGCCAGGGCGAGTTTCACGAGCTGGCGGCGTATGGCCGGCTGAAGAAGATGTTGAAGGGCTTCGGCGATCCGGCGTTGGCGCACAACCTTCTGTGTTACCTGGCGATCTCGCCGTCCCAATTCGGCGAGGTGGTGGAGCGGCTGCATGCCTCGGCTTTGGTCGACAAGAGCGAGGGTCGGACGGGCTGGCAGCGGATCGTGATCGAGAAGCCGTTCGGTTCGGATCTGGCCTCGGCGCGGTTGTTGAACGGCGAACTGACGCGGTACGCGCATGAGTCGCAGCTGTTCCGCATCGACCATTATCTCGGCAAGGAAACCGTGCAGAACCTGCTGACGTTCCGGTTCTCGAACGCGATCTTCGAACGGCTCTGGCACCGGGACGCGATCGATCACATCCAGATCACGGTGAGCGAACGGCACGGGGTGGGGTCGAGAGGCGGTTATTATGAGGAAGCGGGGGCCCTGCGGGACATGGTCCAGAACCATCTGCTGCAGGTGCTGTCGCTGATGGCGATGGAACCCCCGGGCTCCCTGCAGGCGGAGGCCATTCGCGACGAGAAGGTAAAACTGCTGAAGGCGTTGAGAGTCTGGCAGCCGGAACAGGTGCCGCAGCAGGTCATTCGCGGCCAGTACACGGCAGGGCTGATGGGGACCGAGCAACGTCCGTCGTACCGTGGGGAGACCAAGGTGGCCGCACAGTCCAACGTCGAGACCTACGTGGCGTTGCGGGTGCTGATCGACAACTGGCGATGGTCGGGTGTGCCCTTCTATCTGCGTACCGGCAAGAGCCTGCC
>CAUJJW010000295.1 GCA_963205105.1 Verrucomicrobiota bacterium | reverse complement strand
TGAACCATGTCCCGCTGCCAGCCATTCGGGCTGTTCATCGACTCCACCAAGGCCCGCCCGCGACGTTTCGCCAGATCAGGCACACTCCGCCTCGACGCAGCCGCGGGCACGACCCGGTAAATCCGCCCACGATCCTCACCTGCACGCAGATCCAGGCGCGCCTGCATCTCCGGCGAAATCCACTCGGGATGCTCCAGCACGAACCGGTACATGTCGGCGATGTACAGCGCCCCGTCCGGTCCGGTCCGAACTGTCACCGGCCGAAACCAGTTGTCCGTACTGGCCAGAAATTCACTGGTCTCCTCGCCCTTCGCCCGGTGGCTGGCGAACCCCGCCCCTTCCGGGGTCAGCACTTCACGATGCACCACGTTGTGCACCGGTTCGCAGATGAACACCGACGTCGCGTAGTCCGGCCCGAACAGGTCATCCCGGTACGGACTTGGACTGCACCCGCTGGTCACGTGGTTCAGGGACCAAGGCTGATTGGGCCGTACCTGAACCGGACTGACCGGAAACACCCGGGTCGAGTTCTCGTAGTTCGCCAGTACTCGCGCGATCCGTTTCACCGCCAGTTTTGGATTCCGCCGCAGGTAATGCTCGGGAACCGGCACCTGCCACAGCCAGGTCGGGTTGTTGTTCCCAAACCAGTTTCCCCAGTCGTCCCGCCGTCGTCCGTATTGTGTCTGGACCGACACCGTCTCGAACTCGCCCGTGTCCGGATGAAAACGCAGATCTCGCCCACTGATGGAAACCGCCGCGTCGCTGCCGCGGGCGCGAACTTTGCCGCCGCTGTCGCCGTTCGCCGCGTAAACCCAGCCATCCAACCCCCATTCGAAGCCGTTGAAGCGGTGCTGTTGGTTGCCCGGAACAAAGCCGGTCAGAATCACTTCCGTCCGGTCGGCCCGCCCGTCGCCATCGGTGTCCTCGGCGTACAACAGGTCGGGCGCCGCAGCCACCAACACCCCGTTCCGCCAGGGCATGAGGCTCGAAGGATAGGACAGCGACTGCAAAAAGGTTGTCGCCGATTCAAACCGCCCGTCCCCGTCACGATCCTCGAGCACCTTCACCGCCCCGCCGGGTTTCCCTTGTCCATCGAGGCCCAGCGGATAATCCCGCATCTCAACCACCCAAAGGCGACCATCCGCCCCCCAGTCGAACGACACCGGATCGATCACCACCGGCTCAGCCGCCACCAGTTCCACCCGGAACCCATCCCGAACCTGAAAGTTCTTCAACGCTTCCTCCGGCGATTTCGGTGGCGGAATGTCGAACGCAATGAGGCTCTTCGCCGACACCCGTTCCACCGGAGCCCCGGACCGTTCCATCCGCAGGTCGCCGTTTTCGATTCTCACCTCCGCCCCCACCAGAATCGGCGGTTCGCCGGCAACCCCACGACGTTCACCTTCTTTGACGAACTGCGACCAGCCGCGAATCCAACCCAGGTGCGGCTTCACATCCTTGTTCCACAGATGGATGGCGTACCGCTGGCCATTCGAAAACAGCACATCCAGAAAACCATCCCCATTCAGGTCCACGAACCGCAGCCCGGCGTCCAGGCCGTTGGCGAACCGCACCCGAACCCCCTCGGGCAATTCGTAGCCCGCCTTCTCCCACGCGTTGCGTTCCGCATTCCAGCGCTGCACCGCATCCGCCGCTCCAGGGTTCGCCCCTGGCACCACCCGCTCGTCCACGCCGTCCCGGTCAAAATCGAAGCGCACGTCCGCGCCGGGCATTCCCGAGGAGGCGGCGAAAGCGCTACCGCTGGCGGCCGCCACCAGCCAAAACCCGACCATCCCCGGGATCCACCACCTGCTCCCACGGGCAGAGGACTTCGCCCTGCGGGGCGCTCCGGCGCGGCCCCCGGCGGGAAGCGACATTTCCAGACCGGAAACCAACCCCGACGGGGTGTTCATCGACCCAACCTTTCCAGAACGTTGCGCGTGATGCGGTCCACGACCGGATCACCGCCGCGCAACCCGTGCGACCAGTCGGTGCTTCCCACCGTCACCACCGTGCCGCCGCGCACGTAGGTTCCCAGAACAGCGTTGCCCTTTCGCCCGTTCTCCCAGCGTTCGTACCATTCACAGTCGTCCGGATGCCATTGGGCAGGCGCAGACGCCAGCACTTCGAAGGTTTTGGGCGTGCCGTCACGGTGCGTCGGGAACGGCAGTCCCTCCTTCCACTCCAGCTCACAACCGTCGCATTCGTACCCCACGATGGTGTCCTTGGCGCCGAACGAGTCCCCGCGCTTGAGGCCGGTTCCCTCAAACAACCAGTGGTCCGGTCGATGGACCGCATAGGCGCCGCTGGCGTCCATCAGCTGGCCATGGCTCTTGTGGTAACCGCCCCAAAGAAACCCCACGCCGGTGAGGGTGTTCTCGGGACGTTCCACCAGGTGATGACTCCAGAGGGTCGCCAGCGTTCCGTAGCTCTTGCGCGCCGAGTAAACCGGGTCCTGCTGAAAGTTCTGCTTCCAACAGGTCAGCGCCTGGCCGCCGTCTTCGGCCCGCACCTGCCAGCAACAGGTGTTGCCGCTGAAGAACGCGACGTTGCCACCCTCGCCGATGTACCGTTCCAGCGCGTCCCGCATCGGTGCCGACCAGTACTCGTCGTGGCCGACGCTGAGCACCAGTTTGTACGCCTTGAGCATCTCGGGTCGCGATTCGAGATCGCCGTTGGCGGCATACTCCAGCGCGTAACCGGCACGCTCGGCCCATTCCACAAACGACTGCTCCCAGTTCGCAAACAGACTGGAAGGCGGACGCTCGTAGGAAACGCGATGCCCCTGGTTGCCCCCGCGCCCATGGTAGGCGTACAAGCTGAAACCACCCCAGTTGTTGTAAGCATTGTAGGTGTGCGTCGCGAACTGGAGCAGCACACGGCCCGCCGACCCCGGCGTCGCCGAACGCACAATGAAATAGCACTGGCCGGTCGCCGTTCGCGCGTTGCGCTGCACAAACTTTCCACCGTTGTCGCGCACACGGAAAACCACCTGATAATACCCGCTCCGCCACTCGGCCGGGATCTTCATCGACCAGGCTCCCGGCCAGCGGCAGCCCTGGGACGAGGCATCCTCGGGGATGGGAAATTCCCGACCGTTGAGGTTGTCTGCGGTCCAGACCGTTTCGGTCTTTGCCCCGACACGCAGGATCTCGACCGAAAACTTTGCGGCGCTCGTCGAGACGTGCAGGGACAATTCGTCCCCTGGCGCGTAACTCACCTGACCGGAATACCCCTCCACAAACAGCGGGCGCGGCCCTTCGTCCGCCACCCCTTCCCAGCCGGCCAAGAGAAGGAAACCAAGCAGAATGACCAACCACCGTGGGTGCATGGACGCACGGTGAACCGGGGAGCGACGCAAAATCAACGCTGGGGAAGCGCCGCTTCGGGCCGGTAAGTCTCCCAGGGAGCCGGAGTGCCATCGCCGTTCCGAGGCCACACGGACTGCGCCCAGTCGATGAGGTCGTTTTGGAGATCGGTGCTGACGCCAAACCCGGCCAGGCTGCCATCGTAGGATCCCACCCTCCACGACAACGCAAAATGCACGCGCTCCGCCAGGGTGGCGAAGGCGCTCTTGCCGATCTGGGTGCTGGGCTGGACGAACGCGAGGTACGAGTCGGGGTCGTGGGCGAACACCGGCTTCAAGTACTGTTCCAGCGTCGATTCCTGGTTCTTGTCCAGCCAGAGGCGGTAGGCGACGTCGATCAGCTTGGCGCGAACTTCGGTGGGTACGTTCCGCCAGACCATCGCCTGGTGGCTCTGGGTGCCGTAGGAGTAGAGCTGAAGATAGTACGGCATCAGCATGTACGGCTGCCAGCCACCGGATTGTGAGCGGTCGACGCCAAGGCCGGTGTCGTAAATCTGAGGGGCCTTCACCAGATAAAGATACATCAACGGCGCCATCGAAATCCCGGCACCGGTGCCCGCCTCGTTCTGGAGGTCCTGAAGGTGGGCCATCACATACGGCCAGTCGAACGGGGCCGCGACGTTCACACCACAGATCGGATTCCGGTTGCCGTGGTCGAGGATCAACTGGAGGTGGTACCACGCCGACGACACATAGTTGAAGGTCACCCCACGGTTGTTTCCAATGCCATGCCCGTTGCGCGGCTCGTACTTCACGCCTTCTTCCCGCGTGTCGAGCATCCCGGCGATGTTGGGCGATGCCCCAAAAGGAATCATTCCCACACGCCAGGACCGCTCATCCGCCTGGGTTCCGCAGGTGGCGCTCGCCACCTTGTCGCCCAGTCCAAATTCCATGTAGATCTCCCACGACTTCAGCAGCGGCAGGAGCATGAGCGGGTACCGGCGCTGCGCCTCCTTCAGCGTGTGGTTCATCCGGTCGAATTTGTACGACTCACGCGCCACCGCCATCGCCGCCTGCGTCGAATGGCTGAACGAAACCACCGCGGCGTAATTGGTCGAACCCGCCGGCGTGCGCAACCGCGCCACCGTGTTCGAGTAGGCCTTGTTGAACCCATCCAATTGCGCACGAAGCACGGTGTTGGTCTTTAGAATCTCCGCGTAACCGTCCATCGGATGCACCTTCGGCAGCCAGTGGTTCCAATCCAGCAACTGCAATGCGATCGGTACCTCGCGGATCGAAAGCGCATCCCCCGGACGAATCGCATCCGGCGTGATTCTCGAAAGGTCCCAAGCCATCTCGCCCGTCGCCGTCTTCCGGTATGCCCCAGGGAAAATCCCGTTGTAGGTCTCCGCCGGATCCTCCACCACCGCATCCAACCCCGCCCCGGCCGCCCATTCATAGACCGGCCGCGAATCCAAACCCGGCCCCGGCTGAAAAGGCGGATTCCAGGGGCGCGCCTGCGGCACCACCGGCGCCCCAGCCAGGGTTCGAATGTAGGCCGCAATGCGCCGACCTTCCTCGTCCGTCAGCCCATGAATGCGCGACCGGGCCACGATCGAACGGTTCGAATAGTTGTAATACTTCAAATCCCGCCCGTCATGCGCATGACAGTCCGCGCAGGTCGCCTTCACTTCCAACGGCGTCAGCCCAATCCCCGAAAAGTTCTTCAGCAGGTACGGCCGTCCATCCGGCTTCTTGCCCCGCCAAAGCATCCACCCGTCCTGAATCGCCTGGGCCAGTTCCACCTCCGTCTCCGGCGGCCCCCATTCCCGGGGATCATCGTCCCGGAAGCGTTCCGGCCCCAACAGCACCCGGCCGCTCCGATCTTTCAGATTCAACCGAATCACCCGAAACCCCGAGGACGCGTCGTCGACCCGGTTTTCCGGCTTTTGAAACCCGCTCACCGCGTAGCTGTCCAGCCGGGTGTACTCGAAGCCGATGAGATTCTCGCCTTCGCGCAACACGCCCTTCGGCAGTTCGATCTCCAGCGGCAGCGTGTGAAAGCCACCTCCAATGCCCCCGAACCGTTGGCCGTTCCCAGTCACTTTCGCGGTGCGCTGGTTGATCGAGACGGCATGCACCCCGTTCAGCGTCACCTTCGCCTTATCGTCGTATTGAATGCCATGAATCGTCAGACACAGCGTTACTCCACGTAACGCCTCCAACGCCGTCAGAGTCACACTCACTTCCTCCCGGCTCGACGCCAGTCCAAGCACCTCGATCGGCAGGAGCACCGGTGGCAGCGGACGGGTCAACACTGTCGGTTCGCCATGCGACTCCCCCACCTCACTGCCTCCTCCAGGCACCGTCACCACCGATCCCACGGGCAGCAGAGCCTCCACCCCGGCCTTCGCCAGAACCTCAACACTCCCTCGCTCCAGTTCCGCCGACGTCGGCACATCCAGCACCGTCAGAATCGGTCGAGCCGCGGGTACCGATGAGGAAGTCCCCGTCGATTCCACCAAACTGACATCCCCCACCCGTAAACCTTCCCGGCTCAGGCAAACCAGCTTGCCCCCGACCGGCGATACTGCCACGCGTTCCGGATAACCCGGCGTCGGCAGGTGTCCGAGAGGCGTCAACGTCTGGGAATCGAGCACGCCAATCGCGTTCAACCCCGCTTCCGCCACGTACAACCGCTGCGCCGACACATCCAACGCCAGCCCTCGAAGCCCAGCCCCCACCACCCGGCCTTCCGGGCTTCGCCCCTTCACCACCCGCCACGCCCCCACCTTCCCCGTCCCCCAATCCATGCGCGCCACCGCGTTCGCCTCCGCATGCACCACCCACAAAAAGCGGCCATCCACCCCCAAATCCTCAGCTCCACCCCTCGTCCCCGCCGCCACAGCCCCCAGCATCACTCCCCAGAAACGATCGGCCTTCCACCGATGCCGCATCACCGGGCGGTCCGGATTCGCAATGTCCGCCATCCACATGGACGTTCCACTTCCCCCGGAAACCTGCGCGCTCTCCGTTCCATAAAGTCTACCCCCGGAGACCACCAGCGACGCCCCCGGCTGCCCCACGGCCAGCGTCCCCAGGATCGATCCATCCGCCACCGCAATTGCCAGCACGCGCTGGTTCCCTGGATCGGTCGCAAACAAAACCCGTCCATCCGCGCGGACCACGATTTCCCCCAACCGCCCGGCCAACCGCTCCGCCCCCCTCCCCGACGGCTGGACCCGAATCACCCCCAGCCGACTGCCATCCATCGTGGCAATCCGTGAAACCTCCCCAGGCTGACCCTCGGCCCAGTAAAGAGTCTCGCCATCGGGCGCGAAAGCCGCCCCTCCCGCCGCACCGCTTCGTGCCGCAATCACCACCACCTCCACGCCGGACCCCTGCCAGCCCCGGATGAGTTGGCCCTGCGCGTCACTGCTCACAAACACGTGAGCCCCACTCGCATCCATTTCCAATCGCACCGCCCCCTCAACCACGGGGACATGTCGGCCAGGCAACGTCGCCGCCCCTCCTGGCGCTCCCGGAAAAAACAACAGCAACACCCCCAACCACGCCTTCATGCCGCCCCACTTGCCCAGGGTCAGGTTCCCCCAAACGCCGCAACCAAGACACACCGGCACAGACCTCCGGCGGACATTCCTCCCTTCCCTGGCGTACAACCTTGGCATCAAGCGAGGAACGCTAACCCATTCTCGATCCATGCGCGAGTCCGGTTTCCGGTCGAAAAACGCCCTCCACCCTCCCTGCCTTCGCCATTGTTGATTCCAAATCCAACTGTCACCATCTTCACGCGTCACCGACCGCCACTCCTGCCATGAACGCCATTTCCAGTCGCCGCGGCTTCCTCCGCAAAACCGCTCTCGCGCTCGCCGTTCCCCATCTGCTTCCCAGCCGGATCTTCGCCGCGGAAACACCGCCTTCCGCCCGCATCAATCTTGGCTTTATCGGTAATGGCACCCAGGGACGTTACCTTCTCGGGAATTGCCTCAAACGCCCGAACGTCGTGGTCACCGCCGTCTGTGACGTCGACTCCAAACGACGCGAACACGCGCGCAACATCATCCAGCAGCACTACGCCAAGAACGGCGGAACCACCACGCCAGGTGTCTGTGAGGCATTCACCGACTTCCGCGACCTGCTCGCCCGCCCTGAGATCGACGCCGTTGTCATCGCCACCCCCGATCACTGGCATGCGTTCATCGGCATTCTCGCCGCCCGGGCCGGGAAGGATATTTACTGCGAAAAGCCCCTCACCCAGACCATCCACGAGGCGCGGGCCCTCGTGAAGACCGTCCGTAAGCATCGCAGGGTGTTTCAGGTCGGCAGCATGCAACGGTCCTCCCGCGAGTTCCGTCGCGCCTGCCAACTGGTGCGCAACGGCGCCATCGGCACCATCCAAAGTATCGAAGTCGGTGTCGGTGGACCCGGCCGCTGGTGCGACCTCCCTTCTGAACCCGTCGAACCCGGCCTCGACTGGAATCTCTGGCTCGGCCCTGCCCCTTGGCGGGAATACAACGCCGAACTCAGCCCTCGCGGCGTTCACACCCACTTCCCCAACTGGCGCAGTTATCGCGAATACGGCGGCGGCATGATCACCGACTGGGGCGCCCATCACTTTGACATCGCCCAGTGGGCGCTCGGCATGGACGAAAGCGGTCCCGTCGAAATCATTCCGCCGTCCGAGCCCAATGCCCAAAGCGGGGTTCAGTTCCGTTACGCCAACGGCGTACCCATGGTTCACAAGGAAGGCAACGGCATCACCTTCATCGGCTCCGAAGGCCGCATCTACGTCAACCGCGGCAAATTCGAGTCCACTCCCGAGGCCCTCGTGGAAATCCCCCTCGAATCCCACAAGATCCAACTTTACGAAAGCAACGATCACATCGGCAACTGGCTCGAGTGCATCGTCTCCCGCAAACGCCCCATCTGCGATGTCGAGGTCGGCGCCCGAACCGTCTCCGTCTGTCACCTCGCCAATCTCGCGTACTGGAATCGGCAACGGCTCGAGTGGGATCCCAAGGAGGAGTCCTTCGTGAATGGAAACGGCGACAACGCCTGGCGCGATCGGACCTACCGCGATCCGTGGTCCTTGAGCCGCGTTCTCCAGGCCTAATGTCCACTCCCCCCCGCCAAGCCGGGCGCAAGTCGCGCGCCACGTACCGGAAACATGCCGGCCCCAAGCAGGACCAGCGACGGTCGCACCGTGGTGAGCGCGCCCCGCAAGCCGCTCCCCCGGCTCCCTCGCCTCAGACACCACCCCCGACGCCCCTGCTGCCCCCCGACACCACCCCCGTCACACGGGCTGGTCTGGTCGCGTTCATCGGCCGGACCAACGTCGGCAAGTCCAGTCTGATCAACGCCCTCGTCGGCTCCAAAGTCTCCATCGTCACCCCCAAACCCCAGACCACGCGGCATCCCGTCCACGGCGTCATCGCCCGTACCGGGAGCCAGATCGTCCTCGTGGATACCCCCGGCTTCTTTCAGACCCACAAAAGCCGACTCGTCGATCGACTCCACGAACGCGCTCGCGCCGCTCTTCAGGGCATCGACGCCGTCGTCCATGTCGTCGATCCCACCCGCCCGATCGGTGCCGAGGACGAGATGGTGGTCGAAGCCCTTGCCGCCATCACCCAACCCCGCATCCTCTGCCTCAACAAGGCCGACCTCCGCCACCGCCCCCATCTGGAGGCTTGGGCGGCAAGAAAGGCCGGCTACACCACCGTCCTTGAAACGTCCGCCCACAACCGGACCGGATTGGTGGCCCTGCTCGACGCGCTCGCCCCGCTCCTTCCGGAAGGCCCCGCGCTCTATCCGGCAGGCGAAATCACCAACGTGCATCGCGAGTTTCGCATCGCCGAAATCATCCGCGAAAAGGTCTACCTGCTGACCGATGAGGAAGTCCCCTACCGCACCGCCATCGAACTCGACAAGGTCGAGGACCGCGCCGGCCGCGACGGACAACCTCTCGTCCATGTGAAAGCCGCCATCCTCGTCGCTGCCGAACGCTACAAAGGCATGCTCATCGGCGCGGGAGGTCGAAAAATCCGCGAGATCGGCATCGCCGCCCGCCAGGACCTTGAGGCCTTGCTCGGTCGTCAGGTGTTCCTCGATCTCGCCATCCTCGTCGATCCCAAGCTCGATCCCTGACCCGCCTGCCACCATGTTCCCCGTTCTCCGGTCCCGTTCCTTCAACGCCACCACCCGCATCAGTCTCCACCCGGCATACCCGCTGGCAGCTCCGCGCCCGGTCGCTGAGATACCCGGCGGTCCTCCGGAGCCAGTTGCCTCCACGCCAGCCCGCCGAGGCGGATGCCTCCGCACCCTGCGGCGCATGATGAGTCTCGCCCTGGTCGGCTGGTTCGCGGGCGTCGCCTCTCCGGCCACCGCCGCCACCGCACCCAAGTCCACCAAAACCCAAAAGGCCGCCCCCAAAAAGCCCGCCAAGACCACCCCCGCACCCGCACCAGCCCGCACGTCGATTTCCAAGAATCCCTACATCGGCGCCATCGCCATCGATGCGGACACCGGACGGGTGCTGGCCGAGGACAAAGCCGATGCCCAAGGGTACCCGGCCAGCATGCTGAAGTTGATGGACCTCTTTCTGGTCCTGGAAAAAATGCAGCGCAGCGAAATGGCCCTCCAGGACCAGGTCACGGTGAGCGCGCGTGCGGCCAAAACCGGGGGGTCTCAGGTCTGGCTCGCTGAAAAGGAGGTCTTCAGCGTCGAGGACCTGCTCTTCGCGCTGATGATCCAATCGGCCAACGACGCTGCCGTGGCCCTCGCCGAAAAAGCCGCCGGTTCCACCGAGGCGTTCGTCGTCCTGATGAACCAGAAGGCCCGGGCGCTTGGCATGACCCAGACCTCGTTCCAATCCGTCCATGGGCTCCCACCCAGTGCAGGTCAACAACCCGACCGCACCACCGCCCGTGATTTTGCCATGCTCTGCCGGGAGCTCGTGCTGAAGCATCCCGAAACCCTGCGCTACACTTCCACCCGCGAGCGCGATTTCCGGGCCGCCATCCCCGATAAGAAGGTCATCATGCGCACCCACAACCACCTGCTCGCGCAGGTGCAGGGTTGCGACGGCTTGAAGACCGGCTACTTCGCCAATGCCGGGTTTTCCATCGCCGCTACCGCCACCCGCAAAGGGCAGCGCGTCATTGCCATCGTTCTCGGATCTTCCGACCGCAAGGTCCGTGACGCGAAGGCCGCCGAGTTCATCCAACGCGGCTTCACGGCCCTCGCAGGCCCGGCAGCCCCGGCGAAGGCTAACCCAACACCACCGCCGTCCCGCTCGCCGTGACCATCAGCATGCCGTTCTGGGCGCCCAGAACCTCATAGTCGAGGTCCACTCCGATCACCGCATTGGCGCCCAACAACGCCGCGCGTTCCGTCATCTCCCGGAGCGCCGTCTCCCGGGCTTCCCCCAGCACCTTTTCATAGGAGCCCGACCGGCCGCCCACAATGTCCCGGATCCCAGCAAAGAAATCCCGGAAGATATTGGCCCCGATGATGGTTTCTCCGGTGACGATGCCGAGGTATTGACGAACCGGATGTCCTTCGATCGCTGTCGTGGTCGTGGTGATCATCGCGGCCCAACACACGCCATCGACACCCGCGGTTGCAAGGTTTTCTGCGCCTTGCTCCCACTTCGCCAACCACCCGGTGAGCGGTCCGGAGTCGCATCCGTTGGAGGGGTGTGGTACCTCCCTGCCCGTGCGCCCGGATACCGCTTATTCACGTATCGCCCCCAACCATGAGGCCGTCTCGCCAGCCGAGGTCGCTTCGCTGGTCGCCCAACTCTGCCCCGCCTCTCAGTACCGCGGAAAGAAGGTCCTCCTGATCGTCCCCGATCACACCCGCACCGCACCGGTGGGAGCCCTCTTCCAGGCGATCCATGCCGAAATCGGCACCACAACCGCCGCCCTCGATATCCTGGTCGCCCTGGGCACCCACCCGCCCATGTCCGACGAAGCGATCTGCGAACGCCTGGAAATCACGCCATCAGAACGAGCCGCCCAGTATGCCAGGGTCCGTTTCTTCAACCACGAATGGGATAACCCTGCCGCGTTGAAACGGATCGGAACCCTCACCTCCTCCGAAGTGTCGGAATTGACCGGCGGTCGGTTCGCGATGGATGTGCCGGTCGAGATCAACCAACGGCTCTTCGACTACGATCAGGTCATCATCATCGGCCCCGTTTTTCCCCACGAAGTGGTCGGGTTCTCCGGCGGCAACAAGTACCTGTTCCCAGGGGTCGGCGGTCCCCAGATTCTCAATTTCTTCCACTGGCTCGGTGCCGTCGTCACCAACCCGATGATCATCGGAAACCAATGGACCCCGGTCCGCAAGGTCGTCGATCGCGCCGGCGCCATGGTCTCGGTACCCAAACTCTGCTTCGCCATGGTGGTGCGCCCGGACAAATCCCTCGCCGGGCTGTTCGCCGGCACACCGGAGTCCGCCTGGACCGGCGCAAGTGATCTCTCGCGCCAGATTCACATCACGTACAAGGACCGTCCGTTCCACACCATTCTCTCCTGCGCCCCCACGATGTATGACGAGCTGTGGACCGGTGGGAAGTGCATGTACAAACTCGAACCGGTCCTCGCCGACGGCGGCGAATTGATCATCTACGCGCCGCATATCCGCGAGATCTCTTCCACCCACGGCCGGGTGCTGCGCGAGGTTGGGTACCACTGCCGCGATTTCTTCCTGAAGCAGTGGGACCGCTACCAACACCGACCCTGGGGCATCCTGGCCCACAGCTGCCACGTCTACGGACTCGGCACCTACCTGAACGGTGTCGAAACGCCCCGTGCCCGCGTCACCCTCGCCACCGGCATCCCGGAATCCGTCTGCCGCGACATCAACCTGGGTTACCGGGACCCGAGTTCGATCAACCCCGCCACGTTCGCCAACCGCGAGCACGAGGGCGTCCTGCTCGTGCCCAAGGCCGGAGAAATGCTGTACCACCTGAAACAAAAGCCAGCCTGGGCGGGTGGTTGATGCGCGGTCCGCTCAACTCAGCTCACGGCGGACCACCCACCGAGTTCGCCAAATGACCTCAGAACCCAACCCGCTTTCGCTTATGGAATCCCAGATCCCTCCCCCCGTCGGCATTGCGGATAAAGACGTCCGTATGTGGTCGATGCTCTGCCACTTGGCGGCACTTGCCGGCCTCGTTGTTCCAAGTGTCGGCACGGTCGTCGGCCCCCTCGTGGTCTGGCTCATCAAACGGAACGATCACCCCTCCATCGACGCCAACGGCAAGGAGTCCCTCAACTTCCAGATCTCCATGTTCATCTACATCTGGGCCCTCGGGTTGACCGGTCTCGCCACCACCTTCCTCCTTATCGGCTTCGGCATTCTCGCCCTCGCTTTAGTCGCAGGCATCGTGGGACTCGTCTACTCGGTCATCGCCTCCATCAAGGTCAGCAACGGCGAATCGTTCCGGTACCCTTTCACCATTCGTTTTCTGAGCTGACCGACCACAGAGTTCCGCAGCCAACCCACCAGGGGGAGCCTTGGTCCCGAGGTGGACGCCAATCAGCGGTCAGGGTGAACCCCCTGGCCGCTGCATGAAGAACCCAACGCGAGGGTCCGGCCCTATTTCGTGATCGATTTCGTCAAGACGCTTCCTGCCGCATCGAAAACGAAGCCGGTCTTGGTCACACCCAGCACGGTCAGGGTGTAGGTGCCGCGTGTGGACGCCACGCTGAACGAGGCTCGACCCGTTGAATCCGTCAGCACGGTGGAGGTGCGCGTCGAGCGGTTGGGTAGAATCCACCGCGCGGTGACGCTCGCGTTGCGCACCGCCACCCCCGAAAGGTTCCTCACCGTGACCATCCCCGTGATGCTCGCCTGCGAGCCCTTGAGTTTGCCGCTCAGCGCGATGTCGGTGACGCGCAACTTCAACGGAGCGGCGACCACGTTGATCAGGACTTCCGTTTGTGTCCAATTCCCAACCGCATCAAGGGCAAAGGCCCAGACGGCATAGGTGGCAGCCGTGAGGCCACTCGTGTCCCAGTTGACCGTCAGGGCGCCAGCCTGGGCGATCGATCCCAGAACGACTTCCTGCCCGAGG
>CAUJJW010000294.1 GCA_963205105.1 Verrucomicrobiota bacterium | reverse complement strand
TCACCACCAGAATGAATGCCGGCAGCGCCTGAAGCACCAACCCGGTGAACTTGCCTTGCAGCAACCGGCGGGCTCCCTTCGGCGCCGTCAGCAACAGTTCCAGACTCCCGGAAGCCTTCTCTTCGTAGAGACACGATGCCGCTGCAAACGCCAGGATCCCAACCAGCACCCACACCGGCCCGCTGAAACTGGGACCCAAACCCCAGTTCCCTTGCACCATGCTCCGCCACGCTTCCCACGGAAACACGATCGCCACGCTCAGGCCCGGCACCACATGCCCACGCCAGGTCCGCAGTTCCACCCAAAGGAACGGGTTGCGACTTCGCACCCCCTCGAGAATCCATCGGCGCCAACGAGACATCATGCCGGTTCCCCGCTCCAACGCCTCGTCCACCGGCGCCACCCCCACCTCATCCTTCCCCGCCGATGGCTTTTCTTGAACTGACGCCAACACCCGGCGGGTCATGAACACGAGGCTCGCTGCCATGAGCCCAAGCGCCACCGCCAGCCCGGCCATCGCCTGAACCAACTTCTCCAGGCCGATGGCAGGAGTGCGCCCCAGGTCGGACCAAGCCTTGCCAGGGGCCAGCATGACCGAAAACGCGTTGTCCCAGGTCATGTTGAAATCCAACCACGCCGCGGCCACCGGCCCGCGGTCCGGAGGCAGGCCATTCAAACCCAACCCGCTCGCGGCGCCGTACGCGAACGCCCAGGCCACGGACAACAGGAATCCAAACCCCAACCCCAGGACCGCCGCTCCCACCGCCACCGCCCGCGGACCATTCCAAAGGCTCGACGCCACCATGCCTGCCAATAGCGCGAGGATCAGCGCCGACACGTCCACCAGCGCAATGTGCAGTCCGTCCAACCACACCACCCCTCCCAACATCACGGGAATCATCAGCACCGGCAGTCCCGCCAGAAGCACCCAAACCGCCTGCCATCCGTGCACCATCCCCTTGGCAACCACCACATCGATCGCCCGCATCGGCGTCAGCAGAAGTATCCCCAGTGTGCCCTGTCGCCGCTCCGAACTCAGACAGTCCGAAGTCAGAAACGGCGCCAACACCCAGATCGCCACCAGCACGAAGGCGTTCATCGTCGCCAGCAACTCGAGGCCCTGCTTGTCAAACGTCTCGAACGCCTGCTCCCAACCTCCCAACCAGCTGAGTTCCTCGGACTCGAAGAGGGGAAAGCCATCCGGACCCAGTGTCATCCGCGTAGAAACCAAACTCAGACGACCACGCAACTGCAGGTAGGTTCCTATCACCAGTCCCAAGGCACCCAACCAGCGAAGCCAGTACACCCGCTCCAACCGGGACTGCGCCCGAAGCTCGCGTTCCATGACAGGCCAGCAGCGCAAGGAAGGCAGTGAAGCGAAACAGGCCTACGAACGCAATCCAGGGTTGATGCGGAGCCCCCTGTGGGGGCGTATCTCCGACTTGTGGATGGGAGATCCAAGAATCGGAGGGTTTTGGACAGGATTCACAGGATTCACAGGATGAACAGGATGCTCAGGAACCCAAGCGGAACGGCATTTCATCCTGTTCATCGTGTTCATCCTGTCAAAATGAGGGCCGTGTCCTCCGACAACACGGAGATGCGCCCCCCTGTGCGAAACCGTCCTGCTCACGGACCTTGAACCGGCGGGGCCGGCAGCAACCGGCGGATGATGACCAGCAAGGCCACCACCACACCTGCCAGAACCGCCCAAAACAGGACCATCATGCCCTTGCCCGAAACCACCGCCTCCCCCCAGCCCCGATCCCGCTCCGTCACCGGCCCCAGCGTCGCCACCGTCCGGCTGGACGCGTTCAACCGGTCCGCCAGCAACGACAAATCATAGCGGGGCACCACGGCCTCCGGGTGATCATAAAACAGGTCGATCGCCCCGGTCCCCCCACCCAGGAAGTAAATCCGGCGCGTCGTGTATTCCGCCGACCACGCGAGCGTCGGCAATGGCGGATTGTCGCCGTCATCAATCTCGATCCACGACACCCGTCCGCTCAACCGATGGCCCGGCGTCAATTCCAGAGGCCGAAGCGCAGTTCCCGGAACACGACTCCATTCCTGATGCGCCAACACATTGGTCCACCGATCGCCTTCACGGGACTCCACCACCTCGTACCATCGCACCCAGCGAGCCAGCGCCGCTTGAGGGGTGTCCACACGCAACACCGCCAGGGGAACTCCGGGAGCGTCCAGTTCCAGTCGCCAAAGCGAGAGGCGCGATTTCGGCGGCACCACCTCGGCCTGCACGTTCACCTCCAGCTTTCGGCGCAAGGTCTGGCGATCGGCCACGTAGGGAATCTGCCTCCCATCCCGCACCAACCTCAGATCGCCCAGGTCAGGCCTCACCACCGACACCACGTCCACCGGCAATTCGATCTCCGCCGCTCCCGCCCCCGCTCCCACCGTCACGGTGCGATGACGTCGCCAACCCTTGGCCTCAAACACCGCTCCCCGTCCCAGGGCTTCCGCACCCACCGCCGGCTCCCGGTACTCCGGGTTCATCACCCACGCTCCGTCGACCTTGAGCGTTTCCGCCGACAGCTCTGCCGGCAGCACCAGTCGCGAAATGTCGTAGCGTGGCGGTTCGGCAAAGGCATTTCCCGCCAACAACCGATGCTCCCCCAACTGGGTCGCCCAGAATTCGATCTGCTGCGCGTGCAGGCCCACCCTCACGCTCGGCGACGCCAGGGGCGGGCTGTCCCCGTTCTCCACCACCAGGACGATTTCCCGCGTGGGAATGGTACGATCCACCCGAATGCGACGGCTGTCCTCCGCAGTTCCAGCATCGCCAGGAACCCGATGCACCCACGCATGCACCAGTTCCTCGGTCACCACCGCATCGCCCGAAAAACGTTCGGACAACACTCGGACCGGGCGCGTGAACAATGGCTCCGGCGTCTCCAGTTCGATCCATGCCACGTCCAGACCCGCCGCACCCAGATCCAACGGAAGCCGCGTCACCCCCGGCTCCTCCGACCGGGCCCGAATCACCGCCGGGGACGTCGCCACATCCGTGAAACCGGCAGGCGTTACAATAAGCACCACCGATCGAATCGGAATCGGCGCCGTCCGACGGTCGTCCAACACCAGCCGCAGCCGGGTCCAATTCCCAGGTGCCACGTCCAACTGCACTTCCGTCGCCCCCTGGTATGCCTGATACAGCGGCACCCCCGTCACCAAACGCTCCCAGTTCCCTTCGCGAAAACCCTCAAGCGTGGCTGGCTTGAAGAAGCCGGTCGCCGATGTCACCAGCCGGAGCCCCGACAACCGCGCCTCCGTGCCGGTGTCGAATTCGATCACCGACCGCCGGTTCTCCACCCGCACCACCAGCGAGGTGATGGTCAGCGAGGTCGCCGGAGGCCTGCCGGTCAAACCACGGCGCAAACGCCATGGCACTTCCTGACCAGCCGGATCCAGCACCCGCACATCGCCCCGATCCGGACGGGTCAACGCCAGCGCGTCGATCGTCAACTCGACCCGCGTGAGGCCCGGCTTCGACACCTCAAAGGACATCTGCCGCGGCCATTCCGTTGAGGTCACCGCGCCGTGGAGAGGTTCCATCGACAGCACCGCGAGGAGCCAGAGGAGAACGAACTTAGGAAATGGAGTCTTCATGCGTATCACCACCGAGTAGAGAATTCCGTCTTGGGACCATGAACCGCCGCGCGAGGAACGGAGCGAGCGGCCCTCATCCCGGCCTTCTCCCGCAGGGAGAAGGAGAACCTGCGCCGCGGGTTGAGAAAGGTGGAACGGGGTGTTGGCTGAAACGAGTCGCGACAGCTCGCACGGCTGGGGTTCCGGTATGTCGCCGAGGGCCCTGCGCGGCTCCCTCTCCCTCCGGGAGAGGGTTGGGGTGAGGGAGCTCACTTCAACCCTCGCCATGGTGGGCATGAAAAGCACCCTCTCTTCCCCCTTCCCGCTTCTCGCATGCGCCAGCTCATGCTTTGGACTCCGGACGGTTGAGAAAGCGTTGGTACAGGAACGACGCCACGATGGCGATGACCGCTACCCCGGCGAACGCGCCGATCCGGTAGAGCTGATCCAGGCGCGCCAGATCATGGAGAAACAGTTTCGCCAGCGTGACGGACAGCAGACCCAACCCGGCGAACCGGGTGGGTCGCGAGGACCTGACGATGCCGCCAATCAACAGAGCCAGGGCAAACAAACCCCAACCGATCGTATAACTCAGGTCCCGCGCGAAATGACCCGTGAACTCGAAGGTGAGCGTGGTTCCCTGGGCGAAATAATCCGCGATTTCCAGATTCATCAGCGCGAACAGCAGGATCACTCCGAACGCCTGCAACACCCCGCGCACGTCGGTCTTGCCGACCAGGTGCGCCGGCGGACGAAGCAGTCGCGCCCCTGCGAACTGGGCGGCGGCAGCCACCAGGTAACAGTACAGATACCAGTTCCAAATCCGCGTCCCGGACCTCGGATGGTACTCCAGGATCGCCGGATTCAGCACCAGCCGAACAAAAGCGATCCCCAACAGCGCCAGTCCGGTGTAACGCAGCCCCGGATGCGGCAATCGCTGGAACAGCCAGATCAGTGCAGCCCCTTCCACCGCCCAGGCCACCGTCAGCCATTCGCGGCTGAACTGAATGGGGAACACCAGGGTGACGAAGAGAAGCGCGACACCGCCCTGCACGGAGAGCGTTCCTAACCGACGCGAATCCCCCACCGCCCATCGGCGCGCCAGCCATGCCAGCATACCCAGCGCGGGCGCCGCAAATGCCGCGGGGATCAGGCCCGGCACCGTCAGCGGATCTCCCCGCCGAACCGTCAAATACAGCCAGAGGAACTGCAACGGCGCCGCCGCCGCCGCTGTGATCCACGCCGGCTGGCATCCTGGTTTGGAACGATCAACCAGGAAC
>CAUJJW010000293.1 GCA_963205105.1 Verrucomicrobiota bacterium | reverse complement strand
CCGGCCTCAGGTCAGTGGACCTTGTTTGTCGCCGACGTGAGCCCTGGCGGATCGGCGAGGCTCACGGGCTGGGGACTCGAAATCACGGGTTTAGCGGTGATTCCTGAGCCGGCCGTCACCATGGGATGTGTCGGCGCTGTTCTCCTGGCCTGGGCCACCCGAAGGCGTCTCAGCAAGCGCGGCTAAGGGCGGCCCTATCTCTGCTCCGCTCAGCTCTTTCCCCCGAACGCCTCATCGAGCAAGCGGGCCTGCTCCTTCTTGTGGGCGTTGCCGGAGCCGGTCGCCGGGCTGGCCGACGCGGGGCGGCTCACGTAGGCGAGCGGGAATCTCTCCAAGAGCCGATCGAAGAACTGCACCTTGATAAACCGCAGCGCTCCCATGTTGGCGGGCTCTTCCTGCACCCAGAACACGGGCGTGCCGTCGGCGTAGGCCTTCAACGCGTCCGTCAGCGCCGAGAGGGAGAGCGGGTAGATCTGTTCCAACCGGACAATCGCCACATCGACACGCTTCAGTTTCTCCCGTTTCTCGACCAGATCGTAGTAGACCTTCCCGGTGCACAGGAGGATGCGCTTGACCTGGTCCGGGGCAACCGAGGCATCGGGCAGAACCCTCGAAAACGTGCCGTGGGTCAGGTCCGCCAGCGGCGATACGCAACTGGGATGCCGCAGCAAACTCTTGGGGGTCATCACCACCAGCGGCTTGCGCCACACGCGCATCACCTGACGTCGCAGAAGGTGAAAGTACTGGGCTGGCGTGCTCGGGTAGCAGACCTGGATGTTGTCCTCCGCTGTCAACGCCAGGAAGCGCTCCAACCGCGCACTCGAATGCTCGGGGCCCTGCCCTTCAAACCCGTGCGGCAACAACATCGTGAGGCCCGAAAGCCGGCGCCACTTGTCCTCCGCACTCACAATGAACTGGTCGATGATCACCTGGGCGGCGTTCGCGAAATCGCCGAACTGCGCCTCCCACATCACCAAACCATCCGGGGTGTCCAGGCTGTAACCATAGTCGAAGCCAAGCACCCCCACCTCGCTCAATGGACTGTTGTGGACCCGGAACGCCGCCTGGGCGGGGTCGAGTTGGGTCAACGGAGTGAACCGTCGCCCCGTCTGCACGTCATGGATGACGGCGTGTCGGTGGCTGAATGTTCCACGCTCTGCATCCTGACCCGACAAACGGATCGGTACGCCCTCGGTCACCAGGCTGGCAAATGCCACCGCCTCCGCCGAAGCCCAGTCGAGGGACTGACGGCCAGCGGCCATTTCCCGGCGAGCTTCCAGGACCTTCGCGATCTTGGCATGCGGTTTGAAATCAGCCGGCAGTTCGGCCTGTTGGGTCAGGAGCGCCGACGCTTTTTCCAAAGTCACCGCGGTTTCCACATCCGGAACGTCGAGGTCGGAGCCACCCACATAGGCGCTTCGTGCCCACACGCCCGGCAACCGGTCGCTCGGGTGCTGGTAACGGTCGCTGGTGGACTCACCCAATTCATCTTCCAGCCGGCGACGGCACTGTTCGGCGATCTGATCGGCTTCCTCCCGGGTGACCTCGCCCAGCTTGAGCAGGTGCTCGAGGTACCCTTCCCGAACGGTCTTCCGTTTGCTGATCGTCTTGTACAACAGCGGCTGGGTGAAGACCGGTTCGTCGGTCTCGTTGTGACCCAGGCGCCGGTACCCATACATGTCGATGAACACGTCGCGTTTGAATTCCGCCCGGAAATCCATCGCCACTCGCACGCACAGCGCCACCGCGTCGGGATCCTCCCCGTTCACATGCAAGATTGGCGATTGCAGCATCTTGGCGACGTCGGTGGCATAAGCGAAGGAACGCGCCTCGCGCGGGCCGGTGGTGAACCCGATCTGGTTGTTGACGATGATGTGAACGGCACCACCCACCCGATAGCCGTCCAACTGACTGAGATTGAGGGTTTCCTGAACTGCGCCTTCCCCTGCGAACGCCGCATCGCCATGAATAATCAAGGCCATGCAACCCCGTCGCCCCACATCACCCACCCGATCCTGCTTGGCCCGGACCCGTCCCAGAACGACCGTGTTAACAAACTCCAAATGGCTGGGATTGAAGCACATCGAAAGATGCACGCGCCGTCCCGTCGCCGTGATCCAATCGCCACTGTGCCCCAGGTGATACTTCACGTCGCCCCGTCCGATGTAGAGGTCGGGATCTTTGTCGGCGAACTCCCGGAAAATCTGTTTCGGGCTCTTGCCCAGGATGTTGGCCAGGACGTTCAACCGCCCGCGGTGGGCCATTCCCACCACGATTTCCGCCACCCCTTGCCCAGCGGCTTTCTCGATCGCCAGGTCCAGCAGCGGGATCAGGGTCTCGCAGCCTTCCAACGAAAAGCTCTTCGCACCCACGAACTTCTTGCGGATGAACTCCTCGAACATCACCGCGTCGGTCAGCCGGGTCAGGGTGCGCAACTGTTCGTCCCGCCCCAACTGCAGACGCGTCTCGATCGGTTCCAGCCGCCGCTGCAACCAACGCCGCACATCGATGTCGTCGATGTGCATGTACTCCACGCCCACACTGCCGCAGTAGGTGTCCTTCAACCGCGCGTGCAGTTCCCGCAGCGGCATCTCCCGCCCGTTCTGAAACGTCTTGCATGACACCTTTCGGTCCAGTTCCGCCTCCGAGAAATTGAAGTACGGCAACGTCAATTCCTCGGGAGTCTTGGTCCGGTCTTGATCCTTCCGTTCGTCACAGAGCGGATCAAAGCGGGCGATCACATGGCCGCGTACCCGGTAATTGCGGATCAGTTGGCCCACCCGGTCCTGAAACCCCGTCAGTTTGGTGTCTTCGACCACCGTCTCGGTTTCGGCGCGGGTGGCTGACGGACTGGATGATGGAGATTCTGTTCTGACCGCTCCGACACCTAAACCGTTCGGATTGAACAAACTGCGTGGCTCCACTGAAGGGCCGAGACGCTGTCGATCCGGCCAGGCATCCCCGTTGCCCTGCCGAAAATAGGTCTGCCATTCAGGCGGTACCGAAGCGGGATCCGCTTGGTAGGCCTCAAAAAGTTCTTCCACATACCCGACGCTTCCCACCGGTGACTCCAGACTGTCCGTGCTCATGGCCGAATGTTCGAGAGAGACTGCAACGCTTTTCCGGCTCCGCAAACCGGACCCTGAACCCGCGCCCAGTCCGTTGCCGGCCGCTCATGATGCTCTGAGTCCCCGCCGTTTTCACCTCCAACCTTTCACTCGCGGCGTTCCTGGGGAAGAATACGGCTGTTCCAACCCGGAACTTCACCTCACATCCGAGCGATCCACCCGTGCCCAAACCGCCTGAGTCCACGCCTGAACCGCCCGTGCTCGACTTCGATGTCGTGCCCGACGATCCGGTCGCGGCGCTGCCGGCTGACGATCTCGCCGCCCTGCGCCGCGCCCGCAGTCTTCTGACCAGCCCGGGCGCCGCGGTGCGATTTGCCAATCTGGTCGGCACCCCGATCGAACAGGGCATCCAGCAACTACCGGCCAGCGCCACCCGCATCATTCAGAAGGCAACCCAGGTCGCCCTGAAACGCGCGCTCGAGGTGGCGTTGTTTTCACTCGACCGGGGTGATTCGGCCCGTCCGGAGAACCGCTTCCACAAGGTTCTCGCAGGCGCATCCGGAGCAATTGGCGGCGCGTTCGGATTCGCCGCCCTGCCCGTGGAACTGCCGGTCTCCACCACCCTGATTCTCCGGTCCATCGCCCAAATTGCCGCCAGCGAAGGCCATGACCTGCGATCGATCGACACCCGCCTGGCTTGCCTCGAAGTCTTTGCCCTGAGCGGCGACGGTCGCAGCGATAACGCCAGCGAAACCTCCTATTGGGTGGTGCGAACCGCCCTCTCCAAAGTGGTCACCGAGGCCGTCGGGATCTTCGCCGGACGCTCCGTTGCCCTGGAGACCGCCCCCGCCGCCGTGCGCTTGGTGGCCGCCGTTGCCGCGCGTTTCGGTGTCGTGGTCTCCCAGCAGGTTGCCGCCAAAGCCGTTCCTATCCTGGGTGCCGCCGCTGGTGCCGCGATCAACGTCGTCTTCATGGACCACTTCCAAAAAATGGCCCAGGGACATTTCATCATTCGCCGACTCGAACAGCGCCACGGCACCGATTCCATCCGCAGCGCCTACGAATCCCTGGCCTCCACCCATTCTTCGTGATGCCCGATACCGTCTCCCAGCCCAACGTTGCTCCAGTCGTTCTTCGCCGCCCCATCCATGCCTGCACCCGCGAGGACCTTGAAGGGTTCCTCAGGCAGACCGACGAACCCAACTTCCGCCTCGACCAGATCCTCTCCTGGCTGCATGCCCGCCGGGTTGGTGGCTGGGACGAAATGACGAACCTGCCCAAACGTCTCCGCGGTCGGTTGGCCGAGAGTTTCGAGTTCGCCCTCCCCGAATTGGTCCAGCGCCAGGGCTCAGCCGACACCACCCAGAAATTCCTCTGGCGGCTTCGCGACGGCGCACTCATCGAAAGTGTGCTGATCCCGGCCAACCCGGCGCTGTTCAGCGATCGCTCGGATCGCCACACCCTCTGCGTCTCCACCCAGGTCGGATGCGCCTATGGTTGCCGCTTCTGCGCCAGCGGGCTGGATGGCTGGAAACGCAATCTCAGCCCCGACGAAATCGTCGGTCAGGTCCTGGCCATCGAACGGTGGCATCGCACCCAACCGGCCCAAAACCCAGCGTCCACTGTCCCCTCCTCGGCCCCGACTTCGGACGCCGCCTCCATTCCTGCCGGTTCCACCGATCCCTCAGCGGCTCCAACCGAAGCGACGGAGGCGGTCCCTGCGGTGACCAGTCCGCGCAACTCGGCCGCAACGGCCCCGCTCAGGCTCATCGACAACCTCGTCATCATGGGCATGGGCGAGCCCCTGGCGAATTATGACAATCTTCTCCGCGCCCTCCGCATTCTCAACGCCCCCTGGGGCGGTGGCATTGGCGCCCGAAAAATCACCGTCTCCACCAGCGGCCTCGCCCCCCAAATCCGCCGGCTGGCCGACGAACCGGAGCAATTCCGCCTCGCCATTTCGCTCCACGGCGCGACGGACGCCGTCCGCAACCAGATCATGCCGGTCAACCGCAAGTACCCCCTTGCCGAGTTGTCCGCTGCCTGCCTCCAGTACCTGGAGAAGAAGGGCCGCATGATCACCTTCGAGTACATCCTGTTGGCCGGCATCAACGACGACTTCGACCAGGTCAAACCCCTCGCCGCCCTCGCCCGCCGGCTTCACGCCAAGGTGAATCTGATCCCGTACAACGTGGTGGAGGGCCTGTCCTGGAAACGCCCCGAGGACGCCCAGTGTGCTGCGTTCGCCAAGCACCTGGAACGGCTGGATGTCACGACCACCCTGCGCATCGAGAAAGGACATGACATCGACGCCGCCTGCGGTCAGCTCCGGCTCAAGACCGAACGCGCTTCGGAGGCGAAAGAAGTTTCGTAGCGGCGCGCATCCCGCCTGTCGTAGAGGGGGCGTCTCGCGCCCCGGAAACCCCCTCCGCCATCGACCAATCGGCGGACACGTGGTATCTCCAGCATCATGTCGCGCCGCGTCCCACCGAATGCCTCTGTTTTTCGGGGCCCTTTTGCTGCCCTTCTCCTGGCACTGGCGTTCTTTTCGAATGCCGCCCGTAGTGCCGATCTCGTGATTTCGGAGTTCCTGGCCGACAACGAAACTTCGCTGCTGGACGAGGATGGTGCCCCCTCGGATTGGATCGAACTCCACAACGCTTCATCCGGCCCTGTCTCCACCGCCGGTTGGTCTCTGACGGACGATCCCGCGTTTCCCAGAAAATGGGTCTTCCCCGAGCGCGTTCTTGCAGCCGGATCCAATCTGGTAGTGTTTGCCTCGGGCAAAAACCGGATGCCCGCCGCGCCCGGCCGGCTTCACACCAACTTCCGCCTCGACGCCACCGGTGAGTACCTCGCGTTGATCCGACCGAATGGCACAACCGTGGCCACGCAGTTCCATCCGGCATTCCCTCCGCAGGAACCGGACATCTCCTTTGGCACCCCAACGTCACCAGGCACCGTCAGCCTCCTCGCCGGCGCGCCCGTGTCGGTTCTCGTGCCTACGTCGGCGACGGATATTGCCGCCGACTGGACCACCGGCGGCCATGGATCCAGCTCCGGATGGTCGTCGACCCTTGGATTGCCGATGGGATTCGATTTCACGCCCGCCACACCGGGAGGGGCGACCAATCTCGCATTGAGCGGCTTGGCTGCCCAATCGACCACCGGCTACGGGATGGACGCCAACAACGGGAATGACGGCGACCTGAACACCTTCACGCACACCACCTCCGACGACGATGGTTCGACTTGGTCCCTCGACCTGAGGCGGGTGTACGAGATTCGCCGCATCGTCCTGCACAACCGCGCCGAATGCTGCCAGACCCGCTTGCGTGACATCACGGTGGCCCTGCTCGCCGCGGACGGGCAGACCGTCCTTTGGACCTCCGATCTGTTGAACCCCGAGAACAACCTCGACAGTCCGGCTTCGATCACCATCGACCTGCTGGACCTCGATGTGGAACCCGTGCCCGCACGGTTCGTGCGCGTGTCACGCCGCCCCGACCCGGACCTTTCCGGCTCCGGCGGCATCGGGAATCCCGATGAAGACAGTGTGTTGTCCCTGGGCGACGTGGAGGTCTACGGCGTGGAATCCATTTCCTACGCTCCGTTGTTGCGCACCGATCTGACCACCGTCCTGCACGGAAAAAACGCCTCCGCCCTGGCGCGGGTTCCCTTCGTCCTCGAATCCCCGGACTCCTTGGGTCTGCTGAACCTGCGGCTTCGGTACGACGACGGCGTGGTGGTGTTCTTGAACGGGCAGGTGGTGGCTTCACTCAATGCCCCGACCGCCCCCGCTTGGAACGGCACCGCACCCACGGAGCGCGGCAAGGCCGAGGCTCTGGTCTCCGAAACCATCGACTTGCTACCGTTTCGTTCCGTGTGGCGCAACGGCACCAACTGGCTCGCCTTCCACGCCCTCAACGCGGCGCCCAACGATCCGGACTTCCTGCTCGACGCCGAACTCGTCACGGAAAAATCAGGGGCGCTGCTCGCCGTCTACCTCGACCGGCCGACTCCTGGTGCCTCCAACGATGTGCCATGGAATCTCGGACGCGTCGCCGACACCCGATTCAGCACCACCCGAGGCTTTGCATCTGCTCCCTTCGACCTCGCCATCACCAGTGCCACGGACGGGGCTGAAATCCGCTACACGCTGGACGGCAGCGTGCCGACGGCTGAGTTCGGGCAGGTGTACACCAATCGGATCCGCATCAGCCAGACCACCGTGGTGCGGGCGGCGGCCTTCAAACGCGACTATCGCCCCACCAACGTCGACACCCACACCTTCGTCCTCCTTGACTCCACCATCGCCCAAACGTCGAGACCGGCCGGCTTCCCCACCACGTGGGCGGGGCTCAGTCCCGATTACGCCATGGACACTCGGATCACCCAGAACCCCGCCTACGCACCGCGCCTCGCGGAGTCGCTGAAGTCCCTGCCAACGCTCTCGATCGCCACCGACGTGGACAACCTGTTTGGTCCGAGCCGGGGCATTTACGCCAACCCGGAGCGGAGCGGGCTTTCCTGGGAACGACCCATTTCCATGGAATGGATCGAGCCGAACGGCGGTCAGGTGTTCCAGGCGGGTGCCGGCGTCCGCATTCAGGGCGGCTATTTTCGAAGCCGTAACGCCACCCACAAACACTCCCTGAGATTGCTCTTCAAGGACGAGTACGGGCCGGGCCGCCTGCGCACTGACCTCTTCGGCGTGTTCGGGGCCACCCGTGACTTCGACACGCTGGTGCTGCGCGCCGGCGCGAACGACGGCTACGCCTGGGATGCCGCCCGCGACACCGAACAGTTCCTGCGTGACGAATTCGGCCGTCGCATCCATCTCGGCATGGGCCAGGTGTCGCCGCATGGCCGGTTCGTCCACCTCTACCTCAATGGACTTTACTGGGGCATCTACAACCTGACTGAACGACCGGCCGAGGATTTTTCGGTCAGCTATTTCGGCGGGCAACCGGAAGACTGGGACGCCATCAATTCGGGGGAGGTCAAAAGCGGAAGCCTCACCGACTGGAACACCTTCATCTCCCGGGTGCGCACCGCGGCCACCCTGACGGATTACCAGAAACTCAAGGGCCTGCTCCCCGACGGATCGCCCGACCCCACCGCGCCGGCCTTTCTCGATGCCACCAACTACATCGACTACATGCTGCTCAACATCTGGGGCGGCAATTGGGACTGGCCCAACAAGAACTTCTGGTTTGGCCGCGACCGCACCGGAGCCTCCGGCGGCTTCAAGTTCTACCTTTGGGACTTCGAGAACACGATGGGCAACAACCGCGACCGCTCGCCGCTGGAGATGGTCTCGCCGCGAGCCGGGATCACCGGATCCTGGGTCGGCGAACCCCATGATCGACTTCGCCGGCTGGAGGAATACCGCATGGAATTCGCCGACCGCGTGCACCGGCACTGTTTCAATGGAGGCGTCCTTTCCACCAACGCTCTGATCCCGCTGTACCGCGAACTCGCCGATGGACTCGAGTCCGCCATCGTCGCCGAAACCGCCCGCTGGGGTGACGACCACCACTCGCCCCCGCAGGACCTCACCGACTGGCAGCGCGAGCGTGATTGGCTGCTCGGCACCTACCTCGCCCGACGCACGGAGGTGGTGCTCGACCAGTTCCGCGCCTCGGGACTTTATCCCCAAACCACCGCCCCTTCCTTTGCGCCGTCTGCTGGATCCGTCTCCCCTTCCACCCCGGTGTCGCTTCGTACCGTGGGCGCTTCGGAACTGTTCTACACCACCAACGGCCTCGATCCACGCCTGCCCGGCGGCGCCATCCGTCCCGGAGCCACCCGCGTGGCGCTAGGCGATCCGGGCCCCACGGTGTCACCCAACCTCGTTCGTTCCGGTCAGATTTGGCGTTACCTCGCCGATGGAACGGACCTTGGATCCGCATGGACCCAGCCTGGTTTCGCCGATGCCGCCTGGCCCGGCGGTCCGTCCCCGCTGGGCTATGGCGACGGTGATGAAGCCACCACGGTGCCGTTTGTGGACGTCAATCCAAACACCGCCGGAACCCAGCGGAATGCGACCACCTATTTCCGCACCAGTTTCGCCGTGGCGAATGCCGACGCGTTCACCCAACTTCGACTGACCCTCACCTACGACGACGCCGCTGCGGTGTATCTCAATGGCACCGAGATCCTCAGAACGGAGAATCTCCCCGCCAACGCCGGCAGCAGCACCTACGCCTCCGCCGCCTCCTCCGACAACGCGGTCATCACCCGCGAATCCATTTCAGCCCAACTGCTGCGCGCCGGCACCAATGTCTTGGCAGTCGAAGTCCACCAAAGCGATGCCGGCAGCTCCGACATCTCCTTCGACCTTGAACTGATCGGAGTCGGTCAGGGCGAGGGCGCCATTCAAACGAGCGGCCCTCTCTTCTTTTCCGCACCCACCCGGCTCATGGCCCGGGCACGACGTGGAAGCGAATGGAGCGCGTTGAACGAAGCCCTCTTTCTCCCGGGCGCCGTTCCTGCCAGCGCCACGAACGTGGTCATCTCCCAGTTCTGTTACCGCCCGCCGGAGCCCACCCTGCCCGCCGAAACCACGGTGTCGACCGACCGCGATGACTTCGAGTTCATCGAACTGCTCAACACCAGCGCCTCCCCCATCGACCTCGCGGGGGTTGCGTTGACCGGCGGGGTGTCCTTCACCTTCGCCCAGGGCCAGGTTCTCGATCCGGGACAACGCACCGTGCTGGTGCGCTCCGAACCCGCGTTTCGAGCCCGCTACGGCGCCACGGTCCCGGTGGCGGGCGAAGTCCAGGGACGACTTGCCAACAACACCGATTCCCTGGTCCTCACCGACGCTGCCGGCAGGCAGATTCTCGCACTGACGTACCTGGATCGTATGCCCTGGCCATCCTCTCCCAACACCGGCTTCGCCCTGGTCCTGATCCAGCCGGGCAACCATCCCAATCCCAGCGATCCCGCAAACTGGCGCGCCAGCGTGGCCCTGGGAGGAACGCCCGGAGGCAGCGACGCCACCCATTTCCAGGGCAATCCAACCGCGGACACCAATCAGAATGGTCAGGCGGACCTGTTCGATCACGTCTTCGGCGTGGTGCTCGACGCGCCGGACAACGGCATCGCGGTGGGTTACGAAGACATCGCTACCCTCAACGAGACGGAACGTCACTGGACACTTTCCTACCCGAGAAACCTCGCCGCCGACGACGCACCCGTGCTCATCGAACAGGCTGATCAGATTCAGGGTCCCTGGGTGGCGGCCTCCGCGGGCTGGATGCTGGTTGACGACACGAGGTTTGGTCCGGGGTTGGCCCGCCTGACCTATCGCTCGATCGCACCCGCGACGGCGGCTTCGAAGTCGTTTCTCCGGCTCTCAGTTCGGGCACCCTAGCGCTCAGGCGCCGACCGTAACCGGCGTGGCCCGGCTAAGAAACGCGGGGTCACGCCGGAACAGGTCAGGTCACGAACTCGAGATCCTGACGATGCGGGATCAAGCCTCGTTCAAAGGCCAGACCCAGAAACCGCCGGATGCTTTCCCGGCCTTTTTCGCCGTAGTCCAGGGTCCAGTGGTTCACATACATGCCGACGAACCGGTCCGCCAGGTCGGTACCCATATCGCGGGCGTACTGAAGCGCGTGCTGAACCGCTTCATCACGGTGATCCAGGCTGTACTGGATGCTCTCGGTCAGGAGCGACGAAACCACCCGACGGGTTTCGGGATCGAAGCGCTTGTGAATCACGTTGCCTCCCAGTGGCAGCGGCAAGCCCCCGTTCTGTTCGCCCCACCAAATGCCCAGATCGGCACAACACTCCAGCCCCTCGTTGCGATAGGTCAGTTGACCTTCGTGGATGATCAGGCCGACGTCGGCCTTTCCCTCGCGAACCGCCCGGAAGATCTCGTCAAAGGGCACCACCACGAAGTCGAACTCCGACGCCGGCTTGCCGAGCCAGAGCTGGAGGGCAAGAAATGCACTGGTCATCCGACCCGGAATCGCGATGCGCGCCCGGGCGATCTCTTCACGCGTCATGCGGCGTTTCGAAACGAGCATCGGCCCGTAGCCATCCCCCATGCTGGCGCCGCTCGGGAGCAGCGCATACTGGTCGCTGACAAAGGCATAGGCGTGGATGCTGATCGCCGAGATATCCAGTTCGCCGCGGGTGGCGCGCTCGTTCAGGGTCTGAATGTCCTGGAGAATGTGTTCGAACTGAAAGCCCCGGTTCGCAATCCGATCCTTCGCCAACGCGAAGAACATGAACGCATCATCGGGGTCCGGGGAATGTCCTAGAGTCAGGGCACGCAACGCCATGCGCCAAAGACTACCCGAAGTCCGGCGGGAGTTCGAATCCGGATCTTTGTATCGCTCGCCTTCCCGCCCTCTCCCCTTTCATCCTCACCCGCATGCTGAGCCTGGAACACCTCGCCGGCCTGGTGGAATCTCACCGACCCGCCCTCGCGTCGCGGGTCGCCGCGTTTGATATTGGCGGCCGTCCCTTCGACGCCAACCAACGACCGGGAATCATGGGGGTCGTGAATCTGTCCCCCGACTCCTGGTATCGGGAGAGCGTGGTGCTCAACACCCAGGCCGCCGTCCAGCGCGCTTCCGTGCTCGCCGCCCAAGGCGCCGACCTCATCGATCTCGGCGCTGAATCCACCCTCCTGCATGCCGCGCGGGTCGATCCCACCGGCCAAAACAACCGGCTCCTCCCCGTTATTCGCGAGCTTCGGGCTCTCGACATTCTGGTGTCGGTAGAAACCTACTCGCCCGAAGTCACCCGGGCTTGCCTGGAAGCAGGGGCCAATGTGCTCAACCTGACCGGCACCGATCCCACCGCCGAAATGTTTCGCATCGCCGCCGACCATTCGGCAGCGGTGATTGTGTGCTATGTGCAGGGGGACAATGTCCGGGCTGTGGGCGACTTCGATCTCGCCGCCGACCCGATGGGGCTGTTGTACGACTATTTTGGCCGGCAGATCGACCGGGCCACCGCGGCGGGCGTGCAACGCCTCTTCATCGACCCGGGCTTGGGCTTCTATTACCGCAACCTGCAGGACAGTGCGGTGCGTGTCCGGCATCAAATGAACATCTTCCTGAACTCCTTTCGCCTCAGACCCTTGGGTTGGCCGGTCTGCAACGCCCTGCCCCACGCCTTCGAATACTTCGGAGAAGAGGTCCGCTGCGCGGAGCCGTTCTTCTGCCATCTGGCCGCAATGGGCCGCACCGACCTTTTCCGCACCCACGAAGTGCCCCGGATCCGGGCCGTGCTCAACACCCTCGCGGCATTCTAGCCCGTTGACTTGCGCTCTCCCACCCGCAAACTCGGCTCACGGATGCGTCACGACCTGACGAACTTTCTCCGCAAGTGGGACTATCAACCGGGTGAACTGCGCGTGCGCCGCTTTAAGGGGCGCGACGGGCAGGAAAAGATCCAGTTGAGGGTCGATCTTGGCGTGCTCCAGATGGAGGCGGAGGGTCGGCCCGACGGCAAACGCCCCATGGGCCATGAATCCTGGCTCCAGTTCTATCAGGCCCGCCTCGGTGAACACATCGCCGAACACGGTGACGACGACGGATTCGCCCTGAAAAGCGAGGACTGCCAGCGGCTCCAACAGGAGGCGATCCAGTACTACCATCGGTACATCTGCCTCTTCCAATTGGGCGACCACCCCGCCGTGCTGCGGGACACCGAACGCAATCTCGAGGTCTTCAACATGCTGGAGACCTTCGCCGAAACCCCCGAATTGGGCGCGGCTCTCGCCATCTTCAAACCCCAGGTCCTCCTCATGCGAACCCGGGCTCAAGGCGCCCTCGCCTTGGAAGCAGACGACCCCCGAGGTGCCGTTCAGGCCATCGAAGCCGGCGTGGAAGCCATTCGCCGGGTCTTCCGGGACCACGAACAAACCGACATGGCCGAGCAGGCTTCCGAAGTCAAAATGCTCGAGTCCTGGCTTCAGGAACTGCGCCCCCACCTCCCCCTTTCCAAACGGGAGCGGCTCGAGTCCGACCTGAACCAAGCCATTGCCCGCGAAGACTACGAGAAGGCCGCAGAACTCCGCGACGCGCTCAAACGCCTCAAGGATTGAGCGCCCGTCGCTCAGGTCCCGTGGCTGGCGACTTCCCCCAGCTCACTTGCCAGCCGCCACCAGCGCCCGCACGGCATTCTGCCCGCGCCGGCTGAAGTCGATCGACTCGCCCAGAATCCGCACCGATTCCTGAGGTGCATGGAATCCCATCGAGTTTTCCGCTTCGATGAAGTCCAGGTAGAACTGGGCCTTGCGCTGAAAGTCCTGCCCGGCCAGCAGGGCCGGATCGTTGGTGGAAATTCCCGCAGTCTTGGCTCCCTTGAGGTCGTCCACCAGGTCCATCAGGGCGTCCATGGCGAGGTTGCGCATCTTGAAGGTCCGTTCCTGGATCGACGTGGCGCGATTCTTGAGTTCTTCCTCCGGCCAGTGGTGGCAGGTCTGGCAAGCCTTCTGCACGTTGAGCAAAGGACTGCGGACATGGTGGTCGCTGATCTTGTGCGCCCCGACGCGCTTGTAAGGCATATGACAGTCCGCACAGGCCACGCCTGAGCGGGCATGGATCCCCTGGCTCCAGAGTTCGAACTCCGGGTGTTGCGCCTTGAGCGCCGGCGCGCCGCTCTCCGCATGAACCCAATCCTTGTGCTTCACCTCGTCGTAGTAGGCGAGAATCTCCTCCACCTTCACCCCGTTGGACCAAGGATACACCAGCCGCTTCTCCTTCCCTTTGAAGTAATACTCCACGTGGCATTGGGCGCAGACGTAGCTCCGCATCTCCTGACGCGTGGCGTCGCGGTTCACGTCATAGTCGGCCACGCCCTGATGCGCCTTCAGCGCCCGAATTCCCTCCAGAAATCCGGGGCGCGTGATCCTCAATTGTAGGGTCTGGGAGTCGTGACAATCGATGCACGTCACGGGGTGGGTGACCTCCTGGCGAGCCTCGGCAAAGGTCTTCTGGTTCATGACCTCGAAACCCTTGATGAGATCGCCGTCCCCCGCCTTCCGATAGGCGACATACACCGAGGCATGGCAGTGCAAACAGGTTCCCGGCTGCGTCACCACATGCTGGCGTTCCGTGAAGGTCTGATCGTCCAGCATGAACGCATGCCCTCGGTCCTCGCGAAAATCCTTGG
>CAUJJW010000292.1 GCA_963205105.1 Verrucomicrobiota bacterium | reverse complement strand
GGGGGCGACCCCGGGGTGTTCCAGGAAGGGGCGGATGGCGCGTGGGGCGTCGCGGATGGCGCCGAGGTCGCAGGGTCCCGAGAGGTTGCGGACTCTGGCGGGGGTGGAAGTGACGAGTGGCACGGGATTAGTGGAGGGTGGGGAATTCGAAGATCTGGTCGAGGCGCGTGAGGCGGAACAATTCGCGGATGGCGGGGCGTGTTCCGGGGAGGCGCACAGCGCCGCCGCGGCCGGCGACGATTTTGTGGACGGCAACGAGGGATCCCAGGCCCTCGGAGTCGATGAAGGTGGTTCCTGCCAGATCGACCTCGATGAATTTGTGATCTGGTTTGAGGGAGGCGCAGACCAATTCCCGGAGGAGAGGTGCCTGATCGGCGCCGAGATTCTGGACACCGGAGACGACCAGGGTGTCACCACGGGCTTCGGTTTTCATGGCGGGCGGGGAGGGTTTGGAGTTGGGGCTACTCGCGGGAGATTTCGAAGATCCGGTGCATGCGGGTCAGTTCGAGGATCTGCTGCACCTGGGGTGGCGGGTTCAGGATCCGGATGTGTCCGCCGCGGGCGGACATGGTTTTGTGCAGGGCGATGAGGGCGCCCAGGCCGGAGCTGTCGAGGAACCGGGTTTGGCTGAACTCGAAGTCGATCCGTGTGTGGTGGTCGCGAAGGGCCGCACGGGCTTGGTCCCGGAAGGACCCGGCATTGGCGGCGTTGAGTTCGGCCAATCCGGAGACGCGCAGTACGGTGTCTTGAGGATCTAGGGTCATAACAGGTCAGGGGGTGCTTGGAGAGGGTGGCAGGGTGGCTTTCGCCGGAGTGGTTCGCGTCAAGGCGCGCCAGAGAATCCCGGCGCGATGACGCCAGCCGGGGCGGACCGCAAAAAAACTGGAGTGCGCCCGAGCTTCGTCGCCGAAGGGATCGTCACAGCCCTCGGCATCGGCCAGCGAAATCAGTCCGGTCGGGACGCCGAGCCAGAGGCGTTCGTATTCCGTGGTGAGGGCGTCCGCCTGGACGGGAGACAGCGGTCGGTTGCCGACCCAGCGAAAATGGCCGCGCACGATCATCCACAACTCCGGCCAGCGTCGCAGGAATCCGCGAAAGCCATTGAGCTGGTGATAGACCAGGGTGGCGTCATGGGTCGGCTCGGCGGTGGGGGTGCGCACGGCGGCTGCGGGCTGGAACAGGGGCTGGCCGGCTGGTCGGCGCAGCCAGGCGATGGCGAGCACGGGGAAGGTCAGGGCCATCACCAGCAACGCGGCCAGCCGGGCCACCAGGGAGGCGGCCTGACCGCCATGGAGGCTCGCGTGGACCGGTCCCAGCAGAAAACCATCGGAGATCCGGGTCGCGGAGCCGGTGGGGATTTTGTACAGGTCCCGCTTCCAGGCGAGCGAGTCGCGGACTTCCGTGAGCGCGCCGACATAAGTGCCGGGACCGATGAGGCTTTCCGCGACCTCGGCGCCGTCGTCGATGTAGGAATGGGTTTCGATGATGGTGTTGGGCCCGATCGTGGCCCTGGGGCCGATCCAGGAATCGGCACCGATCCAGCACGGGGGTTTCAGCACGGCCCCTGGGGAGAGGCGTGAGCGGACGTGGACAAAGACTCCTGGGTTGAGTTGGCGCATGCCGATGCGATCGGCGGCGGCGGTGTCGAACAGGTCCCGAACGGCGGCGAACCAGGCCGCGGTGCTGTTCCAGAGTTCGGCGCCACTGGGTGGGAGTCGATCGAGGGTGACGATCCGGGTGGGGCTTGCGGTTTCGAGGGAGGCATCGACATGGCGCGCCTGGGCTTCCTCGATGGAAAGTTCACGTTGCTCGGGGATCACCTCGACGGGGATTCCCCAGGCTTCGCCTTTGCGGACATACCGACGGATCTGATCGGGACGATCGGCGGCGAGGATTTTGATGCTCTTGGCGCCGTGGACGGCGAGTTCGGTGATCCAGAGGTCGAGCAGGGGGCGGCCGAGAATGGGGAGGAGGGCGAGGGGTTGAAGGCGGTCCAGAAACGCCATGGCGGGGCGGTCGGCGGGGCAGATGATGATGGCATTCATGGGAATGGGATCAAAAGCCTCTGCCGAAGAGGATGGCGGGGATGGTTTTGGCGAGGATCCAGAGGTCCTTCAGGATGCTCTGGCTCTCGATGTAGCGCATGTCGAGGGAGACCTGTTCGGGGAAGTCGATGTTGTGGCGGCTGCCGATTTCGAAGACACCGCCCTGGCGTTCGCCGACCTGCCAGAGGCAGGTGATGCCGGGTTTGACGAGGAAGCGGCGTCGGTCCGCCTGGGTGTAGAGCGCGACTTCGCGGGGGATGGGAGGGCGGGGGCCGACGAGGGACATGTCGCCGATGAGCACGTTCCAGAACTGGGGGAGTTCATCGAGGGAACTCTTGCGGAGGATGCGGCCGACCCGGGTGACCCGCGGGTCGTTGGTGAGTTTGATCATGACGCCGGAGGCGTGTTCGTTGAGATGGGCGAGGTCCTTGATGCGGGCTTCGGCGTCCACGACCATGCTCCGGTATTTGATCATCTTGAACTCACGGCCCATGAATCCGATGCGAGTTTGCCGGAAGAAGACGGGGCCGCCGTCGAGTTTCACGAGGACGGCAAGGATGGCGAACACCGGCAGGAGCAGCACGAGGGCGCACGCGCTGGCGACGATGTCGAAGATCCGCTTGATGAAGAGGGTGCTCCGGATGACCAGGGTCCAGGCGAAGCGCTTCCAGACGACGTAGCAATTGAGGCGCAGGCGGCCCAGGGGTGTCTGGGTGGCCAGCAGCCGTTCCATCATGCGTTCGCGGAGGTGGATATCGTTCATGGCTGGGGCTCCGCGAGGGTTTGGATGCGGCGGGCGAGGTCGGCGATCTTGGACGCCGCGACGGGGAAACGCAGGACCTCATGGGCGAGGAACAACTGGGGAGCAACGAATCGGTAAAAGCCGGGTTCGATGTGGTCTCGCCATTGTTGCAGCACCTGGGACTGTGTCCGGCCGCGTTCGGTGGTGTCCCGAGCCAGTCGGCGTCGCAGTCTTACGGAGGAGGGGCAGACGATGTAGATGCCGAATGCGCAGCGTGAACGAATGTCGCGGCGGGTGAGCAGCCACAAGCCTTCGGCAATGAGGAAGCGTTTTGGCGACAGGTGGTCGGTGGCCGTCTCGCGGGCGTGGGCTTCGAAGCTGTAGCGGGGAATCGACACCGCACGTCCCTGGAGGGCTTGATCGAGCACGCTGGAAAGGAGGGGCCAGTCGATGCGTCGGGGATGGTCGAAATTCAGGCGCTCGCGACGGGCCGGGGAGAGGTGGGCGGCGTCGAGATAGAAGGAATCCTGAGACAGGAGATTGGCGTTGGGCTCCAGGGCGCGCGCGAGTTCTCGGGCGAGGGTCGTTTTGCCGGAGGCGCTTCCCCCGACCACGGCGATAAGCAGGGGTTTCATCGGGTCACCAGGGTGTGGGTTGGGTTGGAGGTGCACACCTCGGTGAAGAGGGACTCGAGATCCCGGATATAGCCGTCGAAATCGTAGCGCTCACTGACCAGGTGGAGACCGTTGGCGCCGAGCTGGCGGGCGAGGTCCTTGTCCTGGAGAAGCTGATCGAGTCGGGCGGCGTAGGCTGGACGGTCCATCCAGGGGACGAGGAATCCATTGTGGCCGTCGATGAGCCAGTCCTTGATGCCTCCGGCGTCGAAGGCGACGACGGGCAGGGCGTAGCGCATGACTTCAAGGCCGATGGTGGCGATGGGTTCGGGCCAGACGGAACTGAGGGCGACGACGGAGCATTCGCGGTAGTAGGCCTTGAGTTCGTCCTGGGGGATGAAGCCTTGGAAGGTGACGCGGTCGGTGAGTTTGAGCCGACGGGCGAGGCGTTCGCAGTAGGGCCGGTGGTTGCCGTCGCCGAGGATGACGCATTCGAAGGGGGAGCGGACCAGAGCCAGGGCCTGGAGCAGGACATCGACGCCTTTGCCGCGGATGATCTGACCGGCGTAGACGATCAGGTTGCGGCTGCTGAAGGAGCTGCGGAGTGCGGGGTCACCCATGCGGGGGACGGGTGCGTGGATTCGGATGCGGTCGGGTGAAAAGCCGTTGTTGAGCAGTTCGTCGCGCATGAACGGGGTGACGACGACCATGCGATCGAAGCGTTGGTTGAGGGCGATTTCGCGCTTCTTCGCCTGGTAACTCTTCCATTGCAGAGGGAATCCGCCGTTGGGATTGCGGACGATGCTGGCGAGGCAGGGGACGATGCAGGCGGGGGAGGCGGGGCGGGTGCAGATCCTGCGGGTGAAGTAATCGTACTTGTAGCTCCGCATGCAGTAGATGTCGTGGTCGTGGACCATGCGGACAAGGGGGCATCGGCTGCGGACGAGGGTCTCGATGACCTCGAGATCGGGCATTTTGTGGACGTAAACGGCGTCGGGGCGAAAGGCGCGGAGTGCCTGTTCAGTGGCGGCGGCCGGGGTGGGCGAAGGGGGGTGGAGAGGGAAGCGAGCGGGGAAGGTGGTGTTCCAGGCGACTTCACCGCGTCCGGTGGGAGGTCCGTGGAGGATGCCGACGTCATGACCGAGCCGCCCCAGTTCGGTGGCGGTGATGTGGGCGTTTGCCTCGGCTCCGGCGAGGGCCCCATAGCGTTCATGGACGTAGAGCAGCCTCACATGGAAGGGGCGGTTTGGAGGCGTTGAAGGTGGGAGGTGAGATGGGGCAGCAGCGTGGTGAAGCGGTCGGAGAGCTCGGCGAGAAAACGCTGCACTTCGTTGGTTTCACCGCCGCGACTGGCGGCTTCGATGGCCAGGCCGAGGCGACGGATGCGTTCGAGCCCAAAGATGCTGCTGCCGCCGGCGAGGGAATGGGCGTCGCGGGCGAAGGTCTCCTGGTCGGGATCGCCGAGGCGTTGCCGGAGGTCGGCGAGGCGGGATTCCGCGTCCTTCAAGTAATCACCCAGGAGTTCAGCGGCGGCCTCGGGGCCGAAGTCGGCGACGAGACAAGTGATGGCGGTGTCGATCTGGGCGAGGTCGTCGGGATCGGCGACCGCCGGCGATGAGTGAACCTGGAGGGAGGCTTGGGCGAGGGTGTTGCCGGCTTCCTGGAGGGCTCCGGCGAGAGCGTCGAGTTTCACGGGTTTGGTGACGTAGCTGTCCATGCCGCAGGCGATGCAGGCCTCGCGGTCGCCGCGCATGGCGTTGGCGGTCAGGGCGATGATATGGACGCGGTGACGGGCGGGATTGGCGCGTTCGGCGTCACGGATGGCGCGGGTGGTGGCGAAGCCGTCCAGTTCCGGCATCTGACAGTCCATGAGGACGATGTCGTAGGTTTGGCGGTCGAGGGCGGCGAGCACTTCGTTGCCGTTTCCGGCGATGTCGGCGCGGCAGCCGAGTTTCTCGAGCATCAGCAGGGCGAGACGGCGATTGACCTCATGATCTTCGGCGACGAGCAGGCGGAGGCGGCGGGTGGAAGGGGAAAGCTCGGGGCATGAGGACGGCAGAGCGGTGTGAGTCACGGGGTGCGAGCCATTGCCGAACAGCGACATGATGCTGTTGAACAGCTGGGATGGCCGGACCGGCTTGGTGAGGACGCACTGAAAATGCTCGGGTGCGGGTTTGTGGGAGAGGGAGGAATCCGAGAGGGGACGGAGCAAGGTCAACCGGGTGGCGGCGGCGACCGGTAGGCGTTGCAGGGCTGCGGCGAATTCCTGGCATTCGGAGAGGCCAAGGGCTGCATCCAGGAGAAAGAGACGCGGTAGAGGCTCGGGGCCGTCGAAGGTCTGGATCAGTTCGAGGGCCTCGTGCGTGGATTGGGCGGAGCGTGGAGCCAGTTCCCAGCTCTCCAGTTGGGCAAGAATGGATTCGCGCGTGGCGCGATGGGGGCTGACCACCAGGGCCGCGATGCGGGGGATTTGGAATTCCAGGCCGGACGGGGCGGGGTCGGCGACGCCCATGGCGATGTCGAAGCGGAAGGTGCTGCCGTGGCCGGGTCGGCTTTCGACCAGGATATCGCCGCCCATGAGCCGGACGATGCGTCGTGAGATGGCGAGGCCGAGGCCGGTTCCGCCGAAGCGCCGGGCGGCGGAGGAATCGACCTGGGTGAACGGGGTGAAGAGGAGCTTCTGGTCGTCGTCGGTGATGCCGATGCCGGTGTCGGTGATGGCGAACCGGATGCGGGCGGTGGCTTCGTTGGCTTCGACCAGTTCGACGCGCAGGACGACTTCGCCCTTGTCGGTGAATTTGATGCCGTTGGAGACGAGGTTGACGAGCACCTGACGGAGCCGGCCGTCGTCGGCGTGGAGTTGGCGTGGGAGGCGCGGCGGGAGGATGGCGGTGAGTTCGAGTCCCTTGGTTTGAGCTCGCGGGGCGAGCAGTTCCAGGACGCCATCGACCAGGCCGATGAGGTCGAAATCGACGGGTTCGAGCGAGAGTCGTTCGGACTCGATTTTGGAGAAGTCGAGGATGTCGTTGATGATTTCGAGCAGCGCATCGCCACCGTCGCGGATGGTTTCGACGAATTCGCGTTGGCGGTCGTTGAGCGGGCTTTCGAGCAGGAGACCGGCCATGCCGAAGATGCTGTTCATCGGGGTGCGGATCTCGTGGCTCATCATGGCGAGGAACTCGCTCTTCGAGCGGTTGGCGGTCTCTGCGAGTTCCTTGGCTTCACGAAGCGCCGATTCCGCACGCTGTCGTTCGGTGAGGTCGACGTAGAGGGCGAAGACGCCGACCTGATCGTCGGTGAGCCGGACGGGTTGGCGGATGATTTGGACGGGGTGGAGCGAGCCGTCCTGGGTACGGCGAAGGGTTTCGAAGCTGATGCGATCGCCGGTGGTGGCGATGGGTGGCGGGTTGGGGAGCAATCCGGGCCCTTCGGTGGGCAGGGTGAGGTCGTCGATGTTGCGGCCGACGGCTTCGTTTTTGGGGTAGCCGAAGAGGCGGGTGAACTCGCGGTTGACGTCGAGGATGGCGTCCTGTTCGTCGAGCACGGCGATGGCGACGGGGGCTTCGGAGAACAGGCGTTCGAAGCGTGCTTTTTGGACCTCCAAGGCGCGGCCTGCCTTGATGCGGTCGATGAACTGGGTGATTTGGTTGCCGATGGCGAGGAAGAGTCGGAGGAGGTCGCTGTCGGGATTTTCGATGCTTTTGCTGAACAATTCGATGACGCCCCAGACTTCGCCGCGGTGGAAGATGGGGAAGGCGACGGCGCCCTGAAGACCGGTGGCGGCGGCCTCGTCGGCGCGGGTGAAGTTGTCGGAGCGGGTGACGTCCGGAATCCAGGCGGCGGTTTGAGAGGCCCAGACCCGGCCGGGAAATCCCTGACCGAGAGCGAAGGTGTGGGCGCGGCAGGCCATGACGAAGGGCCGGGCGTCCTGGGTGGGGTCGTGCCAGAGCTCTTCGCAGTGCAGGTGGAGGGTGGTGGGATTGACCCGCCAGAAGGCGCCCAGGCAGAGGTCGAGGGTGTTGCCGATGGAACGGAGGACGGCGGCCATGCCGGCCTTCAGCGACGTGGCCTCGGCGAGGCTTCGCGAGACTTCGTACTGAAGGGTGCGGCGCTGGAAGGCGAGGCGGCGATCGGTGATGTCGCTTTCCACCGCCATGAAATTCGTGATCTTGCCCGTGTCGTCGCGGATCGGCTGCACCTCGATGGCCAGCCAGTATTTCCGGCCATCACGGCGGTAGTTGAGGATCTCGGTGCTGAAGCCTTCGCCCCGTCGGAGGGATTCGCGGATGAAGGCGATGGTGCGCGGATCGGTCTCAGGTCCTTGGAGGAGCGAACCGGGCTTCTGTCCGCGGACCTCGGCGAGGGTGTACCCGGTGGTGCGGGTGAAGCCTTCGTTCACCCATTCGACATACCCTCTGGCGTCGGTCACGACGACGGCGTTGTCGGTGCGGGCAGCGACGAGGGCGAGTTTGCGTTGTTCCGCCTCCTGGGCTTGGAGGCGTTCGTTGGTGGCGCGCAGTTCGGCCCGCTGGTCGGTCAGTTTTTGGGCGAGTTTACGGGCGTCGGCCAGGGCGACCTTCTGGGCCTGGAGGACGTGGAGAATGTCGATCGTCGCGTCGTGGATGGGATAATCCGAGAGCTCGATGCCGTAGGTGGAGATTTGGGTGGCGTCGGTGAGCCAGGGTGAACCGAGGAACACGACGCGGGAATTGCCGTCGATGGGGAGCATCTGCCCGCGAAAGATGAGTCCGGTCGCGAGATGCTTCAGGAGGAACAGCTTGTCCTGGTTGGTGAGAAACCAGTCGAAATCAGGAGGCTCGGTCCGTTCGGGTCGCAGGAACTCGACCACATGAAGGAGGGAGGGCGCGGTGGCGAAGTCCGGGCAGATTCGCGCGAGGATGTTTCCGTACGAGCCCAGGCACAGCTGGCGCTGGAAGGTGAAATGAAAGGGGAAGGCACCGGCGAATTGCTCCGGAGACAGGCTGACGGGCAGGGGATGTTCGGGTCGCGTCGTCATCGATGCGATTCCGACCAATTGATGTGGAAGACGTCGTGATCGGCGCCCTGGGCCCGGGAGGTTTCGATGCGAACGGCGACGGGGGTGGCGTACATTTTGCCGAGGCCGTGAATGAGGCCGACGACGAAGGCGGTCATGCCTGGGCGACGGGTTTTATAGTGCAGATTCAGGCTGGTGGGACCGACATCGGAGCAGGAGAAGCTGGGCGGCTGAAGATTGGGGAAGATCATCGTCACCCGGGTGTGGAAGTTGGGGAGGTTGATGAGGAATTCCGACAGGGACTTGCCGCCGGCGCGGAGCAGGCCGCCATAACCTTCCTGTGCGGTGTGCAACACCCAATGTTCGCCGAAGGCCTGGAGGATCGCATCCACCGGTGTGCCGAGGATTTCGCTGGAGGCGTGGACGAGCGCGTAGGTGACTTCGTCGGGATACCCTTCGTTGCTCATGAAGACATCGACGTCGATGCCCGCTTTGGCCTTGATGCGTTCCCAGGTTTCCTGCCCGTGGTGCATGACCACCATTTCCTCGATCGCCTTGTTCACCATTCCGTACATGTTTCGTGCTTGTTTCGGCGGATGATCGGAAAGGCCCGGGAAGGGGTGGGTGTGGAGCCTCCCTTTCCGACGGATGGGCGGTTCCATTCCAGCGATTGGCTGGCACCCACGCGGCAGGTTACTCCCAATGAAGAGTTTCTGTCACTCGTCGCTTCTCCTACCCGGGAACGCCTATCGAAATTGCTCATGCTGGGGCGAATACGAGGTCCGGTGGTGGCGCGGACGGATCGGATGGGACGGATGGTTGGTCCGCCACATCGGTCGTGACGTGGATCGCCGTTCCGGGGAGTGTCTGGCACGTAACCCCGGCAGCCTGGTATTTCCGATGAAATCCATCCCATTGACCTCGGCGACCTCACGTCGTTCCTTTCTGAAGCGCGCGGCCCTGTGGGGGGCTGCGGTGCAGATCGTTCCTGCCCGGGTTTTGGGTCGGGGAGGTGAACGGCCGCCGAGCGAACGCCTGAACATCGCGGGCATCGGGGTGGGCGGTCAGGGAGGGCATGATATTGGGCAGTTCCCGGGGGAGAACGTGGTGGCGTTGTGCGATGTCGATTGGCGGCACGCGGCGGGCTCGTTCAAGAAGTTCCCACAAGCCAAACGCTACAAGGACTATCGGAAGATGTTGGAAGAGGTGAAGGAAATCGATGCGGTGGTGGTGGCTACGCCCGACCACATGCACGCATTCGCCTCCATCGCGGCACTACGCATGGGACACCACGTGTATTGCGAAAAACCCCTCACCCATTCGGTCTGGGAAGCACGCGAGGTGACACGCGTGGCCCGGGAGGCCGGGGTTGCCACCCAGATGGGGAATCAGGGACAGGCTAGCGAAGAGACCCGTCGCCTTTGCGAACTCGTCTGGAGCGGCGCCATCGGCAAGGTCACCGAAGCTCATCTGTGGACCGACCGACCGTCACGCGGGTTGTTCGAGGAATACTGGGCGCAGGGGGTGGACCGCCCCAAAGACACCCCGGCGACTCCGGCCGATTTCGACTGGGATCAATGGATCGGCCCCGCTCCCATGCGGCCCTATCACCCGGCGTATGCGCCATTCCGGTGGCGCGGTTGGTGGGATTTTGGCACGGGCGCGCTGGGGGACATCGGCTGTCACGCGATGGACCCGGTGTTTCGCGCCCTCAAACTGGGGGCACCTGCGACGGTCCAGGCCTGCTCCACCCGAGTGAACCAGGAGACCTATCCCCTGGGATCGACCGTCACCTACACCTTCCCGGCCCGGACGGCGGAGGTTCAGGCCAACAACTTCCATGTCGCCGGCCAATCGGGCCCCATGGCCGGGGCGGTGGAGATGCCGGAACTCCGCCTGACCTGGTATGATGGAGGACTGCGCCCGCCGCGTCCGGCGGACCTGGAGGACGACGAAGTGCTGGGCGACAACGGGCGGCTGCTGATCGGGACGGAGGGCTACATTCTTGGCACCCGGGTGTACCCCGAAAAACGTCGTGCCGAGGTGGGACAAATCCCGCGAGCGATCCCGCGGGTTCCCGACGGCAGCCATCGGGAATGGGCAGCGGCGTGTCGAAGCGGGAAACCGTCGGGCACCCATTTCGCCTGGGCAGGCCCGCTGGCGGAGGCGGTGTTGTTGGGGAACGTGGGGCTCAGGGTTCAGCTCCGTGACCGGTTGACCCGGGCGGTGATGAAGTGGGATTCCGCGAAGCTGGAGATCACCAACATTCCCGAGGCCAACGCGTTTCTGAAGCGGGAATATCGCGAGGGATGGAGTCTGGGCTAGGGCTGAACGGCACTGTAGAACGGCATGCTACTCGGTGGGTTGGCTTTGGATTGTTGTAAGTCTTTGGTGTGGAACGATATTCGGGTCAATGGATTCGATTTTGACCCCGCCGAAGCCCTTCATGTGTCCAAGAAGCCGACGTTTTCGATGGAATGCAGCGAGCTAGGTGGTTTCGACTAAATGTCTCAACTAGTTCGTGGGGAGCGGGATTGGCATGAGGTGTGTTGGGGGTGGTATTTTTGGCATGGGATCTGCTTTAGGAGGATGCGGTAGGAACTGAATCATGAAACACACCACTTTAAGTGCAGTTGTCGGTGGAATGATGGCTCTCGCAGCCATGAGTGCCGCCGCAGGCCCGATCCTCGTGGCCGAATGGGTCGGTAACAGCGGCCAAGCGAACGAGCTCGCCGACGTGCAGAGCTACATCGCCGCGTACAACACGGCCAACGAGCCGGATCTTCCGGCGTTCTCCGGGACGACGACGGTGACGATCCAGAGCACGTCCGTTGCGACGTACGCCCCCAACGATGAGAAGATCATCGAGTGGACCGCTCCGGCGACCTACGACTTCTACTACGTCATGACCAAGTGGGGCAAAGGTCAGGCCAATTTCGACCACGCGCTGCACTATGTGCTGTCGGGCGAAACGCTGACCTACAACCCGGGTGGTTCTTCGGCTCCGAACGGTCTTTCCCACGTTTCGATCTGGGCGGGGGATCTTCCCGGAACCGGAACCTCGGTTCCCGACTCCGGTTGGTCCCTGGCTTTGCTGAGCCTCGGCGTGTTCGGACTGTCCCGCATCCGCCGCTAAGCGGTTGGAGCTCTTGACAAGCAAAGGCCACTCCCTTCAGGGAGTGGCCTTTTTCGTGCTGGGGATGGTCGGGGGTTCAGCGCACCCGGATGGAGTAGATGTTGGAGTAGTCGGAACTTGTGCCAGTGGACGCCTGGAAGGCGCGGACCCGGTAGGCATAGGTCTCGGGCGACACCGATTCCGAGTAACGGGTCGCGTTGGCTGCTGTCGTTCCGACCACGGAAAAGACGATGGCACCCGTCTTGGGCCTGATGCAGCGCTCAACGATGTACCCGGTTTCATTGTTGGCGTGATCCAACCAGGAGAGGGTCACCACACGCGATGCGGCGGTGGCAGTCAGCGCGGTTGGGGCCAACAGGAGCATCGGATCGACCGCGGTGATGTTCACACTGGAGGAGTCCTGACCTCCCTCGTTGTCCGTGACCGTGACCTTGGCGGTGAAGGTCCCCGCCCGGGTGTAGGTGTGTTGGGGGTTGAATCCCGTCCCGAAACTTCCGTCGCCGAAATCCCAGTTCACCGTGGTGATCGTGCCGTCGGGATCCATCGAGCCCGAGGCGTCGAAGTCGACCACCAATGGGAGGTCGCCGCTGGTGATGGAAGTGAGGAGGACGGCTTGCGGGGCGACCGTGCCTGCGACCACGTCGTAATCGACGCCGGCGTAAAATTGCGTGAGGTCGATGCTGGCGGGGGAGGACGCGGCGGCGATGGTCTTGCCGCGGATGGCGTCGACCAGGGTGTAGTTGGAGAACGCCAGCGGATCGCCGTTGACGGCATCCCGAAGGCCCAGATGGAACCGTCGAGCACCGGCGGTCATCGGGGCCAAGTCGGTGAAGTCGAAGTAGAAGGTGCCTGAGATGGGGGTGGTGGTGCCATCGAAGGCGTAAGCGCCGCCGGAGCCTGCGAGCAGGCGATAGGGTGACCAGACGGTGGCAGGCGTGGACAGGTCGGTGGACGACAGGCCCAGGGTGGCGGCGAACTGACTTCGCTTGGCATGGGTGAGGGTGAACTGGGCGATGAGGCGTGGGGTGTACGACGGGCGCGCGGTCACCCAGGTGGCTTCGTCGTACCAGGCGAGACCTTCCGCAGTGCGGGAAGGATTGCGGGTGACGAGGGCCTTGTAGGAGACCCAGCAGAAACCGGCCTCGTTCCAGCCCGTGCCCCAGGAATTGGCGATGCGCAGGGCGCCTTTTTCGCCGGCATCCACCACGCCATTCGCGTTGTGATCCAGCCAAAGGTCGTCGTTGTACCCCACGATGGTCATGGAATGTCCGCCGCTGGTGCCGCTGACGAGTTTCACGCAGGGCTTGCCGGCGAGGGCATCGTCGGCGGGGGTGGAAGGGTCGTTGGCGGCGGTTCCCCAGACCCAGGAATTGATGAAGGTGGCGAAGTTCAGGACGTAACCGTTGACCAGCAACTGCTTCAGTTGGTTCAGACCGGTGCTGCCGTTCAGGCCGGTGACCTTGCCCGCCAAGTCGGCACGAAGGTGGATGGCGTTCCACCAGGCGGTGGGGTTGAGGCACCAGGCCCGGTAGTTGGCGTCGTAGGGAAATTCAGCCCAGGTGGCGATGCCATGTTTTTGGGCAATGGCGTAGGCATCGTAGTGCCAGGACCCGACGTTGGCTCCGCCGTTGACCATGTTGTAGGTCCATTTGGGCGAGAGTCGGTAGGCGTCGCCGCCGGATTTCGCGTCCCAATTCCGCGCCATGGCGGTCATGTGGGTGAGGGTGTAGTAAACGGCGGAGAACTGGGCGCAGGAGTTGAGAGAGCCCTGGTTCCGGATGGGCGGAAAGAACTTCAGGGTGCTGTTGTCGATGCCGGAAGGCAGGGAACCGGTGGTGGTGGTGGTGGTGCCGGTGGCGGCGGTCTCGGTGGACTTCGCGGCCCCGGTGAGATCGCGGCCGGCGAGGGGATCGGCGACGGCATCGAAGAAGAGGGTTTGAACCGGGGAACGGCCGTGCAGGCCTCGATGAGCATTCACCCGCTCGAGTCCCAGGGGTGTGATGGGAATGCGTTGGAGTCGTTCGAGGTTGGCTTCGCCCCAGGACCACTGTTCCGGGGTAGGTCGCCGGGTGCCGGTACCCAGTTCTTCGCCGCTCCAAGGAGCCCGAAGGATCAGATCGGATTCCTCCAGCTCGGTCGAAGGGGCCGTTGGGGAGGGGGTACGGAAGCTCGAGAGCGGCGACTGGGGAAGGGTGGCACTTTGGGCGTCGGGGGAGCCACCGAGGAACGCTGCCATCAGGAAGGGGAGGGTGGTCACGACGGGGAGCCATGACGGATTCCGGGGGTGCCGAGGGGAGTGAGTCGGGGGGTACATGATGGGCCTAAATTCCTTGCAACGAATGATTTCAGTGGCTTGAAGCGGCCCTGAATCCGGAGCCGTACAGCAACCATGAAGACTTATCATGCCGGGCTTAATTCCAGCAATGAGTCTAATGGATAGGTCGACTGGCGCACGGGAAACGGAGTGCGCAGCGTGTCGATCCATAAAGCCGCGGAGGTCCCCGCGCGCTGATGCGGACGGAGACTCAGCGGTGCCGACAAGGCCAGGTGGCCCTAGCCCCGGCTGGAGGGGGCAGGAAGATCAGGACCCGGGGCGGGGGAAGGGACGAATCTTGAGGTTGCGGAACCAGATTTCGCCGCCGTGGTCCTGGAGGAGGATGGGATGAGAAAAGTGGGTGCCGAAACCGGCGACGTTCTTGAATTTGCTGGCGGCGATACCAGCGACGACGGGCGGGGTTCCGAGGGTGTAGGCGAGTACTTTTTGGCCGTTGAGCCAGTGTTCGATGTGGTTGCCCTGGACGACGATGCGGGATTGGTTCCAGGAGCCTGGGGGACGGGGGAGGGCGTTGGTGGCCGGGGGCAGGACATCGTAGAAACTGGCCGTGGCGTGTTTGAGGTCTTTAAGGGCCTCGGCGTCGGAGATGGGGCCGAGCAGTTGGTATTCGTGGCCGATGGCGCCGTTGCGTTGTTCGTCGATGAAGTATTTCACGCCGGAATTCCCACCGGCATTGATGCGCCATTCGAAGGTGAAGTCGTAGTCGAGGAAGGTTTCGAGGGTCACGATGTCTCCACCGCCCGCTTTGCCGAGATGTCCCAGGCAGCCGTCCTGAGCGACCCAGCCCTGGGTGGGGAAGGTCCTTTTCTGGAACGAGCGCCAACCCTGGGTGGTGGTGCCGTCGAAGAGCAGTCGCCATCCCTCGGCCTTTTCGCGATCGGAAAGGGTGTTTTGGCCGTCAGCGGCCAAGGCGGAAGGCGCGAGAAGAGCGATGCCCAGGAAGAAACAACCAAGCACGGGGTTCACGCTAGGAAGGGTGACGAGAGACCGGGTGCGGGGGCGAGGCGAAAAAAGGAGCGATGTCGGACTTTCCAAAGACGGGTCGGATGTCGTATGGGCCTGCGCGTGAGCAGCACGCCAGCGACTTCACCCACGGAGACCACCAGTCGGAACGACCGGTTTCCCAAGCAAATCAAGTACATCGTCGGCAACGAGGCGTGTGAGAGGTTCAGTTATTACGGGATGCGGAGCATTCTGGCGCTGTACATCACCTCGGTTCTGGCCAAGACGCAGGATCAGGCGACGGAGATTATCCATTACTTCATCTCGGCGAACTATTTCATGCCGCTGATCGGGGCCTGGCTTTCGGACAAGGTCCTGGGCCGGTACCACACGATCCTGTGGGTCTCGCTGTTTTATTGTGCGGGGCACGGGGTGCTGGCGCTGAGTGACGTGATGGCGGGGGTGGATTCGAAGGTGTGGTGTCTGTATGTCGGCCTGGCGCTGATCGCTTTCGGTTCGGGTGGGATCAAGCCGTGTGTGTCTGCGTTCGTGGGCGATCAATTCAAACCCGACCAATCGCACCTGTTGCAGAAGGCGTACGGGGCGTTCTACTGGTCGATCAACTTCGGGTCCTTCTTCTCCTTCCTGATTATTCCGTGGGTGAAGAATCGGTACGGGTATGGCTGGGCCTTCGGGGTGCCGGGGGTGCTGATGGGGCTGGCGACGCTGATTTTCTGGATTGGAACACGCCATTACGTGCGGGTGCCTCCCTCGCGGAAGACGCGGAGCGCCGGTTTCTTCGCGGTGTTGCTGTATGCGCTGAAGCACACGGGTTCGCGCAAGCCCGGCCAGGGTTTCTGGGATGTGGCGAGGGCGCGATTCCGGCCTGAGGAAGTGGATTCGGCGGCGTCGGTGGGGCCGATTCTGGGGGTGTTTGCGCTGATCCCGCCGTTTTGGGCGCTGTTCGATCAGAGCACGTCGACGTGGGTGATGCAGGGTTCGAGCATGGTTCCCTTCACGCTGTTCGGGTTCACGGTGAACGCGGAACAGATGCAATCGGCGAATCCGGCGATCGTGATGGTGCTGGTGCCGTTGTTCACCCTGGGGATCTACCCGTGGGTGGGGAAGCTGGCGACGCCGTTGCGTCGGATCGGGTTTGGGCTGGTGCTGTCGGGACTTTCCTTTGTGATTGTGGCGTGGCTGCAAAAGCGACTGGAGGCGGGGGAGACCCTGAGTCTGGCGTGGCAGGTATTGCCCTACCTGGTGCTGACCGCGGGAGAGGTGTTGGTGTCGACAACCGGCCTGGAGTTCGCCTTCACCGAGGCTGGGAAGGAGATGAAGAGCACGATCATGAGTTTCTGGCTGCTGACGGTGTCCGTGGGCAACCTGTTGGTGTCCTGGATCACCAAACTGGCTGGGGCGGGGGACAGCAGTGCTTCGGTGAGCTCGGGGCGATTTCTGTTCTACGCCATTCTGACGCTGGTTGTGGCCGGGGTTTTCGTGGTGGTGGCCAGCCTGTACCAGTATCGCAACCCGGCAAACCGGCTGGGAACACCGCGGAAGGCCATTTGACCCTGTTGGTTGCGTGTTGGCGCGGGCTATGTAGTCTGGCAAACCTGAATGTTCTGGAACCGAGGCATGAGCAAGGAAGCAAACGAAGCGAACGAGACCGATCGCAGTCCATCGACACCCGCCACCGACGGGATGTCGGCAGAAGGTGCAACCGGTGCAGACATCGCGGCGCCGGTGTCTCCGGATGAGTTGGCTGGGCTGCGGGAGAAGGCCGGCCAGGTGGATGGTTTGAAGGATCGCGTCCTCCGGGCCGTGGCCGATCTGGAGAATTTCCGCAAGCGCGCCGCCCGTGAACGGCAGGAAGCAGTCCAGTACGCCAACCAATCCCTGTTGGAGAAGCTGATCCCGGCGCTCGACAACCTCGACATGGCGTTGTCGGCGGTCAGTTCCACCCAGGGCACCTCGATGGACTCGTTGAAGACCGGGGTGGAAATGGTCCTGGTGCAGCTCAAGGGCGCGTTGCGGGATGCGGGTCTGGAGGAGATTTCGGCGCAGGGACAGCCTTTTGATCCCACCTGGCACGAGGCGGTTTCCGAACAGGAAACCACCGAGGTGCCGGAGGGGCAGGTCCTCCAGCAACTGCGCAAAGGTTATCGGTTGCAACAGCGCCTGCTGCGCCCGGCCACCGTGGTGGTGGCTCGCCAACCCAAGGCCTCCTGAACCATGTCGAAGCGCGACTACTACGAGGTCCTGGGGGTGACCCGGGAGGCTTCCGCCGATGAAATCAAGAAGGCCTACCGCAAACAGGCGGTGAAGTTTCATCCGGACAAGAATCCGGGAGACAAGGCCGCCGAGGAGAAGTTCAAGGAACTCGGCGAAGCCTACGAGGCGTTGAGCGATGAGCAGAAGCGTGCCGCCTACGACCAGCATGGCCACGCGGCGTTCGATCCCCGCATGAGGGCCGGGGCCGGTCGCTCCTCCGGCGGCGGATTCCATGATCCGTTCGAGATCTTTCGCGAAGTATTCGGAGGCGGGGCTGCCGGGGGCATTTTCAGCGAGCTGTTCGGCGAAGGCCGCGGGTCCGCGGATCCGACCGCTCCGTCACGGGGTGCCGATCTCCGGTACGACCTCCAGATTACCCTCGAGGAGGCGGTTCTTGGCGCGGAGAAGGAACTCAGTCTCACCCGCCCCGAAACCTGCGAACACTGCCAGGGGCGCGGCTCGGAAAGCGGTTCCAATCTGAAGGTATGCGCCACCTGCGGCGGTCGCGGACAAGTCGTGACGTCCCGCGGCATCTTCAGCATCGCCCAAACCTGTTCCCGGTGCGAAGGCGCGGGTCGGATCATTGAAAAGCCCTGCAAGTTCTGTCGGGGCAGTGGTCGTCGCGAAAAGACTTCGCGCATCAAGATTCGAATCCCACCCGGAGTGGATACCGGCACCCGGTTACGTTCCACCGGCAACGGGGAAGGCGGCATGCGCGGCGGACCTTCCGGCGACCTTTACGTCATCCTGCACGTGCGGCAGCACGAGATTTTTGAACGGGAGGGCGACGACCTCGCGTGCGAGGTTCCGGTGAGTTTTGTCCAGGCCGCCCTCGGCGCCGAAGTCGAAGTTCCCACCCTCGCGGGTAAGGCCTCGATTCGGATCCCAGCGGGAACCCAGCCGGGGACCGTCTTCCGTCTCAAGGGCAAGGGTGTGAAGAATCTTCAAGGCTACGGCAGCGGAGATCTGCTGGTGCGCGTGGCGTTGGAGGTGCCCTCGCACCTGACCGGCGCTCAAAAGGCCAAGCTCGAGGAGTTCGCCGGGCTCTGCGACAGCGACAGCCATCCGCGGGCAAAATCGTTCCTCGACCGAGCCAAGGAGTTCTTCCGCTAGGCGGAGCGATTCCGTGAAAGGCGACGAATCGCTGCGTGGGCTTTGCGGTTGCGAGCGCCTTCAACGTCTTGGGGTGAACCCCATGGATTTCATCGGAATCGTTGGCTTGGCCGAGGTGGTGACACCGGGCACGAAGCCGTGGTGGCGCCCCATCCAATAGGGCAGCAGCCAGAACACTCCGTCGCTCTCCGTCCGACCACCATCACCCTGCGTTGCGAGCCAGGGGTTCTGGTCGGTGCGCGAGTAGCCGATTTCCGGGATGGGCAGACGGCGATGGTACTGAAGCCGTTCCACCTCGGGAAAGCGTCGCCATTGCAGGTCCTCGCGTCCGGTGAGATCGACGTCCCAGCGGACCAGGTCCAATGGGGTTTCCCGAAGGAACACCAGCGCATCTTCGAGCCGCGCCCGGCGCGGAGTGCGGTAGGCGCCGTACA
>CAUJJW010000291.1 GCA_963205105.1 Verrucomicrobiota bacterium | reverse complement strand
GCGAAACGAGACGAGGGGTTGCGGTTGGTGACCGATACGGAGAAAGCCATCGAGCTCCTCGCGGTAAACCCCACCGGACGACAGGAGGTGGCGAGAGCACTGAGCCGGGATGCTGAGCAGCAGATTGAGGAAGTCCGGGCTGCCCGTGCCAAGGAAGTGGAACTTCAGCCCTACCGCATGAAGCGCGACGAGTGGAACCTCCGCACGTCGATGGCTCAGTCCGACCTGGGTGCCGAGAATTTCGGCCTCGATGACGGGGACCGGATCCTCCGGCGACTCAAGGCAGCCCGCGATATGGTGGGGGACAGTGAGCGCAAGAGGAACCTGGCGACCACCGACGAGGGCAGGGCCGCCGAAACCGTCCGGGAGTTGACCGCGCAACACGAGATTCAGGTGTCCCTGCAGGAGGGCCAGCGCACGATCAACGACCTCAAGCGCCAGGAGAACCAACTCATCATGGACGCCCGGCGCGAACAGGAACGGGGCCTCCTCACCGCCGGCCCCACCGAGATGCTGCGCCGTGTGGCCGCCCAGCGTCTGGGCAATGCGGGCGTCAGCGGCAGCCAGTTCTTTGCCGCCTCACCTGAAATGCGCGGTGCATTGGCCCAACTCTTCCCTGAGCAATTCAACCCCGAGGTGGCCCAAACCCGACGGGCGCGTTCCCGGTTGGAAGGCGACCCGCAGTTCCAGCCGGATCAGTTGGTAGCGGGCCTGCGTGAAAACCTGCTTGCGCAGGAGGTGGCCTTGCAGCAACTCGGAGCGTCGGCGGCCAATCTGGCGCTCACGGAATCTGCCCTGGCCACCAGCCAGAATCTTGCCTTGGTGGCGGTCGAGGCGATGACCGCCGCCACCGCCCTGGCGCAACTGCCCGCTATCGTGCGGCAACTGGTCACCAACATGACGCCCGGTGCGGGTGCGCTCCCCACCAATGCCAACCCGCAGGCCGCTCGTCCCGCCGCTGCATCGGGAACCCTCTGAACATTTTCATCCATGGGTCTACCCGCAACACGCAGACACCGAGCCCACCTGGACCTGGTCACCAACAAGATCCTCTGGGGCGTCGCCGGGCAGGCGAGTGACAGCAATCTCTACCGGACGGGTGTCGCCCAGCTTAAAACCGACGGCGCTTTTGTGGCCCTGGGTGGTGTGCAGGCCCAGACCCTGGCGGCCTTTGGCGCCCACGGCACACCACGGGCCACCCTCTCCTCGCCCACGGCAACCTTGGGCAGGCTCGCCATCGCCACGGAGCCGCTCAGCGAAGCGGTCGTCCTGCAACGAGCCAGCGAGGCGTACCCGCGTCTAGTCATTCATGACGGTGGCATCCTGGTGGGCGCCGGAAGCGTGCCGCCCAGCGCCTCCTGGTTGCCGGGCCACACCCATCCCTGGGGCGAGATCACCGGCACACCCTCGACGCTGGCCGGTTACGGCATCACGGGGCCCATCCTGGTCAACGACCGGGTGACGATCGGATTCAGCAAGCTGATCCACAACGGTGCGCCGGCCCAGCATTGGAAGATTGCGACTCTCCCACCGACGAGCTCATGGACCGGCGCCCAGGTCGACATCACCATGGATCATGGCGAGTACCGAGCCACACGGACAGCGACGAGTCAGTTCAAGTTCGCCAGCCGCGACGCCTTCCAGTGGGAGTTCACCCAGCTTGGTTTTCGCAGCTTGACCTCTGGCGCCCGAGTTTATCAGGAAGCTGATGGCAGCTATTCCGTCTACGCGTTCCTGCCCGGCACAAGCTATGGCAGTTTCCATGTGAATGTCCGGGCTGGAGGTTGGTACGCCTCGGAAGCGGGGCGGGCCGTGATCAATCTAAGCCCGAGCGATGCAGGGGCCACTCCCGCCGGCACACTGGTCTTTGACAGCACGAGCGCCAGCTATCCACCCACCCTTCAGGTGGCCAAATCCAACCTGGAGCATGCCGCATGCACGGTGACCCGGAGCTTTCCCCTGAGTGGGGTGGCGGACTATGGCATCCTGGTCAGACCCGACTGGTCGGCGGGGGAGTCCGGACACAAGCAGGCCATCCGCACCCTCGCGCGACTCGATATACCCACAGGGCAGACGCTGGTCACCTATTCGGATTTCAGTGCTTACTCCGGAATGCACGGGGAAGGGGCGGTCACACTCCTGAATCAGTTCTACGCCGGCGGTTACATGACGGCCGGGACGGTGACAACCCGGTGTGGCGTTCGAGTGGATCACTTTGCTGTTGTTGCAGGGTCTCTCGTTTCGGAATCGGGCGTGTACGTCAACGACCTGTCCGGAGCGGGCTTCACCGGGGCCTTCGTGGGAAAGGTGAGCGAAGGAACCAACAAGTGGAACCTGTTCTGCGATGGGACGGCCTACAATCACCTGAGCGGCGCCCTGCTCTTGGGAACGGTGTCCAACGCTCTGGATCCCGCTGCGAAGCTCTTGGTCAGCGGTGGCGCCTACGTGTCAGGGACGGCGAAAATTTCTTTGGGCGGTGTCCAGTCCTCCATGCTCCAGGTGGGGCCATCATTCTTTGGAACGACTCTGTCGTGGATTGCGCAACCCCTGCGCATCAATGGCTCCATCTACCTGCATGACGAGTCGGGTACTCCGGACCCCACAAGCTTCTACGGGCTGCAGGCCATCAAGAACGGGGGGCTCAAGGTCACCAGCACCGGCGCCGGCACCGCGACCGTGGAGACCGGTATCTTAAAAAGTATCATCGCAACCGGGACAGCTCCGTTCACGGTGGCCTCGACAACCCTTGTGCCCAATCTCAACGCCCAACTCTGGAATGGGCGGACCATCCGCAACGCCGTCGCCGTGTCGGGCAGCTTGTTCGAGATCGGGGGCTTGTACTGGGACGGGACCAAGCAGGCCCATGAGAACGTGTCGGGCAAATACAGTTGGGCCATCCGACACGGGGATGGCAATGGCGTGACGGCCGGCGCCGGCGGACAAATCCAGATCGTCATGGGTCAGACCGCCAGCGTGGGATCCGGCTCGACTGCAGAGCCGGTGACGTACTTCTTGTTCGACAAGAACGGGGCCATGACCGCCCCTCGTCTCATCTCCAACATTCCCACCGGCACCGCACCCCTGACGGTGTCGTCCACCACCGTTTGCCCCAACCTCAACGCCGACCTCTTGGACGGACTGCATGGCAGTTCCTACGCCACCGCCGGCAGTCATCTTTTACCGTCGCTCTTCTCAACAGACGCCCTGCAGATCAACCGACCGGACGTTCA
>CAUJJW010000290.1 GCA_963205105.1 Verrucomicrobiota bacterium | reverse complement strand
AACCAAGAACTGCTTAGCAAGGCCCACTCTTGCGAGTGAGCTCATTTATCATTGAAGATGCCTACTATCGCACAAACCAATTTTCAAAGAACGCTCAGGTATGAGACGACAAAACCTTCCGACCGTCAACTTGCGTCGAGGTCGACCAATTTTTTCTTCTCAAACTGCGACTTACGTCGCGAACAACGAGGACAAATTGCCGGACCCCCACTGTTCCTGCAATACCAATTTGGAAAAAACTTTAGAGCCTTCTTCGGTTTGAGCAGTAATGCATTGAATGCCAGGCATTTGTGATTTTCTAGATTTCGGATCTTTTTTCGTTTCTGTGCGGTTCACTCGCCTTGTGCAGGCGCTCAGTGACACCCACAGCCACTGCCACAGCTCCCTTCCAAGTCGGAAGCCTGGGGAACGCGTCCAAGTTCCAAAGTCTTGGTAACAAACTTGTTAACGGATTCCTGAAGCGACTGAAACGTCTCTTGTGCGTCCAGGAAGCCCCTCGCCACGGGGTTTTTCAACAGCGAGTCGCGTTCCTTTTCGAAGACCGAAACCTCTTCGTCGCCCAGTTGGACGCCCTGCATTTGTTTGTGGTGCAGGTGTTCCCCTTGCTCGGAAACCTTGGCGTATTGGGAGCGTGCTTCGTCATTGATCATGAATTGGTCCACCTGCAAGCGCATCGCTTCGAGGTGAGGTTCCGTCAGGATGGTGCGGCAGAGGTCTTCGAGTTTGGCCTGAATGGTTGGGGGAAGTGTGGTCATGAATGCTTTGCCTGTTGAGGTTGCGTTCGCGCCCAATCTCAGCACACGTCTCCCACCCGCGCAACCCGCCCCATTCCGGGTCCATCCAAAGCTGCCTGTGGGGTCGTCTTGGGGCGGCAGGCCAGGACATTGCATGCCTCTGATTCCCTCACCTATCCACCGCGCAGCCGGGCTGCTGTTTCCGTTGCTGCCAGAGGCAGGCTGCCCGTGCATTTTGTCGACACCCGGCATGGCTACTGTCCCTTCAGCTCAACGAAGTCCTTTTCCCTTCGCCCGTTGGGGCAACTGGAGGATCACCCTCACGGTGTTCGCTGTTTTCATCGGAGCCGCGCTGGTCAGCCCCCGTTCGTTTGAGGGCGGGAATATTTTTTTGGATCTCGCCAATTTGACCGATGCGCTGAGAGCCCTGGTTCCCGTTGCAATCATTGCCCTGGCCATGACCTTCGTGATTCTCACGGCGGGCATTGATTTGAGTGTTGGGGCGATCATCGCGCTCAGCGGGGTCATCACGGCACGAATACTGGCCGATTGGCACCCAGCCATTGGCCTCGGGCTGCACGTGAGTTTAGCCATCCTTGCCGGGGTGATCGTGGGATTGCTGGCCGGATTCCTGAATGGGATGCTGGTTACTTGGCTGAGGATTCAATCGTTCATCGTGACATTGGCATCGATGATCGGTCTTCGTGGTCTGGCTCTCTGGGTTGCCGACAACGAGCGCATCGGGCTCGGGGTGGGTCATGATGCGGGCGGGTTATTCGGGACGTGGTTTTCGAGTAAACCACTCATGGTCGGGACGTGGATAAGCCTGTCCCTGGTTTTCTTCCTCATTCTGAGCCGCACGGTTTTTGGTCGCCACCTGCGCGCCCTGGGGGACAACGCCACGGCCTCGTATTTGGCGGGGCTTCCAGTCGTCCGGATTCAGGTCGCAGCGTACGCGTTAAGCGGTTTGCTCGCGGGTATTTCCGGAGTACTCCTCGCCGCTCGGACTACGACGGGTGACCCGAATGCCGGAGTTACCATGGAGTTGGACGCGATCGCCATGGTTGTGATTGGGGGCACGAGTCTTTCGGGAGGGCGGGGGGGTATCTACGGAACCGTTTGTGGTGCACTCATCATTGGGGTGGTCACCAACGTCTTAGGACTGAGGAATGTGGGTTCCAATGCACAACTGGTGCTCAAGGCAGTGATCATCGTTCTTTCGGTGGCTGCGCAGCGGACCCGGGAGCGCTCCTGAGCGAACGAGGCAGCACGGTTCGATCGATGGGACGTCGATTGACGGATTTCCTCTAGCCACAACCCATGGAGCGAGCGTTTTCTTGAGGCCACACCCTGTTGACCTCAAGCCAATGAACTTTTTCAGGAAGACGGTTCGTCTACCGTTGCACGCTGTCCTAATGGCCGGGGCACTCTTGCTCCTTGCAACCGGCTGCAACGAAGCACCACCGCCCACGGGGACCGCCACGCCTCCGGAGCGCTTCCTCGTGGTGTTCAGCCAGTGCAACAACGCCGAACCTTATCGCGCGTCGCAAAATCGGCGTCTTGAGGAGCTGTTCTCCAGCCATCCCGAGGTGAAACTTGTCATCCACGACGGGCAGGCGGATGCCGCCAAGCAGATCGCGCAGATTGAGAATTCGATCCGGCAGAAACCGAGCCTTCTGATTGTGGCGCCCTTGCAGCGCGATGCACTGAGCCGGGTGATGGGGGAAGCGCTGGCGGCTGGCATTCCCACGATCTGCCTGGAGCGGGACATTGTGGAGCCCAACTACACGACCTGGATTCGATGCGATAATTTTGCGATTGGAGCCATGGCGGGCCAATGGATGACGGAGTACCTGACCCGGAAGAATGGAGCACCGAAGGGCAACATTGTGGAGATCCGGGGCATGCAAGGGGTGGAAGGAGCCATCAACCGGCACGCAGGCGCGCTTTCTGTCCTCACCAATCACTCAGAAATCCGCATCATCCACGACGCAACGGCCAACTGGTTCCAACCCGTTGCCATGGACCGTATGACGGAAGCCCTCAACGCGCATCCCGTGGGAATCGACGTGGTGTATGCCCACAACGATCCGATGGCCTACGGGGCGTACTTGGCTGCGAAGGAGAAGGGGCGCGAGAAGGAGATGGTGTTTGTTGGTGTCGATGGTTTGCCCCACGAAGGATCGCGCTATGTGCAGGAGGGAATCCTCGGCGTGACATTCGAATACCCTCTGTGCGTGGACAAAGCCGTCGAAGTGGGACTTCGACTGTTGAAAGAACCGGGCTTCCGGCCGGAGAAGACCTACCTCATGTCCTCCCGGATGATCGCCCGGCCCTGAACCCTCGGGTGCAGCCTTGGACTATCGGCGAGGCACCGCGGCCTCGACCTCGCCCAAGGGCACCACTCGTTCCTCACGGGTGGCCAGATCACGAACCCGGACCGCGAACGTGCCGTCCGGCGAGGCCTCGATGCGGACGGTCTGGAGTGCTCCCAACTCCAAGGCTCGCTTCACTTGCTTGTCCGCCTTGGCGGGTGTCATCGAATACTCGACTCCGCGCCCTGCCTCACGCAATGCCTGCACGAGTTGGAGAGACGGGGCCCGAAGTGCCTCGTCTTCAATGACCACAACGACGTCGATGCCGGCGTTCAAGGCAGGAACCTTGTCGCGCGCCTTCAACAACTCGGCCAGGACGACATCGCCCATGCCGAAGCCAAGACCTGGCAGATCCACCTTCCCTGCGCTCACCAACTTGATGAGCTGATCATACCGACCACCGCCGGCGATCGCCCTGAACTCCCCCTTTCGATCAAACGCTTCGAAAACAATTCCCGTGTAATACGCCAAGCCGCGGATCACCCCATAGTCGATTTTCACGAAGTCGGTGAGGCCGCGTGCCGACAGGTTTTCCAGCACGGCCTGCAACTCGGGCTCCGGAGCACTGGCCCGAATGAAGTCTTGAACATCCTCCAAGCGGATCCCCAGGTCTTGCAACCGTGCCGCACTGACCTCGGGCCGTTCCCGCTCCAGTTTGTCGACGACCTGATAAAAGGCAGGCGCTTGGGTTTCGTCGCCGCCGCGGCTCGAAAAAAAGCGCTGCCAAGCCTGGCGGCTGCTCAGGCGGACGACGAAGTCCTCGGGTCCAAGTCCCAAAGCTCGCAGGCAGTCGATGAGAAGGGCCACGATCTCCGCATCGGCGGCGACATCGCTTTCGCCGAAGATATCGGCGTTGAGCTGAAAATGTTCCCGGAGCCGGCCCTTTTGTTGTTTCTCGTAACGGAACAACTGCGGGATGGAGAACCACTTGATGGGCTTTTTGTAGGCACGTTCAGTGGTTGCGACCATGCGGGCGACCGTCGGGGTCATTTCGGGACGCAAAGCGACGTGACGTTCCCCCTTGTCGACGAAGTTGAAGAGCTGTTGAACGATCTCATCGCCGCTTTTGACGGTGTACAACTCGATGGGTTCGAGGGGAGGTCCGTCATATTCCCGGAACCCGTAACGGCGGGCGGTGGTCCGCCAGGTCGCGAAGATGTGCTGACGCAAGTCAGCGCTCCACGCATCCCGCAGGGGCAGAGGTGAGGGGAAGAAGTCTCGAAATCCTGGAAGAGGCTGCATGTTGAAAGACAAGACGTCCCTGGCGCACCCAAATGGCGCCAGAGACGCGGCGAATGTTGATGAAACTCCGAGCCTTACTCCGCTGCGGGCGGGGTGGAGGCATCAGGTGCCGCGGTTTGCGCCGACTCGATGCTGTCAGGCGAGAGTTTGAGGACCTCGTCGCGCATCTCCTTGCCTGGCTTGAACTTCACGACCGAGCGTGGAGGGATGCGAACATCCTTCTCCGGAGCGTTGGGGTTGCGTCCGATCCTGGCTTTGCGGACTTTAACTTCGAACACTCCGAAGTTACGGAGTTCCACGGTTTTCCCGTGGCTGACGGCTTCGCGGATGATTTCCAGGGTCCGCTGCACGACTTTGGCCACGTCTTGCTGGACCAGTCCGGTCTCGCTGCTGATGGCGACCACGATGTCGCGCTTGGTCATTGACATAGCGGGGGTGGGTGGGTGGGTGGGTACTTCTCGAACGTTGTTGACACGGCTATAGTCGGTCCTTTTTACAGGGTCAAGCGAGCTATGACCCTCCAAACGAGCATCCTGCGACGCACTTTTGCCGGGCTCGCGGCAATTGCGCTGTTCGCTGCCGGGGGGCTCGGACCAAAATCCGAGCCTCAATACCACGGCGCGCCGCTGTCATTCTGGTGGGAGGAATCCGACAAGGGGCCCGAGGAATGTGACCCCGAGACGGTCCCTGCATTCCTGGCGTTGCACCGGGACGCACTTCTGGAGTTGGGTCGACGACTCGTTGCACGAGAGACAGCTGGGCATCGGCTCTTGAAACACCTTCAACGTCTCTCACCTGGATTGGCTTCCTCCGGTTCCGATTTGGAAACACGTCGACTCCACGCCGCACAGCTTGCGGAACTCCTTGGCGAACGAGCGTCCTCACTGACCCCGGAGCTGATTCAGGCGTTTCGAATGACGCGCCGTTCGGAGACTCGCGAGGTGCTGGGGCAACGTTGGATGCGCATGGGAAACAACGGCATTCCAGCCCTCGGAGTTCTCGCGCAGGATCCGGATCCGGCGGTCCGGGCGGAGGCGCTGCATTGGCTGGGAACGCTTCTTTCGGCCTGCCATTGCTCCGAATCCACGCGAACTGACCTTGCCGTTCTTGTGATGTGTCAACTCAGTGCCGGGGAGATTCCGGTGGTGCTCGAGGCGATCCGTGCCCTGGGCGAGTTAGCCGACAAAGGAAGCCCTGCGGTCCCCATGCTCCTAAGGCATTTGACCCATGCGGCGTCCACCGTTCGAGCGGCCGCCGCAATGGCCCTGGGGCGCATCGCCAACCATGACGCCACGTGCGTGGGTCCGCTCAGTCGACTGCTGACCGATTCGGCGGACGACGTTCGATCCGCCTCGGCGACAGCGCTGGCGCAATTTGGACCGCTCGCTGGACCTGCTGTTCCTCAACTGGTGGAAACGTGGAGCATCGGACCAACCGCGGTCGCCTTGCCTGCGATCCAAGCGCTGGGGCGAATCGGGCCCGGATCGGCAGAGGCGGTTCCCGACCTTGCCCTGGCCCTTGGCGCAACGGACGGCTCCTCGGTCACTCGATCCAGCGTGGCAGTGGCTCTGGGCAGGATTGCGCAACGTCCCGCCCTGGCGATCCCGGCTCTGATGGCGGCGACCCGCGACCCGGATCCGGGGATCCGGGAAAGCGCGATTCGCGCGATGGCCGCCTTTGGACCCGATGCTGAGCCGGCTGTTCCCACGCTCATTGCCGCCCTCGCTGAGGGTTCCGAGTCCGGTCGGATACTGGCAGCCGAGGCTTTGGGGTGCATTGGACCGGGCGCTCGATCGGCGGTTCCCTTCTTGGAAGCGGCGCAGAACAACAACCCGTCGGCGATGAGTGGCCCGGTACTGACCGCGGTCGCGCGAATTGTGCGGCCGGGCTCCGTCCAGCCCGGAGCAGTTGATGGGGAATCCTCGCCTTGATGACGGTTCCCGGCTAAACCGATCCGGTGAGCTGGCTGTATCGCCACACTATTCGTCCCTGCCTGTTCCTCCAAGATTCCGAGCGGATTCATAACCGGACCTTGCGTGCCCTTGGCCGGGTCAGCCGCAACCGGCTGCTGAACGGGCTGGTGCGGTTGTTGTTTGCGGCCCCGCCCCTGCCGGTCGATGCGATGGGGTTGCGATTTCCGAACCCGGTAGGTCTGGCTGCGGGAATGGACAAACTGGGCGAGGCGGTGCCGGCGTGGGAATCCTTGGGATTTGGCTTCAGCGAATTGGGAGGCATCACCCGGCATGCCCAGCCCGGGAATGATGCCCCTCGGATGTTCCGGATCATCCCGGACGAAGCGCTGATCAACCGCATGGGGTTCAACAATCCGGGGGCCGAAGCATTTACCCAATCCCTCCAGCACTGGAGAACCAGCGGTTGTTGGCCAGGGCATCCGGTTGGCGTGAACCTCGGAAAATCCAAGATCACCTCGCTGGGAGAAGCCGCTGCGGACTACGCGTTTTCCTTCCGCATTCTGCGCCCGTATGCGGACTTTTTCGTCGTCAACGTCAGTTCGCCCAATACCCCCAATCTGCGGAAACTCCAGGATCGCGCCGCACTCGACGAGATCCTGGTTGCCCTGCACGAAGTCCAGAACGAGACCGGCGACCGCACCCCGATCCGGCCAATCCTGGTGAAGGTGGCGCCCGACCTGACATTCGATGCGTTGGACGAAATCGTCGAATTGGCCTTTGCACGAAGGCTCGCCGGCATCGTGGCCACCAACACCACCATTGCCCGCCCCGATCATCCCCGCCCTGCCCTGCGACAGCTTTACGCCGAGACCGGCGGGTTGAGCGGTCGCCCGCTCACTCAACGAAGTACCGAGATCATCCGTCACCTCTATCGCCAAACCCGCGGCAGCATCCCGATCATCGGAGTCGGGGGCATTTTCACCGCTGAGGATGCCTGGGAAAAAATCACAGCCGGCGCCTCGCTGGTCCAGGTCTACAGCGGCATGGTTTATCAGGGTCCGGGAATTGCCCGTGCCATCGTGACAGGCCTGCGACGTCGATTGGCGCGGCAAGGTCTGTCCAGTCTGGCCTCCGCGGTCGGCACGGCCCACCGCACGTCCTGATCGGCTCCCGACCCTCATCCCTTCCGGGCCAGATACCGGTCGTACCAGTCGGCAAATCGCCGGATGTCCAGCGGCATGGTGAGCCATCCGTGCTTCTCCCCAGGACGCATGACGATCTCCACGGTCCTACCCAGTTCCCGGGCCTTTCGCTGAAAGCGTTCGGACTGCTCGGGAGGAGTCAAAGTATCGGCGCCTCCCTGGAAAATCAGAGTGGGTGGGAGGTTCGTGGTGATGTGATACAGCGGCGACATCGCGAAGCTGATCGGCTTCCAGACGACGAGGTTGGTCGAGTCAGGCCCGAATGCCTGGACGAAGCTTTTGGGAGGTCCGCCGTTGCCGGGATTCTCGGTTGAAGACCCCAGGTCCACGAGGTCAGTGACGGGGTAGAAAATGGCGACAGCCTGGACGGCACTGCTTTCTCGCTCGACGGGGTCGGTGGAGTCGATGGGCCCCGGTCCTCCGCGGGTGGCGAGCATCAGGCTGAGATGTCCGCCAGCGCTTCCACCGCTTACCCCCAGCCGGTCAGGATCCACGCCGTGCTCACGAGCGTGATGGCGGATGTACCGGATGGCGCGATGCATATCCTCGACAATCTCCATGACCGTCGCGTCCGGTTGGGAGACGTGGTACACCGCGAACACGGTATACCCCCGACGCAGCAGGGGCGCGGCCATCCAGGGCCTGAATGAATTGGTCGACGACCGCCACCTGCCGCTCACCAGCAGGGCCACCCCGAAACCATTCGGGTTTTTCGGGGTCACCACATCGAGTGTGAGATTTTTTCCCTGACGTTGCCCGTACACCAGTCCGTCGGTCCGGGTCAGGGTGGGATGGAAATAGAGCCACACGCCGCCTGCGACCAATGACGCGAGGGCAATGATCACCGCGCAAGCCAGCAACAGTCGGCGCACCAAGATCCAGAGGTTCACCGGGGGAGCCAATCACGGGCGGCGGCGCCATCCAAGGTCCGAGGGGCGATGGCAGGCCCTTGGAACCCGCCTTGAACTTCCGGCCCCGAAACCGGAATGCTCTCGCCGCCTGTGACATCCCAACCGCCTCCACCCGTTCCGGCGGCCTCCAAAGCCCAGATCTTCGTCCGACGCCTGTCGAGCACGGTGGTTCTTTGGACCGTCGTTCTCTGGACGATATTTTCGGAGAACCACGCCATCACCAACTGGGTCTTCCTGGCCTTGATGCTCGGTCTGGCGATTCAGGGACTGCGCGAATTTTACGATCTGGTGGAAAAGCGCGGACTC
>CAUJJW010000289.1 GCA_963205105.1 Verrucomicrobiota bacterium | reverse complement strand
AGGGATTTTGGGCGAGGCCGAGGCGGCGAGACCGGAGCATCCCCGCAGCGGGCTGTGACGGTTGAGCCAACGAAGGCCTCGCCGAAAAGACCCGTCGCCCGGAGGGTTTTCACAAAAAGGGCCGGCTGGCTTCGTTGCTCCGCGGTCACAGACCGCTGGCGGGTATGCTCCCTCGTCGCGCCTCGCCATCCAGCCCTTTTTGTGAAAACAGGGCCCATCCGATTTTTCAGACAGGCTCTTAGCTCACGATCTCGCGGATCACCTCGCCGGAGACGTCGGTGAGGCGGAAGTCTCGGCCGGCATGGCGGTAGGTGAGTCGTTCGTGGTCGAAACCCAGGCAGTGCAGCATCGTTGCGTGGAGATCGTGCACACTGGTTCGGTTCTCCACGGCGCGGAACCCGAAGTCGTCGGTGGCGCCATAGGTCCGGCCACCCCGGATGCCGCCGCCGGCCAGCCACACACTGAAACCCCAGTGGTTGTGATCACGGCCGAGCTTGGATTTCCCCTCGGCGCCGAGCTCCACGGACGGGGTGCGTCCAAACTCGCCGCCCCACAGGATCAGGGTGTCCTCGAAGAGGCCCCGTTGCTTCAGATCGGTGATGAGGGCGGCGATGGGGCCGTCGATTTCGGACGAGTTCTTTCGGATATTCGACTCGATGTTGTCGTGGTGATCCCAGGGTTGTCCGGCCCCGTGCCATAATTGGACGACCCGGACACCGCGTTCGAGCAGGCGCCGGGCAATGAGCGTCTGGCGGCCATGGACATGGTCGCCGTACATCGCGCGAATGTGTTCCGGTTCACGACCCAGGTCGAAGGCGTCGGTGGCTTCCAACTGCATGCGGAAGGCGAGTTCGAAGGATTCCAAGCGGGCTTCGAGGCGGGTGTCGCCACCCCGGGCGCGTTGGTGATCAAGGTTGAGCTCCCGCAGCAGGTCCAGTTGGCGGCGCTGCATCGCGGCGGTGGCGTGGGGGCTGCGGATGTTCTCGATCAGTTTGTCGACCTCGCGGAACTGGGGATCGACGAAGGTTCCTTGGAAGACGCCGGGTAGGAAACCCGCCTGCCAGTTTTCGGAGTCCTTGATGGGCAGGCCTCCGGGGCACATGGAGACAAAGCCGGGCAGATTCTGATTCTCGGTGCCCAGGCCATACAGGACCCACGAACCCAGGCTCGGGCGGGCTTGGACGCTGTCGCCGCAATTCATGAGCATCAGGGACGGCTCATGATTGGGGACCTGGGCGTACATGGAACGGATGACGGCGATGTCGTCGGCGTGGGCGGCGGTTTTGGCGAACAGGTCGCTGATTTCGAGGCCGCTTTGGCCGTAGCGCGAGAACGGGAACGGGGATGGGAAGGCGACACCGGTCTTGCGCTCGGTGCGGAGGTTTTCGCTGGGCAACGTTTTGCCGGCGTAGCGGGTGAGGGCGGGCTTGGGGTCGAAGGTGTCGACGTGCGACGGCCCACCGTTGAGGAAGAAGTGGATGATGCGCTTGGCCCTGGGAGCAAAGTGCGGCGGGCGCATCAACAGCGGGGAATCGCCAGGGGCCGAGGATCCGGCGAGGGCCGGCAAGGCGAGGGCGGCCATGCCCATGCCGCAGCGCTGGAGGAAGTCGCGCCGGGTGAACGGGGGGCGGAAGAGGTGGTTCATGGTGTCAGTCGATGAAGGCGAACTCGTTGGAGAGCAGGAGCACCTGGGCATACTGCTGCCAGGGCTCGAGCCGGACGGGTTGCGGTTTCGGCCCGGTGAAGTCGTCCTTGGCATGCCAGGTGGTGCCACCGCTCGAGATCACCGGCGCCCACAGGAATTGGTCGGAATTCAAAACGGTTCCGATATCGACGATGAAGTCGAGGGTGTCACCGGTTTTCAGCTCGACGGCGTCGAGGGTGAGATCGGCTTTGGAATGGTGGGCTTTCGCGGCTTTCAGTGCGCCGTGGCGGCTGGAGACAACCCAGGCGCGGACCCCATCGCCGGCTTCGGGATCGTGTTGGAGCGTTCCACCGACGCGGACCGTCAGGTCGGCGGGGGCGGTCCAACGTCGGATGCACGCTTGGGCCGGCGTGTTGCCGGGGTGCCCACCGGCGGCGGTGAGTTGGGCCCAGCCAGTGTCGCCGCCCGGCCAGGATTCAGAGCCCTGCCACGCCGTGCCGGTGAAGTGGGGCAGGGGGATGAAGGACTGGGTTCTTCCCGTGGTGCCGTCGAAGGCGCCGGTTCCATAACTCCAAGGTGTCGGGCGAACGGGCTCGGGCGGTGGCGGCGCGGATTCGGTGGCGATTTCAACGAAACGGAGCGCAATGGAGGATTCGTGGGGCGTGGGTTCGCGCTGATAGACGGTGCGGTACAAGGCCTGAACGCGGTCGGGCGGTGAAAGGTGGGCGACGGTGGACGCCAGTCCCATGGCGCGTGCCGCCGCGAAGCGCCCGTTGAGAAAGAAGAGCGCCTGCTGCGGAACGGTCGTTTCGTGGCGGATGGCGACGTGGATGTCGGGATTGGCGAAATCGAAGGTGCGGAACGTTCCGGGCAGAAACTGGCGATCGACGTTGGCGTAGAGGGTGCGTCGGAGATGGGTGGGGTCGAGCAGTTCCTTGGGACGTCCTCCGATGGAGCGGTCGAGTTCGCCACTGACCGCGAGCATGGCGTCACGGAGTTGTTCGAAATCGAGTCGCCGCATGGGAAACGCATCGCCCTGTTGGTACGTGGCGCTGGTCACGATCAGCCGGTGCATGGCCTTGACGCTCCAGCCCTCGGCGATGAAGCGGAGTGCCAGCCAATCCAGCAGTTCAGGATGGCTCGGAGCCTCGGCACGCAGTCCGAAGTCGCTGGAGGTGGGGACCAGGCCTTTGCCGAAATGATGCTGCCAGATCCGGTTCACCATGACCCGGGCGGTGAGCGGATTGGCAGGGTCGACAATCGCGCGGGCAAGTTCCAGCCGGCCGCTGCCGTGTTGGAACGGTTGGCGGTCGCTTCCAGTCAGAATCCCCAGGAATTGGCGGGGCACCGGATCGCCGAGGCGGGATGGGCTTCCGCGCTGGAATACCCGAGGGTCGGGTTCCTGGGAGCGGTCGGTGAGGATGAGGGCCGCGGGCGTGGCCAGTTCCATGAGGCGCCGGTCCACCTCGCCTTGGAGCTTCCAGATTTCCTCCGTCACCGGCGTCGGAAAGAACGACTCCGTGTTCACGATGCCGGTGTCCGGAACGATGGCCGGGGACTCGGGATCGAGCAAAAACGCCCGCAACACGCCGGCGCCGGGCAGGTCGGGTTCCTTATCCGCCCGGGCAAACACTGCGCCGTACTTGGCCGCGACTTCCCGCATGGAAGCGGGCGCCTGGGAGAAGGCTTGGGCGACCAGCGGATTCAGCGAAGCCCGGACGCGCACGGAGGCGATTGCGGTTTCGGCCTGCTGGGTGAAGGAAGCCTCGTCCAGGGCGACGAGGGCGTGCCACGGGCCCCAGATGGGATCGGTGGTGCTGCGGTGGGTCAGCAGGTAATCACGCCAACGCCGGACGGACGCAGGGATGATGTCGTCGGCGCTGAGCAATTGGTCGAAGCCTTCCTCCGGGTATTGGTGGAGTTCGAGTTGGGCGGTGAGGTAATCGGCCAGGCGCGCTTTGAGTCGCGTGTTGGCGGCTTCGCGGTGTTTGGCGTAGCCCTCGGCGAAGGCTTTTCGGCGCTTGGCGAGTTCGGCGTCCTCGGAGGGTTGAAGCGGGACGAGTTGAACATCGACCCCATGGAAGACGCCGTAGAGCGAGTAGTAATCCTGAATCGGGATGGGGTCGTACTTGTGGTCGTGGCAACGGGCGCATTGGACGGTGAGCCCCAGAGTGCCGCGGGTGACGACGTCGATGCGGTCGTCGATGATGTCGTGGGTGACGCCGAGAAAGCGTCGGCCGCCGGTGATGAATCCCATGGCGGCGAGATCGGGGGAATCGGCGGGCATGAGTTGGTCGGCGGCGATCTGAAGCAGCAGAAAACGGTCGTAAGGAATGTCATTGTTGAAGGCCTGGACCACCCAATCGCGGTAGGTGGAGGCGTGAACGAAGCGGCGTTCTTCCCTGCCGTAGACGTAGCCTTTGGTGTCCGAGTACCGGGCGACGTCGAGCCAATGACGGCCCCAGCGTTCCCCGTAATGGGGACTGTCGAGCAGGCGTTGGGCGAGTCGGGCAACCGCGGATGGGTTCAAGCCGGTGGGAGAAGGTCCTCCAGCCCGGGCCTCGGCGGTGAAACGCTGGACTTCGTCGAAGGTGGGCGGAAGCCCGGTGAGGTTGGCGGAGATTCGGCGAAGGAACGTGCGCGGGTCGGCGGGTGGAGAGGGCTGAAGTCCTTGAGCTTCGAGTTTGGCGAGAATTAAGCGGTCGAGGTCGTTGCGGACCCAGGCGGAGTTTTGGACGGCGGGGGGGGCGACGTGTTTCGGCGGTTGGTAGGCCCAATGTTCATGGGCGTTGGGGGGCGGTTCGAGGGCTGGGGATGCCGGGGGGAACAGCACGCAGAGGGTGAGGAATCCGCAGACCAGTGCGAGGGCAGGACGCGACTCCTTCTCCCTCCGGGAGAGGGTTGGGGTGAGGGAGCCGGTATCAACCCTCACGATGGCTTGCCTGGAAAGGTTCATGGGGAGGAGCGTTTTCCAAATTTTGAACCCGTATTGGGACCATGAACCGTTGCGCGAGGCGTGGAGCGGGCGGCCCTCATCCCTGCCTTCTCCCGGAGGGAGAGGGAGAATAGTTCCCGCGGGTTTCGAAGGGTTGGGCCGGGTGTTGGCTGGAACGGGTCGCGACGGCTCGGATGGCTGGAGTTCCGGCATGTCGCCGTGCGGTATATGCGACACCCTCTCCCCCCGGGAGAGGGTTGGGGTGAGGGAGCCCATTTCAATCCTCGCGATCGCTGCCATGTCAGCTTCATGGAGAGCTCCCTGTTCAACAATGACCTGCTCACGGACCTTGAACCGGGGATTCCGGGGGGCGGGACGCCCCCCTCTACCGCAGGCGAGACGCCCGCCGCTACGGACGACCGGTTCATGGGAAGGTCTGCGGCGCTCATGGGGTTCGGGGGAGGAAGGCCATGGAAGTCTGAAGAGAAAACTGACAGACGCAACCGGCGCTTGCCTCGGGAATCAGGAGAAGTCCACCGGCGGGGATCATGTTGATCCAGCACCCGGTTCGGGAGGGGGAGAGCTTGGTCGGTGCATAGCCGGCGCGGAGATTGGCGCGCAGATCCATGACGGTGGGGTTGCCGGCACGGAAGAAAAGGCAGTCGCCGGCGGCACTCAGCGTTCCGCAACTGTGCCCGGGGCGGATCAGGTTCCAGGGATTCACCCCGCCGAAGTCGGGGAGTCGACGTCCGGTGGCCAGGTCGTACACGGCCGGTTCGGCCACCAGCAGGTCGTTCAGGATCACCGGGTGATGGACCTGTTCGCCGTGGGTGTATTCGCCCGGCACACGGGCCAGGTGGTTGGCGGTCCAACGGATCGAACCATCGCTCAGGCGCCGGAATTCGACCGTGTACCGGGTGTCCTTGGCGGCAGCATCGAGGTGCGAGCCGAGCAGGATTAGGTCATCTCCGGAGGCGGCGAGGTAGAGGATGTTGCGGGATTGGGCCAGGTCTCCGTCGATGGGCTTCTCCCAGACCACGGTACCGGTCAAGGCGTCCAGGGCGACGAGCCAGGGATCGCCTTGGAGCAGTCGCGGGAGGGGAATGCGACCGATGGGATGCGACACGAGTTCGGGGTCGCGGGCTTCGACGAGGAGGAGGCGGTTTCCGGAAAGGGTCAGCGAGGTGTTGAGCAGGACGCCGCGTTGTCGGTGCCAGAGGGTGCGGCCGGTGGTGGCGTCGATCTGGAAGACGGCGAGACCGGTGACCAGCGGTTGGTCGTTGTTGTAGTCGACGTCGATCTGTTCGTAGCCGGGCCGGGTGCGCGAGGCGGTGGCCTTCTGGGTGGTGCCGAAGAGATGGTCGCCCAGCAGCACGGTGTAGCCCCAATGCAGATTGGAAGAAGAACCCGCGGAAGCGGGGATGGGCCACTGGCGGGTGATGTTGCCGGTTTCGGGGTGGAGCAACCAGCATTGGTCTTTCACCGCGATCGCCAACGCGTTGCTGGACAGCGAGAAATAACCCGCATCGTACGGCATGGAGTAGCGCTGGGACTCGGGCAGTTCGCGTTGCCAGAGCAGGGTTCCGTTGTAGGCGTCGACGGCGATCATCCGGTTTTCGCCTGGAACGATGAGCCGACCTTGGGACGCGAGGGGTGCGGGACCGCGGAGGTGACGGTCGACCATGAGGTCGGGGCCGGGTCCGCCGAACCATTGGAGAGCGAGGTTGGCGTGCATACGGCGATCACCACTGCTGGAGGTGTTGCCAGGGTTGGCGAACTGATGGGTCCATTCGCCCGCACCTTCGAGGGGTCCGCGTCGGATGGGGAGTTCCTTGGGGTCCGTCCATCGGATGCCACCAAAGGGCCGGGTGACACGCTCGAGTTCGGCGTCGGGCCAGGGCGAGCTGGGCGAGCCTTCGAGGCGGGCCTCGGAGAGGACAAGGTTCGCGAAATAATCGGTGAACGGCAGGGGGCCGGAGGGGAGGGTGTGGGCACTGAGTCGGGAACCGTAGAGCCCGCGGTCCCAGGCCAGAGTCCGGGCCAGACTGACTTTGGCGGGTTGTGGGTCGATGGCGACGATGTGGAGGCTGGTTTGTTCGAGCAAGTGGCGGATGAGATTCCCGGAGCCGATGCCGGCGACGAGGGCGTAACCCTGTTGAGGCATGCCCGAGGAGCGCAGGGCTTCCAGGTGGCTCGACGGCAAGGGCGCACCGGCTTGGATTTCGAGGTGGCCCTGGTCCTCGTGGACCGGGGGTGGCGAAAGGGGAGGGGATACGCTGAACGCGTGCAAAACACCCTGATCGGTGGCGACGATCAGCCGGTTCAGGGAGGCTGCGATGGCGAGGGCCCGCCCCTCCACGGGAGCGCTCCACAAGCGGCGACCGGTTGGGCGGTCGAACACGGCGACGCTGTTGGTGCCGCCCACGATCAGGGCGTTTTGGACACCGACCAGGCAAAGATCCTCGGCGCACGGAACCCGCCACAACTCGCAGGCATCGAGTTGGCGGCGTTCGGCGGCGATGGCATCACCGAGGCGGTTGACCTCGGCTGGGTCGGGGTTGGGGACGGGGTTGTCTGGAAGTCCAGGCTTCTTGGGGGAGCTGGACTGAAGGGCGCGCACCTGGCTTTCGAGTTGGCGGAGTCGCTTTTGAATCTCGGCCTGGCGAGCGCGGTGGATGGTTCGGAGGTGCCCGTTCTCCAGCAGGTGAAGTCGGGTGCCATCCGTGACCAGGTTGCGGCCCTGGACGGTGACGAGGCGTTGGCTGGACTGGGTGCCGACGGCGGCGAGCGTGCCGGCATTGCCAGGGCCGCCGAAGAGTTCTCCCTGGGAGACGACCGCATAGGTGCCGCCTCCGGTATCGAAGCTGCGGACGAACTTTCCGGAGGCGAGGTCCAGCCCGACGGGTGAGGCACGGCCGGTGGGGACGACGAGCAGACTGTCGGTGGTTAGAAGGTAGCCTTCCGGCGAGACATCCAGCGCCTGCTGCCAACGGACGGCGCCGTTGGTGATGTTCAGAGCACAGGCGAAGGCGCCCTGTTGGGGGTAGAGCCCTGCCGTGGCAAACAGCGTGTCACCGCGAACGAGCACGCCGGACCGGATGGGCCAGGACGAGATGAGTCGGTTATTCCCAGGAAGGCGGCGGTCCTCGGGCCCGGGTCGATGGCGCCAGAGTAGTGAGCCATCCTGAATTCGAAGCGCGTAGATCCAGCCGTCATCACTGCCCGCATAGACCACGCCGTCGGCGACGGAGGGTGCATAGCGGACGGGGCCATCGGTGGCGAACCGCCAGATGAGACGGCCGGAGTCGGCATCGAAACAACGGATGTGATCGTCCGCCGACGAAGCGGCGAGCACATACCTGTCGGACAGGATGGGCACGAAGGAGTGATCGTCGGCGACGCGGGCGGCGAGGTGTTCGAGGCGTTGCCAGTAACTGCGACGGGCGGGCGGGCTCCAGGCGGGGCG
>CAUJJW010000288.1 GCA_963205105.1 Verrucomicrobiota bacterium | reverse complement strand
ATCGTTGAGATGCCCATCTTCGAAATCACCTTCACCACGCCCTTGGTGACCGCCTTGGTGAAGTTCTTCACCGCGGTCTTGTGGTCGATGTCCTTGAGCAACCCCTGCCGGATCATGTCGTCCAGGGTCTCGTAGGCCAGGTAGGGGTTGATGGCGCCGCAGCCATAACCGATCAGCAGCGAGAACTGATGCACCTCCCGCGGCTCCGCGGATTCAAGCACCAGCCCCACCCGGGTGCGGGTGCCTTCCCGGATCAGATGATGATGCAGCCCGGCCACGGCGAGCAGCGCCGGAATCGGGGCCATCTCCTTGTTCACGCCCCGGTCGGACAGAATCAGAACGTTGTAGCCGTCCTCGATCGCCTTGTTGGCCGCCTCAAACAAATCGTCCAGCGCCTTCTCCAGGCCCACCGAACCTTCGGAGGCCTTGAACACGATCGGCAGGGTCTGCGAGGTGAACGCCGGATGGTTGAGGTACTTCAGCTTCGCGAATTCCTCATTGGTGAGGATGGGCGTCTTCAGCTCGATCAGCTGACAGCTGCGAGGTTCCGGAGTCAGCAGGTTCCTCTCCGCGCCAACCGTCGTCTCGGTCGAGAAAATGATCTCTTCCCGAATGCAATCGACCGGCGGGTTGGTGACCTGGGCAAAGAGCTGCTTGAAGTAGTTGTACAGCAGCTGGGGCTTTTCGGAGAGCACCGCCAGAGGGGTGTCGGTACCCATCGATCCCACCGCCTCCACACCATCGCGCGCCATCGGCACCATCAGCACCCGAAGGTCCTCGAAGGTGTACCCGAATGCCTGCTGCCGTTGGAGCATCGTGTCGTGGTCCGGCACGGCCACCACCGGCGCCGGCGGCAACGCCCCCAGGTCCACCATGTAACGGTTGATCCATTCCCGGTAGGGTTGCGCGCGACAGATCGAATCCTTGATCTCATCGTCGCCAATGATCCGACCCTGGTCCGTGTCGATCAGGAACATCTTGCCCGGCTGCAACCGTCCCTTCTGCTTGATCCGCTCCGGCGCAATGTCGAGAACCCCCGCCTCGGAGGCCATCACCACCATGTCGTCGTGGGTGACGTAGAACCTCGAAGGACGCAACCCGTTCCGATCCAGGCACGCACCAATCTGCATGCCGTTGGTGAAAGCCACCGATGCCGGACCATCCCACGGTTCCATCAGGCAGGAGTGATATTCGTAAAAGGCCTTGCGCTCATCGCTCATGCTTTCATGACCCACCCATGGTTCGGGGATCATCATCATCATCGCATGAGGAAGCGAACGCCCACTCAACACCAACAACTCCAAGCAGTTGTCGAACATCGCCGAGTCCGACCCGTTGGGGTTGATGATCGGCAGGATTTTCTTGATGTCGTCCCGGTCACCCAACAACGGGCTCTCGAACATCGCCTGCCGCGCGTGCATCCAGTTGATGTTGCCCCGCAGGGTGTTGATCTCGCCGTTGTGCGCCAGATAACGATACGGATGCGCACGCTCCCAGCTTGGGAAGGTGTTCGTGGAGAACCGCGAATGCACGAGCGCCAAGGCCGTCTCCATGTCCGGATCCCGCAGATCCGGGAAGTACTGATCGACCTGTCCCGGCATCAGCATGCCCTTATAGCCGATCGTCCGGCACGACATGCTGGCCACGTACCAAAAATGGGTGCCCGCTTCCCCGGCGTTGCGCACCTCGGAGTACGCCCGCTTGCGGATGATGAACAGTCGCCGTTCGAACTCCTGATCATCCGCGATCCGCCGACCACGCCCGATAAAGCATTGGCGGAACACCGGTTCGGTCGCCTTGGCCGTCGCCCCGATCATGGAGTTGTCGGTTGGAACGGTCCGCCATCCCAACACTTTCTGGCCCTCCTCACGGACGATCCGCTCAAAAGCTCGCTCGCAGAACCGCCGCTGGCGGGTGTCGCGCGGCAGGAACACCATGGCGACACCATATTGCCGGGCTTCCGGCAGATCGAAGCCGTTCTCAGGCGCCACCTTGGCGAAGAACCGATGCGGGATCTGCATCAGGATGCCGGCGCCATCCCCGGTGTTGGGCTCACAACCGCAGGCCCCACGGTGGTCCAGGTTGACCAGGACCTGGATACCCTGTTTGACCAGGTCATGGGATTTCTTACCCTGAATGTTCACCACAAACCCAACGCCACAGGCGTCGTGCTCGTGCCGTGGATCATACAGGCCCTGTTGGGGTGGCAAGCCGTTCCACCGCGCTTGGAACGGGACTGTCTCGGAGGTCTGGTTCGTCATCTCAGGCTACGTCTCTCGCTGTTACGACGACGCAACGTCGTCAAACTCGCCAAAGCTCTCAAGCGGGAGCCCGGCGTTGCAATCTTTCACTGAGAGAAAATGGCAAACCTCCCAAAAACCGACCAACGAGGTGCCACTCTCTTCCTTTCAAAGCCATTCCATTCATCGTCACCATGAACACACCCCATAACCGGTCGCCGGCTGCCCCTGTGGCTGTCAGGTGGCGCGAGAGCGTTTGATCCGGTTCCCCGCCGACTTCGCCTGACCCGCCCGGAGCTCTTTCAACCGCCAAACCCGTTCCCGCCGTGCACTTTCTTCCCGCAACACCTCCTCCGCCGACCACCCCCGCGCCTGCGCCGCCATCACAAGATCGAACAAAACGCCTCCCAGCCCCTTCCGACCGCCCGTGGCCTTCGTCCCACCAGCTTCACCCACCAACCCCGCCTTCCGCGCCTTCTTCACCAGTTTTTCGACCCGCAACAGCGCCGGCAGATGCCGGGGTACCCCGTCCAGCGCCGAAGATCGCTCCGCCCGGGTACCAGCCTTCTCCGCCCGCTTGATTCGGTCCCAGTTGGCCCAGACTTCATCGACGTTGGCCACCGTCACATCTCCAAAAACATGCGGATGGCGCCGGATGAGTTTATCCACCACCCGCTGCGCCACCGCCTCCAGGTCAAACGCGCCACGCTCGCGGCCCAACTGGCAATGGAACACCACCTGCAAAAGAAGATCCCCCAGTTCCTCCACCATCTCCGCCTCGTCCCCCGCCTCGATGGCATCCAGCAGTTCGTAGACCTCCTCGACTGCATGAAATCGCAGCGTCCGATGGTCCTGTTCCCGGTCCCACGGGCAGCCTTCCGGCGATCGCAGGATCGCCATGACTTCCTGCAGCTGTCGAAGGGGTGGCGAGCGGCGCGAGGGCGGTTTCTTCATGAATCGTGCGTTCTACAGAATGACCAGGTCGTCACGGTGAACCGCCACTTCCCCTCGCCCGGAAGGCTTGCGAAGCCCCGCGGAGTCCACCCGGACCAGCCCGCGCGCAATCTCCCGGCCCGCGGTATCCCGGATCTCCACCACCGATTCCTTGGAAAAGTCCCCTTCCACCGACACCACCCCCGGCGTCAGCAGGCTCCGTCCTTCCTCGCAGATCGCCCGTCGGGCGCCGGCATCCACCACCAGGTTCCCCGCGGCCCGATGGAAAAACGCGATCCATCGTTTACGCCCCGGAAGCCGCCCGGTTCGTGCCGTGAACAGAGTTCCTTCATCTTCACCTGCCAGGATGCGCGCCAGGACATCGAACCGACGCCCCGGGGCAATCACCATCGGTATGCCCGATCGCAGCACGATCTTGCCGGCATCGATCTTGGTCTTCATACCGCCCACCGCGGTCGCACTGGTGGTCCCGCCCGCCATGGATTCCACCGCCTCCCCGATTTCCGAGACCACCGACAATCGTCGAGCCGCAGGCGTCCCGAACCCTTCGATCAACCCATCGGCCGTGGTCAGGATCACCAGAAGATCCGCCGGCAGCAAACTCGCCACCAGCGCGGAAAGACGGTCGTTGTCGCCAAACTTCAGTTCCGTCACGGAAACGGCGTCGTTTTCGTTGATGATGGGCACCACTCCCCGCTTCAAGAGCGTCAGCAAGGTGTTCCGCGCATTCACATGACGCGTCTGGTCCGACAAATCCTCGTGCGTCAACAACACCTGCGCGACCCCCTGGTCGTAGTGCCGAAACAATCCTTCATACAGGGCCATCAACCGCGATTGCCCCACGGCGGCACAGGCCTGCAGGTCCGCCAGATGCTTCGGCCGACGATCAAAGCCCAGCACGCCCATGCCCGCACCCACCGCCCCCGAGGTCACCATGACCACTTCCATGCCCGTCGCCCGCAAGCCAGCCACCTGCGCGACCAGTTGCGCGAATTGCACCTGATCGGGCCGCTTCTTGCCGTCGGTCAGGATGCCCGTGCCCAGTTTGACCACGACCCGTCGAACGTTCTTTAAGTGCTCCAAACGCACGCCGCAAACGCTGTCAAATCCCTCCCCGACCGTCACCTACCTTTCATCTCGAACCAACGGTTGCCCGCCGCCCTGGAGTCGTGAAAGGGTTCCCTAGCACCCCGTTTGCCCCATGAGCAACCCCCGTTCCTCCCTGTCTCCCGTCGCCCCCCGCACCCGTTCCACACCACCGGTCGACCGACGCGGGTTCCTCCGCGCCACCGCGGCCCTCACCGGTATCGCCGCCCTGAACAGTTCCGGCGCGGATCGCGATTGGTCCGGCAAAACACCCGTCCGCTATCCCGACCCGGACATTCTCGTCCTCGACCCCCGTTTCGCCCCTTACAAAATCGGCAATACCCCCATCCAACGGCTCCATGTCGGCAACCTCTGGGCCGAAGGCCCCGCATGGAATGCCGTCGGGCGTTACCTGCTCTGGAGCGACATTCCCAACAACGTCCAACACCGCTGGCTCGACGACGACGGTCACGTGTCCGTCTTCCGGAATCCTTCCGGCAACAGCAACGGCAACACCTTCGACTTCGAGGGCCGCCAAATCGCCTGCGAACATGGACACCGCCGAGTCGTCCGTTACGAGCACTCCGGCTCCTTCACCGTTCTCGCCGCCACCTTCGAGGGCAAACCGTTCAACGCCCCGAACGATGCCGTCGTCCATCCCGACGGCGGCATCTGGTTCACCGACCCCGGCTACGGAAGCATGGGCCACTACGAGGGCAACAAAGGCCCGCTCCAACTCAAGGAAGCCATCTACCGCATCGACCCCACAACCGCCCAGGTGGAAAAGGTCGCCGACGATATCCACAAGCCCAACGGCCTCTGCTTCTCGCCCGATTACAAGACACTCTACGTCGCCGACACCGGTGGTCCCGATCCGAAACCCATCAAGGCCTGGGACGTCGTCGAAGGCCGCTCCCTCCGCAACGGCCGCGTCTTCGTCTCCATGGAAATCACCTCCAGCCGCGCCCAGGAATATGGCCTCGCCGGCATCACCGGCATCCGCCCCGGCAAAGGACTGGCCGACGGCATCCGCTGCGACGTGGATGGCAACATCTGGGCCGCCGGCGGCTGGGTCGGCGACGGTTACGACGGGGTTCATGTCTTCGCCCCCGACGCCACCCGCATCGGCATGATCCGAATTCCCGAGATCTGTTCAAACCTCTGCTTTGGCGGCCCCAAGCGAAACCGCCTGTTCATCACGGCAAGCCAGTCTGTCTACTCCGTCTATGTCGAAACCCGCGGCGCCCACATCACCTAGTCCTGCCTCGAACGAATCTCTCGAGGACCGCCTGGCACGCGTGGAACGGAACCTCTCCCACGTCGAGCGCCAAAACGAGGAACTCAATTCCGTCGTGATCGAACAGGGCAAAGCCCTCGCCAAGCTTCAGGCCTCCGTGCGGCGTTTGTCCGAAACCATCGAGACCGCCGAACTCGACCGCCTGCACGCCGACACCCGCAAGCCGCCTCATTCCGCCTGAGCGGAACGATTCAGACGGATCTCACGCCGACGCCAAGAAGGACCGGCCGAGACAAAAGCTCGCGCCCCCAAGGAAGCGCGAAGCAAACGGTATGGGTTGAGGGAGTGCACCCGACTCATCTTGTTCTTCGCACTTCTACGCGTCTCAGCGTCTTGGCGTGAACTTCATGAAGCACCCGGGTCTTGCGCGGAACCAATCATTGACATGCAACATGTCATGTATAAGATCCGCTTCATCGTCCTAAAGGAGGCGTTGTCCGACCCATCCGCACCACACCACGCCGGAGGTGTCGAGTCTTTCGGCAGGCGCAAGCGTCCGGTCCGTAGCGTGTTGAGGTGAACTCGAACTTCAGATTTTCGCTGAGGTGCCGAAATCAAAAGTTCCGATGGTCGGCTCTGCACGGAGGATGTGGCAGGTGTGTCCGAGGAGGGCCCCTGCATGGGAAGGTTGACCATGGCACGTACCCAGGACCCCTTAACATGAAACTTCATGTCGTATCACTTCTTCGTATCGGCCTGATTCTTCTCGCCGGTTCCACCCTCGGGTCGGCCCAGGATCTCAAGGCGCGCTGGGTCGCCATCGACCCCAAAGCCGAGCCCGGCACCCCGATCCGCATGGAGGTGGTTAAGTCCAGCCGCGAATCAACCACCGTGCGCATCGCCACCGCCGGCTTCTGGCTGACCACCGAGTCCTATGACGGTCGCACCTTCTCCAAGATCATCTTCCCAGAACCTGAGCTCAGTGGCCTCGGCTTTCCCCAGAAGGAGGGCGAACGCGGTTGGTACGATTTTCCAGCAGAAACGCAGCACCCTCCCCTTCCTCCCGCCTCGTACCGAAACGGACTCACCATCGCCACACCCAAGCCGCTCTTCCCGGAAAAAGCCGTCGGACGGAAATTCTCGAGCGTCGAAGAGATGGAACGTTTCGGCGTCGACCCAGCCGGCGCCCGCCCGGGAATCCCGGCGTTGCGAGGGTTTCTCGCCGTCTCGAAAGCCAATGGCCGCGGCGATCTGTCCGCATCCACCATCGAGCGTACGGTCTCCGATCTGAAACTCGAGGCACCCCTCCTCCCCGCAGGCTACGAAGGTTCCGATCAGGCCAAGCCCGACGACACCACGACCCAGCCGGATGAACGGAACATCGGCTACACCCCACCTCAGCTCGTCGACGACGTGTTCTACCGATCGTTCAAGGGCGAATACCGAGGCACCGAGGAAACCCTCACCGACATCAGTGGATCCGGGGCCTTCTCCGCCACCGAATTCCGCCTACCGCTCGTTGAAGTCCTGGATCCGCTCGCACTCCGCGTCATCGCCACCGCCGTTCTCGAAATCAAACACCTCAAGGGCACTGAGGACTTCGATTGCCCGCTCTCCTGGGACAACTGGATCTTCAAGCTCCCCTTCATCAACGGCGAAGCCATCCGCGAAGCGCTCACCGCCAAGGGCCTCAGGATTGAAGCCTCCCGCAGCGCTCATTACCTCATCGTCACACCCCGCGAGTACCGCGAT
>CAUJJW010000287.1 GCA_963205105.1 Verrucomicrobiota bacterium | reverse complement strand
ATGTTGTCCAGAAACTGCCCACCCACCGTGATCTGGAAGCTGGTGCCCTGCCGGCCGCCGGCGGGATAGGCGTAGCCGAGATGCGGGAGGGTTTCCTGGGCGCGCACGGCCCGAAGCTGAGTTCCCTTCACCCAGCCCGCGGTCTTGGGGTTGAAGATCGGAAGCGAATCGTACCGTTCGTCCGACACGGTCAGGAGCGTGGCGGGTGGGATCTCGACCCGGGCACGAATGTCGCCGGTGTCGCCTCGAACCTGGACGTCCACGCTCCAGTCTCCTGCGACTCGGACCTCCGCCGGCTGCGGGGCGGCCACCGATTCCCGGGAGGCCGCGAGGCAGAGCACCATGGCAAGGAGGGTGGATGGGAAGCAGTGCATGCCGACATTCTGACGGGACCGTAGCGGCGGCTCCATCCGCGAATTTCGATTTGGGCTGCGGCATTGGAACCTCGGCGGGCAGGGGGTAAGCTCCCGGCATGCAGATCCATTACGCCCGAAGTGTCACCGCCTGGTGTCTGGTCCTGGGCTTCCTGATCACCTGCGGTTCCGCCCGTGCGGACCTTCTGGAGCGGTTGGGCTTGCGCAAGAAGTCGGGGGTGCTCCAAGCGCTTTCCGAGGAACAGATCGCCAACGGCCTCAAGCAGGCTTTGGATCTGGGTGTGCGAAAGGCGGTTGAAACGCTGGGCCGCTCCGATGGTTTCCTGGGCAACGCCGATGTGCGCATCCCGTTGCCGGCGGGTTTGAAGAAGGTGGAGACAGCGTTGCGAGGAGTTGGGCAGGACAAGTTGGCCGATGATTTTGTGACGTCGATGAACCGCGCGGCGGAGCAGGCGGTGCCCGAAGCGGCCGCCGTGCTCGCCGATTCCGTGAAGCAGATGACCCTGGAGGATGCCCGGAAGATCCTCACCTCCACGAACACGGCCGCCACCGAGTACTTCCGTCGCACCAGTCAAACGAACCTTGAGGAACGCCTGCTGCCGATCGTGAAGGAGGCTACGACCAAGACGGGGGTGACCGCGGGATACAAGCAACTGCTCGACCAATCGGGCCTCAACCGGTCGGGGCTGCTCGGCAATCTGAGCCGGTCCTTTCTCGGGAACGACAACCTCGACCTCGACGCCTATGTGACGCGCAAGACCCTGGACGGGCTGTTCGTGAAGATCGCGGAAGAAGAGGTCAAAATTCGCGAGAACCCAACGGCCCGCTCCACCGAACTGCTGCAACAGGTCTTCGGTCGCGTGGGCAAGTAGCCGGCCCCTGGTCTCAAGGGGCGACGACTCGAACCCGCACAAATCCGTTGGGCAACGCGCCCGCGGCGGACGACTGTTGAAAGCGGGCTTCGGCACCACCCATGCCGTCAAAGGCATTCACCAGCGAACCGACTCGGAAGATCGAGGACGGCTCCGCGCTCCAATTCACCAGGTCTGACGATGTCTCCGCCATCAACGTGGGTCCGCCTCCTGAAAATCGTCGAACGGTGACCGCCAGCGCCGGACGTCCACCGGGCCGCACGATGATGGGCTTGAGCAGTGGCCCCGACAGCGGGTCCTTGGGGTTCGACGCCAGCGCGAATTCCGTCCGTTGATCGATCCCATCGCCGTCGAAATCGTCCTCGGGCCGCTGGGCGAGGGAGTCGAACCAAAAGGTTTCCCAGACGTCCGGGAGGCCATCCTGGTCGGAATCGACGATCACCGCGGCGTCCAGCAGCAGCTGTTTCAGGACTTGTCGGCGGGCGGACGAGAGCAGGTCGTTGGCGGTGAGGTTGTACTTGCCGACAGGACGGTTGAAGGCGTCCAGGATCAGCACATCACGGTAATCGATGGCCCAGCGATTCCACACGTCCTGCTCGGTGGTGTCCTGCAACCAGGGCAGCACGTTCAGCGGGCGGGCAACCAGGGAGTTGTAGGCCTCATCGCTGATCCGGTTGAACCCGAGAATTTCGACGCGCAACCCGGGATTGGTCGCGGCGAGTTCACCCTGAATGGTCTGGAGGTGCCCAAACTGGGCACGGCAGTAACTTCAACCCGCAGCACCGAAATAGAACGCGGAAATCTGAAGCCGGTAATCCCGCGGCGAAACCGCCTTTCCGTTCCGTGGCGAGTTCGGATTGACGTCGCGGACCAGGAAATCGGGTTTCGGCTCCGCGACCGTCTGGGCTGTCGCTGGGGCGACATGGGTTGCGGCGGCCAGCAGGGCGATGATCAGGAGCAACCCGACGCTGCTCCAGGAACTGGGCGAGGAAGGGAGCGAGCGCTGGCAGCGCGCGTCCCCTGGAGTCACCCTGGTTTGGGTGGGCCGAAGGACCTTGGAGGAATGGCCCATGATCGGGTCTTGAGTCGTCGGAGCGAGCGCCCCGGGTCAAACCACGGTGTTGTCCGGGATCACTCCGTTCTTGGGCACCACCAGAATACCGTCCCGAATAAAATACAGCGGATGGTCGACGTTCTCGGGTTTGCCGGCGGGCGAAAGCACGCAGTTGGCGCCGATGCGGGCGTTCTTGTCGATGATGGCGTTCTCGATACGGGTTCCGGGACCGATGCCCACCGGTGGGCGGCCTGCCTCGCGGTTCTGCTGAATGGACTCCTGGGACTCGTAGTAGTCGTTGCCCATCGCGAACACCCGATTCAGGTCGGCTCCCTCCCAGATGAGGCTGCGTACGCCGACGACGCAATGCCGCAGGTTGGCGCGGGTGATGATGCAGCCGTCGGAGACCACGGCATGGTCCATGGTGGCGCCATTGACCTTCGAAGCCGGCAGGAAGCGCGGGCGGGTGAAGATCGGATGGATCATGTCGAAGAAATTGAAGCTCGGCAGCTCGGAGGTGAGATCGATGTTCGCCTCGAAAAACGAGCGGATCGTTCCGATGTCCTCCCAATATCCCTGGAAGACGTACGAATCGACCTTCAGCTGGCCGATGGCATTCGGGATGATGTGCTTGCCGAAGTCGGTGAAATCGTTGTCGAGCAGGCGAAGCAGGACTTCACGGTTGAACACGTAGATGCCCATCGAGGCCAGGTACGAGTCCTGATTGCCTTCGATACCCAGGGCGGAGTGCATTTCGGGCGAGACCTTCAAGGTGTCCAGCACCGCGGGATCCTTGGGCTTTTCCACAAACCGGACGATCCGCCGATCGCGGTTCACCTGCATGATGCCGAGGGAACTGGCGGCGTCGCGCGGGACCGGGATGGTTGCGATGGTGACGTCGGCCTTGTTCTCCTCATGCTGCTGCAGAACTTTCCGGAAGTTCATCCGGTACAACTGATCGCCGCTCAGGATCAGGGCGTAGTCGAAGTTCTGGTTCAGGAAGTGGATAATGTTCTTACGCACCGCATCCGCCGTGCCCTGATACCACGACGTGCTCGAGAAGGTCTGCTCGGCGGCCAGTATCCCCACGAAACCACCGGAGAAGTGGTCGAAGGTGTACGACTGCGTGATGTGCCGGTGCAGCGAAGCCGAGTTGAACTGCGTGAGCAGATAGATCCGCTTCAGCCCCGAATTGATGCAGTTGGAAATCGGGATATCGACGAGCCGATACTTGCCGGCCAGAGGAACCGCCGGCTTCGATCGCTCGCGGGTCAGCGGAAACAAACGCGTGCCCTGACCGCCTCCCATGATGATGGAAAGGGTCCGCTCGGAAATGTCCGGTCGAAGGGGGGAAGACATAAGGGTGGTTGCTCGACTTGCCGTAGGCGCTTCCCTTTCGTAGCATCGGTTCCAGGGGAGGAGCAAGCCAAGGCTCCCCATCGCGCTCAATATAAGTTTATGTGTGGCATCGTGGGGTATATCGGTCGGCGCTCTTCTGTGCCGATCCTGCTCGAAGGTCTCCGTCGCCTGGAGTACCGCGGATACGATTCGGCGGGTGTTTGCATCCTGACCGACGCCGGTTTGCAGGTGCGCAAGAAGGTGGGACGCATCGACGCCGGTCTCGCCCGGGAATGCGCCGCCGCACCGTTGTCGGGGTCGCCCGGTATCGGTCATACCCGTTGGGCCACCCATGGCCCGCCGTGCGACGCGAATTCCCATCCCCACCTCGACCGCAGCGGCCGCATCGCCGTGGTCCACAACGGGGTCATTGAGAATTATCTCAAACTCAAGGAACAGATGGTCGCCGCCGGGCACACCTTCGCTTCGGAAACGGACACTGAAGTGCTCGCCCACCTGATCGGCGTCCATTACGAGCGCGCTCTCGCCCGAGCCACGAACGGCGATTCCCACCCGCTTACCGCCGCCGTCATGTCCGCCCTCCGTGAGGTGATCGGAACGTATGGCATCGCCGTCGTCAGCTCGGATCACCCCGGCATCATGGTTGGCGCCCGGCGCGGTTCTCCGCTCCTGCTCGGGGTTGGACAGCACGAACATTTTCTCGCCAGCGACGCCAGTGCCATCGTCGCCCATACCCAGCAGGCGGTGTACCTGAACGACTACGATGTCATCACCGTCACGGAGGATGATTTCAAGCTGGCCAGCCTCGGCAACGGTACCGCGCAGGCTCAGATCCAGCAGATCGAGTACAGCGCGGATGCTGCGGAGAAGGGGGACTTCCCCCACTACATGCTCAAGGAGATCTTCGAGCAGCCGCGCACCATCGAGAACGCCTTGCGCGGCCGAATCGATCGCGAGGAGTTATCCGCCAAATTCGGCGGCCTGAACATGTCGCTGGCCGAACTGCGCGCCGTGGATCGCGTGGTCATCGTTGCTTGCGGCACCAGCTGGCATGCGGGGTTGATCGGCGAATACCTGCTCGAGGAGTTCGCCCACGTGCCCACCGAGGTCGAGTATGCCAGCGAGTTCCGCTATCGGAACACCCCCCTCGACAAACACACGCTGGTTCTCGCCATCACCCAGTCCGGCGAAACCGCGGACACACTGGCCGGTTTGCGGGAATCCCGTCGTCGCGGCCACAAGGTGCTCGCCCTCTGCAATGTCGTCGGCAGCACCATCGCCCGCGAGTGCGACGGGGGCATCTACCTGCACGCTGGCCCCGAGATCGGTGTCGCCTCCACCAAGGCCTTCACCGCCCAGGTTTCCGCCCTGGTTCTCCTGGCGCTGCTCATGGGCCGCATTCGCATGCTTTCCGCGCAGCGCGGAGCCCAGATCATCCGGGCCCTGGAGGCGCTCCCGGCGCAGGTTGAATCGATCCTGGCCCGAAACGACGAGATCCGGCGGATCGCGCTCAAGTACGCCGCGGCGGAGGATTTTTTCTTCCTGGGGCGTCAGTACAACTTCCCCACCGCGTTGGAAGGCGCGCTGAAGTTGAAGGAGATTTCGTACGTTCATGCCGAGGGTTATCCCGCCGCCGAGATGAAGCACGGGCCGATCGCGATGATCGACGAACGCACGCCTTCCGTGTTTTTGGTTCCCCGCGACGCCCTGTACGACAAGACACTCGCGAACGTCGCCGAGATCAAGGCCCGCAAAGGGCCCGTCATCGCCATCTGCACCGAGGGCGACACCGAGATCCGATCCCGGGTGGAGGACGTCTTCGAGATCCCGGCCACCCTGGAACCCCTGGTTCCATTGCTGGCGGTGGTGCCGCTCCAATTGATGGCCTACCACATCGCCGTGGCCCGCGGCTGTGACGTGGATAAACCCCGCAACCTCGCCAAAAGCGTGACGGTGGAATAAGTCCGAAACCGGGGGCAGGCCCGCGGCGTCCACCATGAACCGGCGTGATGTCGGTGGGGTGTGTCGGGATCGGTAGCGGCGGGCGTCCCATCTACCGTAGAGCCGGGCATCTTGCCAGGCGGATCGGGCGAGCGACGTCTGCTGCCGAATCGCTGGTTTCCCCGGGTGATCAGGGATTCACGGCATCCAGTCCCCGGCGTTGCAACAGAGGTTCGATCTTCGGATCCCGGCCGAGGAACGCGCGGAAGAGATTCATCGCCTCATCGCTGCCGCCCCTGGAGAGCAGCGTGCTGCGCAGTCGGTCGCCGGTGGCGCGGCTGAGGCCGCCATTCGACTTGATCCAGTCCACAGTGTCGGCGTCCAGAACCTCGCTCCAGATGTAGGAGTAGTAGCCGGCTGAATAGCCGTCGCTGCCGAAAACATGGGAAAAGTAGGGGCTCCGATATCTCGGCGGGACCGGGGCAAAATCAGCACCCGCCTTGGCCAGTGCCGCGGCCTCGAATGCCATGACTCCCTCCGCCGCGGGGACCTCTTCCGGGGCCAGTTGATGCCAGGCCTGGTCGAGCAACGAAGCGGCGAGGTATTCAGTGGTCTTGAATCCCTGGTTGAACTTTTGGGCGGCGCGGACTTTCTCCACGAGCGCCGCGGGAATGGGTTCACCGGTCTGATGGTGTCGGGCGTAATTCGTCAGGATCGACGGCCAGGTCATCCACATCTCGTTCACCTGGGAGGGGAACTCCACGAAGTCGCGCGGCACGCTGGTTCCGGAGAACCGCGGGTAGCGCACCTTGGAGAACATGCCATGCAGGGCGTGGCCGAATTCATGGAACGCCGTGGTCACCTCGTCGTAGGTCAGCAGGGTGGGTTCTCCGGCGGGTGGCTTGGGAACATTCAGATGGTTGGCGATGACGGGCTGTTGGTTCAGCAGCGCGGATTGCGAGACATACGAGTTCATCCAGGCGCCGCCGCGCTTCGAGGGGCGCGCGTACCAGTCCACGATGAACAGGGAGAACGGCGTGCCATCGGTGTCGGAGACCTCGAACACCTGCGTGTCGGGATGGTACTTCGGCAGATCGGTGCGCTCCTTGAAGGTGATGCCGAAGAGCTGGGTGGCGGCATAAAACACGCCGTCCACCAGCACCCGTTGCATCTCGAAGTAGGGACGGAGCTGGGATTCGTCGAAGGCGAAGCGGGCCTTGCGGACCTTCTCCGAGTAGAAATCCCAGTCGTGCGCGGCGAGTTGGAACCCGCCCTTTTCCTCATCGATGAGGGACTGCATGGCGGCGGCTTCGCGTCGGGCATTGGCGACGGCAGGCTTGGCGAGCCTGGCGAGCAGGGTGTTCACCGTGCTGATTTCTTTCGCGGTTTGGACTTCCAGCCGATAAGCGGCGTGGTTGGGGTAGCCGAGCAGTTTCGCCCGTTCGGCACGAAGCCGGACCAGTCGCGCGACGACAGGCCGGTTGTCGAATTCACCGCCCTGGCTTCCACGACGCATCGACGCTTCGAGCAGCCGTTGGCGAAGCCCGCGATCTTGCAGGGAGGACAGCGGCGGTTGGCCGGTGGTGTTGAGCAAGGGGAGAAGGTGCTTGCCCGCGTGCCCCGCCGCCTTGGCGGCATCGGCGGCCGTCGTGATCTCGCTTTCCGTCAAGCCTGCCAGCGACGACGGATCCTCGACCAGGACTCCGTGGAGGTTGCGCTCCTTCAGCACGTTCTGGGCGAAGCTGGTGTGCAGGGTGGCGATTTCCGAGTTGAGCTGTTTCAGCCGGGTCTTGTCGGCGTCCGCCAAACGGGCGCCGGCGCGGATAAAATCCTCACGGGTTTTTTCGACCAGACGCAGCGATTCGGGGTCGAGCCCGAGTTCCTGTCGGCGGCTGTGGACGGACTCGATGCGGGCGAACAGAGGTCCATTCAGCAGGATCTTGTCCCGGTGCACGGCAAGTTTCGGCGCCATTTCCTTCTCGATGGCCTGCATGCCGGGCGTGGTGATGGTGCCGTTCAGGTTGGAGAAAAGCCGTTCGACCCTCGATCGCGCCTGACCGGCACGTTCCAGGGCCACGATGGTGTTCTCGAAGGTCGGCGCGGCCGCCGCACTGGCGATGGCTTCGATCTCTTTCAATTCCTCCGCCATGCTCCACTCGTACGCGGGCAGATACTGATCCTCACGGATCTGGTCGAAGTGCGGATAATGGAACGGGAGGGTGCTTTCGCGGAGCAGGGGGTTCTCGGAGGGTGTCACGGGAGAAGTGGTTGTGGCGGCCGGGAGTGCCTGGGAGGTGGAGAGCCATGCCACCAGGATGGCGCCTCGAACGATGCGCAGGTTGAACTCCATGGCGCGATTCTGCCGGCGGGCCGGATGGTCCGCGAGCCGCAACTTGGCCGAGCGACCCCGAACCCGACCCCGCGGCGTGTCTCCTCTCTGGAAGGTGTCGACAAGGCTCAGGCGCCCTGGATTCCGTTCCCTCGCCCCCGGGCGACAGGCCGCCCTGAGCCATGGGGAGTGTTGACGAGCAACGACCTTTGCCTGGGACCCCCAGAGTTGGCGTCGGCCCGCCGATGGCTTACGGTCGCTCCCAACCCTTGAAGCCGTAGCACCCATCCCAGCCATGATCCTGCGTTTCGCCCGTCACTTTCTCGGCTTCCACCTGGTTCTCCTCGTTTGCTTCACCCCGGCCGCCACGCCTTCTCCCGCCCGACCGGGGCCTCCCAATCTGGTCATCTTCCTGGCTGATGACGCGGGATGGGGGGATTACGGCGTTCACGGCAACCAGGATGTCCGGACCCCGCACATCGACTCCCTGGCTCGCGATGGCGTGTCACTGAAGTGGTTCTTTGTGCAACCGGTCTGTGCTCCCACCCGGGCCGAGTTCCTCACCGGACGCTACCATCCGCGTTCAGGCGTCCGGGGTGTGTCCACCGGGCAGGAGCGCATGGACCTCGGGGAGCGCACCTTGGCGGACGGCTTCCGGTCCGCAGGCTATGCCACGGGTGCCTTCGGAAAATGGCACAACGGCAGCCAATGGCCCTACCACCCGCAGGCGCGTGGATTTGACGAGTACTTTGGCCATACCTCCGGCCATTGGGGCGAGTATGTCGATCCGCCGCTCGAACGGAACG
>CAUJJW010000286.1 GCA_963205105.1 Verrucomicrobiota bacterium | reverse complement strand
CGTCCGGCATCGAGCTCCATAGAAAATAGGACAGCCGGGAGGCGATCTCGAAGCCGTTTAAATCGCGCCCCTCGCCCGCCGGCAACCGTTCCGTAACCACTTCCCAGCGGTACAGGAAGTAGGGAGAGACGAGCACGGCCTGCAGCGCCAGTTGGATGCCTTCCTCAAAGCGACCTCCATCCTTCAACACCAAGTCCACCAAACGCACCAGTTTGGCCACCTCGGCGTCCGTCGCCGGCCGACGGTAGGCCCGGCTCGCCAAAGGCCCCAAAACTTCCTTTGCGTAGGCCAGTTGTTCACCCACCGGCGCCCGCTTTGGCAGAATCCTCCGGTGCGTCTCCGGGTATTCCTCGGGCGCTACGTTCAGTGGTCCCAAGATTTCCAACGAAACCAGATAGAGGTTCCGGTCGCCGTCCGAGTTGAAGTTGTTCAGGTAGGCCACGCCCAACCGCCGCTTGCCGGCCTCCACCTCGATGGGGATTTCAAACGACTCCGGCCGTTCCGCCTGCGCCTTGATCGGACGCGCCACAAGTTCCTTACCTTCCAGACGCACCGACATCCGTGGCAGCTCGGGCCCGGCCTGATCTCCATACGCCCGCACCCGCAACCGATACGGGCCTGTCGCCGGAAATTCGAAATCCGTGACCAACTCACCTTCCCGAAAGAATCCCCAGACTTCTTCCTCCACGGTGGAGACCGCATCCGCCTGGGTGCTGAACCGCGCCGCCGGGATGCGTTGCACACGCTTCATCGCCGGGTCCTCCGTCACAATCACCCGCTGCGCAATCTCTTCCGCAGCGGCGAGGTACTTCTCCAGCAGCATCGGAGGCAGCGAGAGCACATCGCCGATGTTGTCGAATCCATAGCCGGACTCGTCGTTCGGGAACGACGCATGGGTGTCGTAATCCACACCCAGCAAATCCCGCACTGTGTTGCGGTACTCGTTCCGGTTCAGTCGGCGCGCCGTCACCCGGCCCGGATTGGGCGGTGTGGCGGCATCCACTTTGGCCAATTCCTCGTCAATCCACTGCACCACGCCGCGGCGGGCGGCTTCCGTCGGCTGACGCTTCCCCTCGGGTGGCATCTCCCAGCCGTCCAACGCCGATCGTACTTTTTCCCAGATCTCGCGGTGCTGGGCCATGCCAGCCTGGGTTCCAAAGATCTCCAGATCCACTTCGCCCCGCTTCTTGTCCACCCCATGACAGGAGGTGCAGTAGTCCGCCAAAAACGGCCGCACATGGGTCTCAAAGGAAAGAGTCCCCTCCGGCGCCGGCGTCTCGGCACCCTGAACCTGCCCGGCAATCCCCAGAAAACAGGCCAAACCACCCGTCCACCATGGGCTGCGGGAAGAGGATCGGTTCCTCGTGGGAATCATCAGGCCATTGTTAGGCGCGATCGGAGGCACCAGCAAACCAACAATGCGAGGCGTTCCTGGAGGCCCCATGGCGACCCAAAGGTCCTGCTTCGAACCGAACCGATTGGTCAAAAGAAACCACCCAAAGGGTTCGCTTAGGGCCATTCGCACAGCATGTATGCACGGAATTGATGGATAACCGTCAAAAGACGCCTCGGTCGCCTCATAGTGCCTCCTGGCATAGCGACTGCTCCATGGACGCGGCGCGGAACCCGTTGTTCAGCGCCTGCGGTGGCCGGGTCGGATTGTGGTCTAGGGGGTAGAACACCGTCCGGCCCGGCGTTCCGCGAACCCAATCAGCCTGTCCAGGGCGAGATTTCTCTCCCTTCGGGGCCCAAGTCCGAGCAGGGCGCAATGCCGGCAAAATCAAACTTAGAGCCAATGAAGAAAATCGAAGCGATCATCAAGCCGTTCAAGCTGGAGGAAGTGAAGGATGCCCTCGGTGAGGCTGGAATCGAAGGCATGACCGTCAGTGAGGTCAAAGGTTTCGGCCGCCAAAAGGGCCATACCGAAATCTATCGAGGAAGCGAATACACCGTCGACTTCCTGCCCAAGATCAAGATCGAGCTCGTCCTCACCGACGAACGCGTTGACGCCGCTGTCAAGGCGATCGTCGGCGCCGCAAAGACCGGGAAGATCGGCGACGGCAAGATCTTCGTCACCACCATCGAAGACGCCGTCCGCATCCGAACGGGCGAAAAAGGAAGTTCCGCCGTCTGACGGCTCACGCACCGCCAACCCAACCCAACCCAACCGCAGCCAATCCACACTCCCCACCCCAACCCCAGTCCATGAAGCATTTATTTGTCACCCTGGCCTTGCTCCTCGGCCTTTCTGCTTTCGTCTTCGACGCCGGCGCCGCCGACACCCCAGTGCGGCCCCTGGAGGAACGCGTTGCCGACATCGAGGCCTACATGAACAACGTCGCCCGGGGCGGCAACACCAACGCACCGTCCAGCATCCCCGGTCCCGGTCCCGGCCATAACGCCTGGCAGATGACCTCCACGGCGTTGGTTCTCTTCATGACCCTCCCCGGCTTGGCCCTCTTCTACGGTGGTCTCGTCCGTCGTAAGAACATCCTGTCCGTCATGGCTCAATGCCTCGGCATCGCGGGTCTTGTGACCATCCTGTGGTGGGTTTGCGGCTATAGTCTGACTTTCGCCGCCGGAAACCCCTTCATCGGCGGTCTCGACTTCATGTTCTTCAAGGGCGTCAACGGAGGCGAAGTCGGCCAAGGCAGCAACTGGATCTCCAACAACGTCTGGGCGATCTTCCAGCTCACCTTCGCCATCATCACCCCGGCCCTCATCGTCGGCGCCATCGCCGAACGCATGAAGTTCTCCGCCGTCCTCCTCTTCGTCACCTTGTGGATGTTTGTGGTGTACTTCCCTCTCGCTCACATGGTCTGGGCCGCTGACGGCCTGATGTGCGGCCCGCTCAATGCCAACGCAGGGATCAAGGCCCTCGACTTCGCCGGTGGCACCGTCGTCCACATGTCCTCCGGATGGTCGGCTCTCGTGCTCTGCATCATCCTCGGCAAGCGTATCGGATTCGGCCGCGAACCCATGCCCCCGCACTCGATGGTTCTTTGTATGGTCGGCACCGGCATGCTCTGGGTCGGCTGGTACGGTTTCAACGCTGGCAGCGCCCTCGCCGCCGACGGCATCGCCGCCCAAGCGTTCACCACCACCACCCTGGCCGCCGCCACTGCAAGCTTCGTGTGGGCCGTCTGCGAATGGATCATCAAGGGTAAGCCCAGCATCCTCGGCTTCTGCTCCGGTGTGGTCGCCGGCCTCGTCGTCGTCACCCCCGCCTGCGGATTCATCACCACATCCGGTGCCATGGTCATCGGTATCGTCGCCGGCGTGGTTCCCTTCCTCGCCTGCTGGAAGCTCAAGCAATTGCTCGGCTATGACGACGCCCTTGACACCTTCGGCGTCCATGGCGTCGGCGGCACCCTCGGTGCCCTCATGACCGGCCTGCTCGCCTCCAAGGAAGCCAACCCCCTCGTGGAAGGTCTCTCCAGCGGCCTGCTCATGGCTCAAATCAAGGCCATCGCCCTGACCCTCGTCCTCTCCGTCGTGGCCACCGTCGTCATCGCCTTCATCGTGAAGGCCGTCATCGGTCTCCGCCCCTCTGAGGAAGTGGAAACCGCCGGTCTCGACCTCGCCGAACACGGCGAGGAAGGCTACCACGGCGCATAAGTGCGAGCGCTCGCACAACTATAGACTGCGACCCCCGGGTCGTGGAGGAACCGAGAGGCGTGGGGGCAACCCCACGCCTCTTCCTTTTCATCAACAAACTCGCATTGACCGCCGACTTCCCCCCGCCGACGCTCCATCGTCCTGCGCCGTCCCGATGACCCTTGCCAATAAAATCACCATCACCCGAATCCTCCTGATCCCGGTGTTCGTGGTTTTCGTGATCTACCACCAGCAGGACGGCGCCGATTCCTACCGGCGAATCGCCCTAGCCACTTTCCTGGTGGCCGCGCTGAGCGACGGCATCGACGGCTGGATTGCTCGTCGCTTCAACCAGCGCAGCCAGTTGGGAGCCACGCTCGATCCTCTCGCCGACAAGTTGCTCCTGATGTCGGCACTCCTGCTGCTCAGCCGATCCGGCGCCCCTCATGTGGCCACCCTGCCCCTCTGGCTGGTCGCCACGGTCCTGAGCCGCGACGTCTTGCTCATCCTGGGCTGGATCATCATCCAATTGACCTGCGGCACGGTCGCCATGAAGCCTTACTTCATCAGCAAGGCCGGCACGGTCCTTCAAATGGCCGCGGTGATTCTCGCCCTGGCCGATGCCTGGCCCGTCCTCCGCGCCTGGTCCGCCTTCGCCGCAGCCGTCACCACCGGGTTGTCCACGGTCTTGTACGTGCGCGATGGCGTCTCTCAGCTCAGCGCCAATCCCAAAAGCCTCCCCGACCAGGCCCGCTCCCAAACCCCTTCCCGTGAACCTTTCCGTGGCAGCGATCGCGAGGGTTGAATCGGGCTCCCTCACCCCAACCCTCTCCCGGAGGGAGAGGGAGCCGCACATCCAGCACGGCGACATGTCGGAACTCCAGCCGTCCGAGCCGTCGCGACCCGTTCCAGCCAACACCCGGCCCAACCCTTCGAAACCTGCGGGAAATATTCTCCTTCTCCCCCCGGGAGAAGGCCGGGATGAGGGCCGCCCGCGCCACGGTTCATAGTCCCAATACGTGTCCAATTTCTGGAAAACGTTCCCATGATCTGCGAATTCCCAGCCCCGGACGAGGCGGGAGAACACGAACCCACGGCTTGAGCCGTGGGGACAAGGTCCGCGCTGACGGTTGTCCGTTTCCCCCAACCCACCTCACTGTCGCTCGTATTCGCCCTTGTTCACCCGCTTCAGCACGGTGAAACCGGCCTTCTTCGCATCACTGATGGACAACGGCTTGGTGATGGTGGGCGTGTTGAATGCCGAAAACACCTTCCTCACCGCCTTCTTGCAGGCCGGACAATGCGTCAACGGCTTCGCGCTCAACGGACGCCGAAGCGTGAACTTCCCACCACACGCGGCACAGGACCCTTCGCACAATTCATATTCGTAAAGTGGCATACGTCGTTTCTTCGCCTCAGCGGATGCCCCAACCCTAAGTCCATGGTCGCGGCAAGAAAAGGCCCCAGTCCATGTGCCTCCGTAGCGGCGGGCGTCCCGCCGGCCGTAGAGGGGGGCGTCTCGCCCCCCGGAGTTCCTTTCCATGCAACACGAGGGTCCGCCGCACCTTCCGCCGGGCAAGATGCCCGGCTCTACGGCAGGCGAGACGCCCGCCGCTACGACACCGGCGTCCTCGCTCTGCCCAGTTCATGGGCCGTAAGCAGGTCGATTTCGAACAGGGGGCTCTCCATGAACCTCCCCTCGTCATCGTACTCCACATCCTAATCGCAATCCCCCACCTCCCCACCCACCCTGACCGCATCCCAGGATTCGACAGCCGCACCGAACCACCCGCACACTCACTCCATCATGCCGCGCGGAATCCCCGTCCTTGCCTGGTTCGTCGCCGCAGCCACTTCGCTGCCAGTCCAAGCCGCCGACACCCCCCACTGGGCCGGCTCCTTCGGCTCACTGCCGGTGCTTGTCGATGGCTCCCTTCAGCCCGGCAGAACCAGCGATTGGTACCTGCGTGCAGACCCTGCCCCTTCCCAAGTCTCCCGGGGCGCTGCTGATGCCACCCTGGTGCTCCACAACGGCCTGGTTCGGCGGACGTTCCGCCTCACCCCCAACGCCGCCACGATCGGGCTCGACCACCTGGTCACCGGCGAATCGCTCCTTCGCGCGGTGGAACCCGAAGCCGTTCTCACCTTGAACGG
>CAUJJW010000285.1 GCA_963205105.1 Verrucomicrobiota bacterium | reverse complement strand
GCATGCTGAACTCGGATCCACGAATTTCGATTCGCCCCCGGCTCTCCCCGGGCGGCAAGGGTTCCTGCCGGTGTGGCGATCGTGGGACTTCGCCAACCGGCGCGGGTTTCAAGCCCCGCTCATCCGCCTCATGGCTTGGCCAGTCGGTAGAACCGCGATCCGGCCGTCCCCACCGTGATCGTGACGGTGAGTTGATCGCCCTCAACAACCGGCGCGTCCGTCAGGTTCTCCCAGACGCCACCCATGGATGCGACCGACTGAAGAACGAATCCTTCGGCGCTGGCAGGCCAGCGCAGCACCACCTTGCCATCCGCCGCCCGCGAGGCAGCCAGCGAGACATCGGCGGGAGGCTTGCACTCGGCCAGCAGGTTTTCACCCGCCTTCGGTCCGCACGGACGAATCACCGCGTACCGAAGCCGGGTGACCGCCACCTTGCCGCTCGAAGTGAAGCGGGCCGCCGCCTGGGGCCCCTGATTCACACCGTTGAACTTCACGTTCGGCAGCTCCCAGTACGCATCCCGCCACTCACCCGATCCTTCGAGCACGATTGCCGCGCTTTCCGGGGTGAAGGCAAAGGTCAGTGTGCCGTTCGCCACCGTCATGTACACCTCGGGCCTCAACGTCCGCCCCGCCAGTTCCGGGTCGTCGTAGTAGGTGGCGCAGATCGCCACATGGGCCGGTGGCTGGGAACTCGGCCCGAGCGCTTCGCCGGTGATCGCAAAGTTCAGGTACTGATGGGTCGCGCCCGGAGCGCCATCCTCAAACGCCGCACGCACTGCCAAACGCCGGTCATTGGCCGGCCCGGCTTCCTCAACCACCATGTTCTGGTCGCCACCGCTCGATCCGACTTCAAGCCCGTTCTTGATGTCGTTTTTCAGATCCATCTCCGCGTAGTTGCCGTAGGCATCCGTGCAGATCGCCGGATCTTCGAAGCAGTTCGCCAACGGATCCTGGCCCGCCAACGGATGTTCACCCGCCCGCAGCACCGCCAGTTGAAAGCTCGAAACCGCCACCGCCGCCCCCTCCGAACTGAACCGCGGCCCCGCCGTCAGAGCGCCGGCGTTCACGCCCCGCAGGTTCACCGCCGGCAAGGACCACGATCGCCGAATCCATTGGCCCGAACCCGTCAGCAAATGCCGCTGCTCCATCGGATAAATCGCCACCCCCGTGGCGCCGTCCGTCGCATAGGCCTCAGGCCCAAACCGAACCCCGGCGTCGGCAAACGACGGATCGTCGTAGAACTCCACACACACCTTCACCAACCGGGGATCGTTGCAGGCTTTGCCCAGGTAGTTGTCCAGGATACCAAAGTTCAGGAACGACCCTCCCGCTTTCACCACCCGGCGCCGATCCCCCACCGGTCCGACCCCGTCTTCAAACACCACGGTCTGATCCCCGTCGTTCAGAATCTGAACATGACTCGCCGTGTTCGCGCTCACATTGATGCCCACCAGATTCGTGTTGGGCTCGGGATCACAGGTCTCCGCCGCCTCAAACTTGTTGATGTCTTCCGGCGTCCCAAAGGCCCCCTCCTGCCCAAAGGCCACCACCCGCACAATCAGGTTCGGCACCCCCTCCATCCGGATGGTTCCCCCGTTGACCCCACCCATGCCCGACCCGCCCGGAGCCCCATCCGGTATCGATCCCACCAAACGCGACCCATCCCCCCGCAAGCCGTTCGGGATTCGAAACAGTATCCAGTTCCACTTCTGGTTCCGCGCTTCCACCGGCACCTGACCGCCCACCGGAAATGCCAATTCGGGCAAGACTCCCGTCAGGAAGTTGAAGTTCCGTGGCGCCCCCTGGGCGTTGAACAGGGCCGAATCACCGTACGCCTGCACCAAAATATCAATGGTCTCGCTGTCCCCCCACACATCAAAGGCGGGATCCGCCACGTTCAGATAATTCCCCGTCACCTTCTTCGCCGTGAATCCACCAATGTTGATGTCCTCGGTCGTCTGATCACCCCCGCTCAACAACGACAGCCCCGGTTCCCAATTCTCACCCGGCGCCGACAACCCGTCGTCGGTCACCACAAAATGGACCTTCTTCGAAAGGTCCCGGGTGGCCGGCCAGTCCGTGACCGGAAATGGCCCCGTTTGAGCGCGAACCCCCAGGCTGGAACATCCCAAAACCAGCAGGGCACAAAGATAGACGTGCGTTTTCATGACGATTAGCGGGAACGCTCGTTCACCTAGTCGATGCATCCCCCTTTGGCGATGAAAATTCCTCAACGGAAAGTCCCGTGACATTTCAGACGACCCCATCAGGTTTCCACCCATGAAACCATCGCCCCCAGCGGCAGGCGTCCCGCCTCCCACGGAGCCGAGGGTCTCGCCCTCCCCATCCTCGCCCCCCTCCAGGGCCGCTCTCCATGCCCCCCCCGGCCGTAGCGGCGGGCGGCCCGCCTGCCGTAGAGGGGGGCGTCCCGCCCCCCGGAATCCCTGGTTCAAGGCCCGTGAGCCGGTCGGGGTCGAACAGGGCGCTCTCCTCGCTCACGCCTTCGTCGGCCTCCTTGGGTTGCTGCTCGCCATCGCCATCCTCCCACGCACCCAGGCTGCCTCCACCTCCAGCACTCCGCCCCTGAATCCCCCACTCGGCCCCCACACCGGCCTCGCCGAATCCGCCTTCCACAGCCTGCCCTCCTTCGGCTCCACCCAGCGGCTGGTGCTCACCCCGTATTTCTACTGGTACGACGTCTATTCCGGAGAACATCTGGTCAACGCCGATGGCTCGGACGCCCTCACGGACCATCCACCCACCCTCACCGGCTTCTCGTATCGATCCACCGCCTGGCACCGCACCCAACTGCTCGACATGACCGAGGCAGGCATCGACATCGTTCTGCCCGTCTATTGGGGAGAACCCTCCTCACGCCTCACCGGCAAACCCGTCGCGCAGCAACCCTGGAGTTACGCCGGCATCCCCCCTCTCGTGGAGGCACGCGAGGAACTGGTTGCCCAGGGGCGGCAACCCCCGCGCATCGGGCTCTTCTACGACACCAGCACGCTTCAGTTCAACGCAGCCAACGAACGCATCGACCTCACCACCCCCCGCGGCCGGCAGTGGTTCTATGAGTCCATTCGCGATTTCTTCTCCCTCGTACCCCCGAAACATTGGGCCCTGATCGATGGCAAACCCGTCGTCTTCCTCTACAGCGCCTCCTTCGCCCTCCGATACGACGCCTCCTGCTTCGAACATCTCGCGTCAGCGTTTGCCTCCGATTTCGCCGGACGAACACCCTTCGTCGTCCGGGAGATCTCCTGGAACGTGCCCACCGATCAGGTCTACGCCTGGGGCGGCGCACTGGGCCTCAAAAATCCGGGCGTGGCGTCCCTCGGCCCCGGTTACGACCACTCGGCGGTGCCCGGACGCGAACCCCTCATCGTCCCGCGCAACCAGGGGGCATTCTACGAGGAAAACTGGATTCGCTTCCTCCGACGTCCTTCTCCTCTCGTCTTCCTGGAAACCTGGAACGAATTCCACGAAGGCACCGATATCGCCCATTCCCGCCAGTACGGACGCCAGTACATCACCGACACCCGCAAGTACGTCGACTGGTTCAAGGCCGGGTACATCCCTCCCCGCCCTGTAGGGCCGTACGTCGATGCCCGACAGGTTGAGATCCTGTTGGGCAAGACCAATGTCCCAGCCGGCCTGACCCAGTTCGACCTGGCGGACGGCATTACCGAGGCCGAAACGCTCGGAGGTCACGCGTGCCGTGTCCTGTCCACCAACGCCCACCGCAACCGGTACGCGTACTTCCGCATCGACGAATCCTTCAAGTGGGCGGAGACGATGGAAGTCGTCGCCGTGGTCGAGTGTTTCGACGCGGCCCGCGGGACATTGCGCCTCGAATTCGACGGCAGCGATCCCCTCTCTCCATTCCAGGGCGCCTACACCGCCGCCGCAACCGTCGCCCTCAGCGGTACCCGGACCTGGCGAACCGCCGCCTTCCGCCTG
>CAUJJW010000284.1 GCA_963205105.1 Verrucomicrobiota bacterium | reverse complement strand
TCCGAACCGGCCTCGAAAAGGGCCACTACGAACGCCGCCTCGTGCTCGTCGGCACCCCTGAGGATACCGCGGTGCTCCGCGATGAACTCCGCGAACGTGATCGGCACGGCATCCGCATCGTCGGCGAAATCGACGTGAACGACACCTCCATCGATGCCCTTGTCGACATCCTGCACGAGCAGTCCCCCAGCGGTGTCATCCTCGCGGCCCGTAACACGGTCTTCGGCCAGCTGGAGAAGGTCATCCAGGCCTGCGAACTCGAAGGCGTCGAGGTCTGGCTGATCGCGGATTTCTTCAAGACCCAGATCTCGCGGACCACCGTCGATGACCTCTACGGACGCCCCATGATGGTGTTCCGCTCCACGCCGGAGGAATCCTGGCAGGGGGTTGGGAAGCTGGCCGTGGACACCCTGGGCGCGATCATTCTGATCCTGCTTTCCTCGCCGCTGATGGTGTTGGCGGCGCTGGCTGTCCGCATCACCTCGCCCGGGCCGGTGATCTTTCGACAGCAGCGGAGCGGTCTGAACGGCCGGCCGTTCACCATGTACAAGTTCCGGACCATGGTGACCGATGCCGAACAGCGGAAGCAGGAGCTGGCAGCGTTCAATGAAATGAGCGGCCCCGTCTTCAAAGTCAGCAACGATCCACGCATCACCGCCGTCGGACGCTGGTTGCGAAAATTCAGCCTCGATGAGTTTCCCCAGCTCTTCAACGTGCTCCGCGGCGAAATGAGCCTGGTCGGCCCCCGCCCGCTTCCCGTCGATGAAACCCGCCGATTCGACGACTTCGCGCACCGACGCCGCCTGAGTGTGAAGCCTGGCCTGACCTGCCTGTGGCAGATCAGCGGCCGTAGCAATGTCCGCGATTTCAAGGAATGGGTCCGGCTGGATCTCGAATACATCGACAATTGGTCGCTCTGGTTGGATCTCAAGATCCTGATCCAAACCATTCCCATCGTGCTCAAGGGCAGCGGCGCCAAATAGAGCCGCCCCACGGCTTCCCACCTGCGCCCAGGCGCATTCGCTCTTGGCCTCGACCCTCCATTGAGGGTTGGATTCAACCGTCCTAACGCGCGATCCCCTTCTCCTCCTCGATCCCCATGAACGCTCCTGCCCCCCGCCAATCCGCCCCCTGGCTCAACCTCGCGCCCTCGGCCCGACATTGGCGCCGGATCGTCGGCTCTCTCGCCCTGGCGTCCATGGCCAGCGCCCTGAACGCCCAGGCCGCCGAACACTCCCTGAACGGCCACCAGTTCACCTTGCCCGATGGATTCACCATCGAGGTGGCCGCAGGCAATGACCTCGCCCCACGCCCCATGGCCGGCTGTTTCGACGACGCCGGAAGACTGTACGTGACCGATTCTTCCGGCTCGAACAAGCCACCCTCGGAACAGCTCAAGGATCCCCAAAGCCGCATCCTCCGACTTGAGGACACGGACGGCGACGGCCGGTTCGATAAGACCAGCGTGTTCGCCGACAAGGTCATGTTCCCTCAAGGCTGCCTGTGGCATGGCGGCTCGGTGTACGTGGCCGGACCGCCCAGCATCTGGAAACTCACCGATACCGACGGTGACGGCCGGGCGGACCAGCGCACCGAATGGTACCAGGGAAACATCCTCACCGGCTGCGCCAACGACGTGCACGGACCGTACCTTGGGCCCGAGGGCATGCTGTACTGGACCAAGGGCGCCTTCGGACGGCTCAACCTCAAGGATCGTCACGGCCGAACCATCCAGGATCGTTGCGCACATATTTTCCGCGCCTGGCCCGATGGTTCCGGACTCGAGAGCGTCATGTCCGGAGGCATGGACAACCCCGTGGAAGTGGCCTTCACCTCCCAGGGAGAGCCGATCGTCATCAGCACCTTCATCGACCTGAGCCAACCCGGGCGTCGCGATGGCCTGGGACACGCCGTCTATGGGGCTGTCTTCGGCAAGAACTACGATGTCGTCGACGAGCCCATGGTGCGTCGGACCGGGGAACTAATGCCGGCGATGACCCAGTTCGGTCCGGCGGCCGCCTGCGCACTTACCCGCTACTCAGGCGATGGTCTCGGTCCGGCCTACCGCAACAACCTGTTCGGCACCCTTTTCAACCTGCGCAAAGTCACCCGCCACGAACTGAAGCCGACGGGATCGACCTTCACCACCGTCGACAGCGACTTCCTGGTCTCGGATCAGAGCGATTTCCATCCCACCGATGTCTTCCAGGACGTGGACGGCTCGCTGCTCGTGGTCGATACGGGCGGTTGGTACAAGCTATGCTGCCCCAGTTCTCAACTGGCGAAGGCGGATGTGCTCGGGGCCATCTACCGGATTCGGCGCACAGGTGCCCCATCCATGCCCCAGGAGGCTCGCAAAGCCGGCTACTCGAAGCTCATCGCCCCACCGTCCTGGGACGACACCGCGGAATCAGCACTGAAACGTGAAGCCATTGCCGCCCAGCCGGCGTCCCTGGCGAGTTTCCGGGCGGCCCTGACCGAGCACATCGCCCGGGCCACCTCCTCCACGACGTCAGCCCGCCTGGCCCGAATTGCCGCAGAAGGTCTCGGCCGACTTCGCGATCGAGCCAGTGTGGATCTGCTGTTCGATGCCGTGGCCACCACGGGATCCACCCAGGGCGTCACCGACCGTTTCCTGGAGCACAGCCTGATCTTCGCCCTCCTTGAGATTGGGGATGTCGATGCCACCCGCAAACACCTCTCATCACCCCACGCCGCCAAGCGACGGGCCGCGCTCCTGGTTCTGGAGCAGTGCGGCGAAACCTCCCCCGCGACAGTCGCCGAGGTCATCCCGTTCCTCAATGAGAGCCCCGGTCCGCTACGTGATGCCGGGCTCTGGGTGGCGCGACGACATCCGGAATGGGGCGGACCACTCGCGGCGCATATCCGGTCGCGACTGACCACAGCCGACGTCTCCCCTGCGGAAAAGGCCTCCTGGGAATCGATGTTCGACCTGCTGGCCCGCCAAACAGAGGGGCAACAACTGCTCGCGGAGGCGGCGATGAAGGCCGAATTCCGCCAGCAGACGAAGACCTCGGCGTTGATGGCCATGGCGCAGAGCGGGACCAAGACCCTGCCCAAGGATTGGCGCAACGCGGTGCTCGCCGGACTCCAAGACCGGAGCCAAGGCGCCGTCGCCGAACCTGCCCCGCTGGCCGCGGCGCTGCGCGCCGTTCGTTCCCTGCCGTTTCCCAAGGAGGGTGATCCCGCAGTGATCGAGCAGCTACGTCGGATCTCATCGGACCATTCCCTCGCGCCGACGGTCCGCATCGACGCCCTCGCCGCCCTTCCCGGCGGAAGCACGATCAACGCTGCAGAATTCGCTGTGCTGCTGGAGCGCTTGGCTCCGTCACGGTTACCCGGAGAACGCCTGGCCGCTGCCTCCGCCGTGCAGCGGCTCAAGCTGGACGCCCCGCAGCGCTCCAGCCTGGTGCCCATCCTTTCCACCGCCGGCCCCATTGAATTGCCACGGCTGATCGCGTCGTTTGCCCCTGGCGGCGACACGGCACTGGGTCAGCGGTTCGTCGCCGCACTCAAGGAGTCCAAGGCCATCCGATCCCTGCGGCCAGACGATCTGAAGCCTGCGCTGGCGTCGTTCCCTGAAGAAATCCAAACCGCCGCTTTGGCGGTGATTACTTCAGCCCAAACCGACGCCTCGCAGGATCAATTGCGGCTCGATGCGCTCCTGCTGGAACTCGGGAAACTCAAGGGTGAAGTCCGGCGCGGCCAGGCCATCTTCAACAGCACCAAAGCGGCGTGTGCTTCCTGTCATCGCATGGGCTACCTGGGCGGAGATCTTGGCCCGGATCTTACCTCGATCGGAACCTCCCGGACGGAACGCGACCTGCTGGAGGCTGTGATCTACCCGAGTGCTAGCTTCGTACGAAGCTACGAACCCTGGATCGCTTCCACCGCCGACGGGGAAGAATACAGCGGTGTTCTCCGACGCGACACACCAGAGGAGATTGTGCTGGCCACCGGGCCGGGAGCCGAAACGCGCATCACACGCTCTCAGATGTCCGAACTGCGACTCGGCACGGTAAGCACCATGCCTGCCGGTCTGGACGAGCAGCTTTCCAGGCAGGACTTGGCCGATCTGTTGGCCTTCTTGAAAAACACCAAGTGGGGCGCCAACTGAACGGGATTAGCCCCCCGCCAAACGAACCAGCACCACGGCCTGAGCGACCACCATCGCACCCAGCAGGATCCAGAACGCCAAACTCCAAGAAACAAGCGACTTACGCCGAACCGGCGAAAGCACGAAGCGGATCCACTGGTTGCCCACGTCAATCTGATCGCCGTTTTTGAGCCGGTGCCGTTGGAAGGGGCGCCCCTCGATACGCGCCAAAGCACCCTCACCCACTTCCACGAACCAGCCCTCGACGGGATCACTCCGAACCGTGAGGTGGCGATCAAAAACGCCGGGCCCCGTGAGGGAAAGCCCGGCGCCTGAAACTCGACCTATGACCCACGGAGTGCGTGGGATATCGACAATCCGCGGTGCCTCTCCGGTGCGTTGAACGACGACCTGGAAAAGTCCCACGCGAATGAACTCCGATCACCGACCCCACGGGCTGCGGCGCGGAACAAAGATCCGATCGCCTGGAACGATCGGCACATCCAGTTTCGTGTCGTTCTTCGCCTTGCGGGCATCGATCACGAGTTGCTCCCCAGTGTTCCGCACCAGTTCCACCCGCCCACGAGCGGCGAAGTCGGTGAAGCCCTGGGCTGCGGCAATGGCTTGAAGCAGCGAGATTTCGCCCTCGTAAACAAACCGATCCGGTCGGCGAACCTCACCGTCGACATAAAACACACGACGTTCGGTCCGAACGGTGACGGTCAAACGCAGGAAGTACTTGGGAACATAGGCTTCCTGAATCTCCTTTTGCAGCTGGCCGGGCGTCTTGCCCTCCGCCGGGAGATTGCCAATCAACTCGAGGTTGATCGTTCCATCCTCCTTGATGCGTTCGTCGATGTCTCCCGGGGGGTTGGGAATGCCCGAGAAGGCGATCTGAACCAGATCTCCTTTGCGCAGGTCATCCGGCCGCGAAGCAATGGACGAACCACCCGTCTTGGATGGAGGTGTGTTGGTGGTCTTCGACCCCGAACTGGATCCACCGCAACCGGCGAGCACAACCGCCACGGCCACCCAACCCAGCGTTCGAATCCAAGCGCCGCTATGGCGCAAAAAGAATGACAACATGGTCTTCGGCTCCGACTCAGTACTTTTTCTTCAGGTCGATCCGCGACAGCTCGGTTGAGCCGTTCTTGCCCTTCTCGGTCTTGCCGTCCGGGGCATCGTCCTTGTCGCGGGTCTGGTAGTAATCGTAGTAGTAGCCGCTGTAGTAGTAGTAGTTCTCGTCCTGAGACATGTTGATGTTGTTGAGGACGATACCCACCAGGTAACCGCCGACCTTGGACACCATCTGCTTGGCGCGGAGGGTCATGGCCTGCGGGTACTTGCGGTACTGGATCACTTGCAGGGAAATGTCTACTTCACTCGCCAACACCACGGCGTCACTGACGCCCATGATCGGCGGAGAGTCAAAGAAGACGAAGTCATAGCGGCGTTTCACTTCGCCGATCAGATCCTTCATCTGCTGCGAACTCAGGATGCCCATCGAGCTGCTCGGCAGCTTGCCGCTGGGCAAGAAATCCAGGGTTTTCAGCGATGACGTCTGAATGACTTCCTCAAGCTTCTTCTGCCCCAGCAGCACGTCGGTCAGTCCCTGCGTGTTCGAGACCTTCAGGAACTTGTGCATGCTCGGACGACGAAGGTCGGAGTCGATGATCAACACCCGGTTGCCGTTCTGTGCAAACACCACGGCCAGGTTGAAAAGAGTGGTCGATTTGCCTTCGCCAGCACCACCGCTGACGATGGTGATCGTGTTGAACGTCTCGTCCTTTCGCGTGAACAGGACGTTCGTTCGTAGCACACGGTAAGCCTCCGCATGCGGGCTGTCCGGTCCTTCCTCCAGCAGGGAACCGACGTTCTGGGGAATAACCCCGACAACTGGCGCCCCGAGGGAGCGTTCCACGTCATCGATGGTTTTCACCGAGGTGTCGAGGTACTCGATGAAGAACGCGAGTCCGACGCCAACCACCAAACCCACGACGACGCCAAACGCAATGTTCAGCGGAATATTGGGTTTGACCGGCTTCAGACCTTCTTCGGCGATGTCGGTGATCTGAACCAGCGACCCGCGAGGAATTTTGCTGTCGAAGCGTTCCTGGGCCAGCTTGCGACCCAACACGTCGAGCATGATGCGCTGATTCTCAACATCGCGCTTCTTCTCGAAGAACACGCGGTACTCTTTTCCGCGCTTCAAATCTTCCTGTTTGGCGCTGTCGACTTCGGAAATCAACTGAGCGAGTTCGTCCTTTGCCGAGGCCACTTGGAGCTCCAAAGAACTGATGATCCCCTTGATCCGGTCCTCCACATCACTCTCGAACTGGGCCAGCATTTTGCGAGCCGTCTTCACGTCCGGATTCTCTTCACCCAGCGTGCTGGTCATCCGCACCAATTGCTGCCGGATCTCCACCTCTTTCTGGAGGGCATCCATGAGGAGCGCATCATCGCGATACAATGTAGGCAAAGTCTGACGCAACCCTTTGCTATCCAGCTTTTTCAGAAGGTCCAAGGTGGAACCATACCGTGTCAGGCGGCTCACCACCTCGGTGCGAAGATTGTCCACTCGCCGAACCGCATCCGCCTCGAGACTCCCTTGGCTGTAGGAGTCCATCATCAAGTCCGTGATCCGGAATTTCTCCCGCAGATCGTCCAACTCCTTCTGCTTCTCGTTGACCTTGCTCTGCTGGTCAACGATCGCTTCAAGGATCTTGCTGATGCCACGCTCGGCCATGCGTTCGCGCTCCGACAGGCGGCTCTCCTTATAGACATCCGCGATCTTGTTCGCGATCTCAGCCGCTTCGGCCTTGTTCCGGCTGTACACGCGAATCTCGATCATCGTCGTGTTGCGGAACTGACGAACGTCGAGTTTGTCCTTCAGGATCTCAAACGTCTCCGGAGTCTTCAGCGTGCCTTGGGCCAGGTATTCCTTGGACCAACGCTGATTCAGGCTCAAATCCTCGATGACTTGGTACAGATTCGTCTTGGCCTGGATCACCTCGAACTCGGTCTGCAGGAAGAACATATCCGGCGGACCTTGCGAAGACATCTGACCCAGCAACGGCACATCGGCGGTGTCCTTCTCGACCTTGATACGGGTCGAGCTCATGTACGTCTCCGGCAGCATGTAGGTCACGACGGTTGTCGTGATCACCACCAGGAGGAACACCGCAATAATGACCGTCTTGCGGATCCGGATGATCCGCCAGTAATCGAGAAAATGTAACTTGGAGTCCGGAGGCTCCGGAGCCTTGAAGTTATCCATAAAAAAGAAGGGAGGCTAGAAATGGACTCCAGCCTCCCTCCGACTGCAAGTCAAGATAGGGGGAAAATTCCCGGTCCGCTTAGAACTGTCCGCGAACACCCAGGAACACTCGGTTACGGCTGTAGGAACGGCCGGAGTCGTCCGAATCCAGACGGTCGTAGTTATAACCGGTTTCCAGCGCGAGGTATTGATTGAGATCGTACGTCAGGCTGAGACCGAGCAGGTACATTCCTTCATTGTCGCCGTCATAGACGCCGCCGTTGAACGAACCGAACTGCAGCTGAGCCGAACCACGCGCCGTCAATTGCTCCGTCAGCTTGTGGCTGACCGTGCCGTAAGCGACTGCGGTTTCCTGGTCGACCGTGTACGGGATTGCTTCGGTCGGCGTGATCGCTCCCAGCATGTCCGTGCGGTTACGACCATAGCGCCCACCCACTCGGAAGAAACTGCCTTCGGCGTACTCAAACGTCGTGCTGATATCACCAAAGCCGTTCCACTGATCGGGGTCACCCGCGATTCCGGTGTAGGTGACATTCTGTGCACCACCGCGAACTGAGATGAAACAGTGCGGAGACACCGTGTAATCGCCGCCCGTGATGAAATAATGGGAGTAGCTGTCGCGGCCGTCGGACATCAGGGTGCTTCCAGGCACCACAGCCTCGTCACCGGTGAAGCCAACATCTTCGTACCAGTAACCCAAGATACCGGCGAGAGTCGGCGTGAGTGTCCAGCGGGTTTCGGCCTTGATCAGGTGCTCAACGCGATCCAGGAGCGCCGAATAGCTGCCGGCACCGGTCTGTTCGAAATCATAGAACGTATTGCCGTAGCCCACTTCAAGCCCCACCAGCGGGGTGAACTGGCCCACGTACTTCACGTCGCCCAAATTGCGGATGTTGGTTCCGTCCGCACGCAGCAGAGTGACCGCTGACCCACGATCCAGGAGCGTCGGCTCGCTGGTGTAGGAGAAGTTGTCGCTAAAGCGGAGAACGTGATTCTCGGAGAGCTGATACTCGCCGTTGGCGTCGGCCATGAAGCCATGATCCCACGGATCATCGTCACGGTCTTCAAACCAGCGTCCGGAATAATAGCCGGAAAGTTTGACGATGTATTGCTCGCCTTGATGCCCGACATCGAACCCGGGCCGAACTTCAAAGCCGAAGCTTTCGCGGGCCAAGTTCTTCGGGGCGATCGTATGATTGTCGTCGTAGAATCCGCGAAGAGCAGCGCTCACATGCCACCACTTCGAGTCATCGACCGACACCGCTTGGGCGGCGCATTGGGTCTGGAATCCAGCAACGGCAACTGCCGCCATGCCCGCAGTCGTTAGGATGTTCTTCATAAATGACTGAAAACTTGTCAGTTAACCCGCTTCGAGTCGCTGAAAAGTGCCCCTTCTGTATGCCCTACAGTTTCGAGTGTCAAACCAATTTCTGGCCACCGGCCAGGGTCTCCAAAAATCTTACCACCGGAGGGATCACTCGACCCCACCGATACGCTTCAGATCGTCGCCAAGCTGCCTCGCGGACTCTCTGATAGCGAGCTTCATCCGACACCAACCAAACCACCGAATCTGCCAGTGTTTTTGGGGTTTCCGCCGCACTAATGCAGCCCGTCACCCCATCCACCGTCGAGTCCACCAATCCGCCTACCGGATACACAACGGCTGGGGTTCCCATCGCGTTGGACTCGATGACGTTCAAGCCCCAGCCCTCACGTACCGAAGGGTGGACCAACGCATGGCCTTTGGCGAGGGTTTCCATCTTCTCTTTCTCCGTCTGGTACCCCGCAAACTGAACCCACTCGCCTAGCCCCAATTCTCCCACCAGCGCACGCAGCGCCGGCATCTCGCTACCGTTCCCAACCACCGTGAGTTCCGCGGGCACCCCGCGTTCCCGCAGCAACCCCACACAGCGCACCGCGTGGTCCACACGCTTGTTGGGCGCCAACCTAGATACGGTGACCAACCGCACCCGACCCGCAATCGGCTTTCGCGGCAGCTCCGCCAGCGGTTCCACATCCACACCATTCGGGAAGACGTGCACCTCGCGGACCCCATGATGGAGCAAACCTTCGCGCGTGGATTCCGACGGCACCCAAAAGGGAACCCTCCGATAAAGCCAGTGCGTCCACCGTTCCTGCACCCGCCCGAACTCGCTCGTCGGCCACCGGTAAAACGACCTCCAGATCGGACCCAAAACCTCGTGAATGTACGCCACACACCGTGTGCCACTCCACCACGGCGCGTACCATGGAATGCCGTGGTGCTGATCCACCACCAGATCAAATCGCGCCTGACTCAGAAACCATCGACGCGCCGCGATAATCGATGAGAACACTCCACCCGCTCGATGAACCCGAATGCCATCGATGCTCTCCTCGGGCGCGGCCCCAGGGACCTTGAAGGCGAACCATTCCACCTCGTGCCCTGCCTCCACCAAACCGCGGAGGAAGGCCAGCGAAACGCGCTCGGCTCCACCCGCCAGCGGATTGCGGGGGTCCCGCCAATTCAACATCAGGAATCGCATCCGGTCCGTCTTTCGGAGTGACCTGCAATCGCCCCACTAGCGGTCCTGCACCATCCCCGGATTCTCCGGCCCCAGCGCGAGCCGTTTCAGCGATTCAAAATCATGATAGCCGACCAGCACCTCCTGAACCGTGCCGGACGCATCGATGAAAAAAGTGGTGGGTATCGATCGAACTCCGGCATACGGCTCCGGCAGTTCCACGTTCTCCACGCTGGCGACCGTGTAGGGCACGTCATGGGTTTCGACGAACTTCTTGAGCACCACCCGATCCTCACGGCTCAGGCCAAGAATCGTCAGCGACTCACTCGCATGTTCCCGATGCAGTTTTGCAAAATGAGGAATTTCCATGACGCAGGGACCGCACCAGGTCGCCCAAAAATCCAGGACGACCCTCTGACCGCGCAGATCGGACAACTTCAAGCGCGTTCCATCCAGTTGGGTGACCTCGAAGTCTGGCGCTGGTTTCCCGACCCATGCAGCGTAACCACCTGAGCCCGTCCCTTGCTCAAGTCCGGCAACCATCTGGGGAAGCATTCGGACATAAAACGCGGCGAAGCCGAACGAGCACACCATCGCCGCCAGTGAGAAGGACACCCCGGCCCAACCCATCGCTCGGGCTTGGTTGCTGCGACGGAGGTGCGTCACACCCAACGCGAGTCCCACGAAGGCGAGGATGCTTCCGAAGACAACGACGCTTCCCACCAAGCCAAGGATTCCCAGGACCAAGGAGGCGAGCGCAAGCCGAGGTGTGCGACTGCCGGTCCTTCTCGTCCCTGAGCTCAGGTTCGTCGAATCCATGGGCACAGCTTAGTCAGTTGACGGCTCGCGTGGCGAGGTTGGACCACCCCGGCCTCAGCGCACGCGAATCCGGGCGTAGTGGATGGCGTGCTCGCTTCCGGAAACGGTACCGATCAGATCGAGGTACTCCGACGGTTGGGTTCCGGCGCGGGGCGTGGCGGTGAAAAAGCTGGTGAAGGGCCGGGTGAGCGGGACGGCGACCGTCGGCCCCCACGTTCCGTCCTGTTTCAACTCGGCGATTCGATTCCCGCCGTCGGGTCCTGAGACGTGGCTGAAGACCAGCAGCCGTCCATCCTGAAGCGGATGAAAGCGCGCGGCATTCACCACGGGTGCGGGCTTCGCCTCGGTCGATTCAGCCAGCGTGTGTCGCTCACCCAGTCGGCCGCCGTCGATCCGGACATGGCGGAGGGAGTGCGACTGTTTGGCCTCGGGAAAGAAGCGCGACCGCAGCCGTTCATCCAGCGCCCGCTCCGTCCAGAGCACGTGTACCGCGCCGCCGGGTTCGATCCAGAGGTCGCACGGAGAAACCCCTCCGGCGGTCGCCTCACGACTGGCCACCTCCACCCAGGGGCGAAACCCTTCCCGGGTCACGTCGGGATTCCAGGTGTAGAACAAGCGTCGGAAGTCGTAATCCCACTCCTTGCCCGTCAACTCCTTCTTGAAGGAGCGCCACGCCGGGTTGGGTTCCAGAATGTCGCTGACTCCGAAAAAGTGAACCATCCGGCCGTTCAGGCCCACGGACGGATAGCAGGTCCGAATCGGCTGGGGCTTGGCGTATTCAGCGCCCCATGGCCATTCCAAACGTCCCCGACCCGCCCATCGTCCCTCCGCGTCGCGAAACACCCATTCGGCATGCGTGTAGTCGATGTTCTGAAACAGCATCCAGGTTCCGTGCCGACCATCGGCGGTAAAACTTCGGTAGCTGTGCTCGGTGAACTTCGGCTGCCCCTGCCACTCGGGCAGCCACCGTTCCGGTGGCGCATCCTGCGAAGCCGGAAACCGCATCACTTCCGGACGGGCGGGACCACCCCCCTCGCGCTCCGGCGGTGAGAGAGTGGGATTGCCGGAAACCAGCACGGAACCATCGGGGGTCACCACCAGCGGCGAAGGTTCCCGCGTCCGGCCGGTTGCGTCGGCATAAAGACGCTTCCATCCGTCCCGGTCCCGCCGCCACAGCACCCATCGACAATTGTTCAGGGGCTTGGCGTCCGGAATGGTTTCCAGTCCCGTCGCGTAAACTGCGTCGCCGATCCGGGCCAGCGTGGTCGAACCGGCGCACCACATGGGGCCGGCACCGTTGTTCGCAGGAACGTAGCGGTAGAGTTCCTCCTCCACTTCCACGTCCACTTTCAGTTCCGCCGCTGCTGACGCGGTGACGCCGATCAGCACGACCTGAACCAACCTCACACCCAGCACCTGCAGCAGCGCTGCCAACTTGGGGTTCATGCCTGTTTCAACCGCAACCGGTCCTACGGCACGTCTTCGGAAGGAACAACCTCGAGCACTTCCGATCCCCGATCGGGAAGGGCCTTTCGGTGGACCAGCAGAAAGCCGGTCTGCGACGGGGAAGCCGCGTCCCCACCACTGACCGAGGAAACCGTCAGCGGGGTGGCCCCGCCCATCGCCACCGTCTTGGTCGAAGGACTGGCGATCGCGTATCGGGGAGTGCTTGGGGTGTGGCGGAGGAAGAAATTCTCTGCGTCGAAGATGATGTCGGAGATGTTGCCGGTGAAATAATTGTCCCAGGACACCGCCACCCAATCCACGGTGCTCGTCGCAGTCAGGCCGAGGACACTCAGCGGCACGCGCAGAATCATCGCCGATGCGTTCAAGTCCGCGTCCAACGGAAAGATCCCCACGGTTGCTCCGGTGTTCAGGTTGTCCACCACGACCTCCGCCACGCCGGCCCCCGTGGCCTCGGTGGTGAGGATCATGAAATCCTCGAAGCCATCGAAATCGGCATCGACGAAGACCAAACCGCCGACCGGCGTGGCCGGGTGACTCCATTCATGGTGGAAGGCCAGGGCGAATTCCACGTAAGTGCCCACCATCCGCACCCCGGCTGCCTTGAGGTCGGGAAGCGCTTCATTGAAGCCGAAGGCATCGGGTTTCGGATAGTCGATCGGGCTGGTTCCCCCAAGGGCGAAGACTTCGGAAATCCCCGCCACGGCGCCATTGGCATTGCCGAGTTGCACGGTGCCGCCCACTTCGACGACTTCGGCGCTCAAGGCGACATCGGCCGCCTTGCGGGGAAGGATGTGCCAGGGAAGCGAGAGAGTGTCCTCCGCATCCTGAAGCTGGATGTACCCGTCAAACTCGAGGGTCCGGAGCAAGGATCCGTTCCCCCCCTGAATGCCGCCATTGAGCGTCCACTCCGGCAACTTGGTGGGGTCCAGGGTCAAGGTCACCATGACTTCCCCCTGCCCCAGGGACGGGACGGCCAGCGTCGGCGATGAAAGGGCGATCTCGACAGCTCCGGTGGCTTGATCCTCGGCATAGCGAAATGATCGGGTCACCGTGAAGGTCCGGGGCTCCGGGGCCAAGTTCACCACCTCGATCGTCTTCGTGAGAACGATCGGCCCCGGCAGAAGGGAGGGAAGATACCCAAACGACAGACTGGCCTGGATGTCCAACGGCGCTCCGTCTTCGATGGGCGGCTCGACCACCACGGCGAAGGCTTTGGCTTCCAGCGCCCGATCCACCCTCACCTCGCCCGCGCCCACCCGGGTGATCGGAGCCAGGATCCCCGGTTGTGAAACGGGATTGACCAGAATGTTGGGCTCGGCGTTGTTCATCAGCAGTGCCTTGATCGCCCAGGGCGCCCAATACAGACCGGACTCCTCCAGCGATGCGCTCTGCAGCAAAGCCGCCGCTCCCGCTATCACCGGGGTCGCGCCGGAGGTCCCGCCAAACGGTGTTTCTCCTGCTCCCGTTCCAGCTTCTGCAGACACCGACGCCCCCGGCGCTCCGATGTCCGGCTTGATCGTTTGAAACGACACGCTTGGACCGCGGGAGGACGTACTCGCCATGCTCCCGACCAGCGGCGTGAAGAGGGAAGGCCCGAAAGAAATCTGCGCGCGCGGAGACCGTCCCAGCAGCGACCGCAGCATGTACCCGTCGGTTCGCGCTACCACCAGGCTCGGAACAAACACGCTCCCAGCGCCCTGGCTGAAGGTCGGAGGATCGCCGGCGATGTTGTTGATGATGACAACCCCCACAGCGCCGGCGCGGGCCGCGCGATCGATCTTCTCACTGGCCGAGCAGAGCCCGCGCTCCACCACGGCGACTTTGCCGGCGATTTCGGAATCCGACACCGGATAGTCATCGCCCGGGCATCCGCGTCCCAACACCAGGCCTGCACCTTGAACGGCCTGATCGACCGGCGCCCACGCAATGTCCGCAGTATTCAGAATGGTCTGAAGCGTTCCCACTCCGCCCCGATTGCTTGCCGCGGTCAGCCTGAGGGTGAACGCCTTCGATCCGGGAACCTGGGTCTCCGCCACGCTGATCGACCCCGGCGCGACACTGGGCGAGTCCAGCACATACGGACGATCGCCGTCGTTGCCTGCCGCGGTGACCACGGTGATGCCAAAATCCGAGAGCAACTGAACCACATACGCCTTGTCGTCCTGGATCTGCCCGTAGCCCGAACCCAGCGACATGTTGATCACGTCGACAGGATTCTCGACGATGGAGAAGAGCTGACCGTCGCTGCTCGCATCCAAACTCAACGCCGGATCATCCGGGTGAAGACAGGCATCCAGTCCCAGGAGGATCGCAAAACCATTGCAGGCCGTGGAAACCGCGCTGCACACCTTGAAGGCGTAAAGCTTGGCGCCCGGTGCCACACCCTTGTGGGTTCCGTCCGTGCTTGCCCCGGCGATGATGTCCGCGACGTGGGACCCGTGCGTGCCGAAATCGATCGGGTCTTCATCCGGTTCGATGGGCCCTTCATCTCCCTCGATCCCATTCGGCCAGACTTCACCGACAAAATCCCATCCGCCGATGACCTTGTCGGTGGGAAAAAGCCCGTTGCGCGTGGTGTTCAATGGATCGGCGGGAGCCGTTCCGTAGGCCTGGGCGTAGGCGGCCGTCGTTCCCGGACCACCGAAATTCCGATGGGTGTAGTCGATGCCCGAGTCGAGGACCGCGACGCGGATGCCCTCACCGGTGACCCCATTCTCATGAAGCGAGGTGGCCCCGATGTGCGGCACCGTGGAAACCAGCTGAATCTGGGAATCGATCACCGGCCGGATGACCGAGACGGTCACGAGCTCGGAGATCGCCGGCAGCAAATCCGTGTTCAGCACCGCCAGAACGGCATTCTGGGAGGCGGTCAGGTAACCCACCACCTGCCCTCCGCCGGCCTGGATTCGCTTGGCCACCTCGACTTGCTTGGCCCTCAGCCGCCGGGCATACGCCATCTGTTCATTCCGGCTGAGCTTATAGCCGAGTTGTTTGGCGTTCCTGCCCAATCGCGCCACCAGCGGCGGGTCCTCCAGGCGGATCAGAACATTCGCCTGAACTCCTGGTGCCCGCAGGCTGGGATGGATCTTTTGGAGTGCCGGCCTGGCCAAAACCGCCTCAGGAACGGCGCCGTGCGCCGGAGCCAGGCCAGCCAGGAAACCAGATGATAACGCCGCAATCAAAACCAACGAGCGTAGAGACATGGGTGGGTAGGGTTGGGTTGGGGATCAATTCCAGGTCGCGGCACCTCGGAAGCCTGGGCACGTCGTCTGGAAACCCAGGCAACGTTCACCACACGAGACTTTCGAACTTCGAGGGAGATTCCTTGGCAACCGTGCGGAATCAAGAAGGAAACCGACTTGCAGAAAGCCCGGCACGCCGACTGAACCAGCGAAACACAGGGAGAGTTGTGGCCCGCAAGACCACCGGCGATAGCCGTTCCCAGGCCTGCCGCTACATGAATCGAAAACAATGCTCGCCAGAACAGCCGGCGTTGGCTCGTTCTGGCTTCGGGCGAAAAGACGCTTCCGGCAGGTAGAGCGTCCGGTCATTGGGATGAGCGAACCAGGTCCGCTCTAGCACCTCATACTGAAACGCCGAGCCACGGGAACCACCACAAGCCCCAGCGCCAGCAGGCCGGCTACGGTGGTTCCTGCTTCGGGGATTAATGGAATGGTTCGGGCGATGTTGAACTCGCCAATGGCGAAATCCACGTTCGGGATCTCGCTCAGGACGACAATCGATGACAACGAGGCACCTTTCGGTGCGGTGAAACCAAATCCAGCCGCTCCACTCAGCCCCTCGATTTCCTGACTCAACAACGTCCCATCGTCGAGTGAGGCCGATATGGTGAACAACCCGTCGAAGGCCGGTTCCGCGTAAAACAAAAACGCCCCCGTCTTGGGAGGCAACTCAAGCGTCACCGAGTACTGGTTGTTGGCGTTGAGAATGTTCAGATCAACCGCGTAAACATCCCCCAAAAATCCATGGCTCCAGGTGCTCCACCCCGCACCAATCTGCAGAATCTCCATCGCCTCGCTAAACACCACGCTCCCACCCAGCGGCGACGGCACTTCGGTCACCCACCCGGTCCTCGGATCATCATAGCCGAGCGGAAACGGCGTCAGCGTATACAGCCCCAGCGTTGTCGGAGGCGCATCCGTCCCCGTGGAAACAATCGAACCGGCGGCGAAAATCGGGGACATCGACGCTGCCAGAACAGCACCGACCATGACGAGTGGGGTGGTTTTCAAGGGTGGAGCGGGGTTGGAGTACGACTCTGGGTTTTGGTACGACAAAAAGCATGGAAAGAAAAAGAGACCGCACCCCCTCGTGTCAAATCGGAACTCAGGGAATTCACTAGGCGGAACCCCTGGCAACCACCCAACAGTCCCGGTTTCACCTCGTTTCCCGATGCTCTTGTCCTATTTCGTCTTTAGTACAAAATCGGGGTTTCCATAAAAAACATAGTCTGCCCAATCGGCGGACCCCTGTTTTTCGACCGACTTCCGAGCGTTCAGGATCGCTTCCCCCATGGTGCAGCCCTGCACCAGGGCCGGGTAAAAGTGGCGACTAAAGATCTCGGCGGCGCCATCGCCGACCGGCCAATAGGTTCCCAGGAAATTTGCCACCCCTCCCCGGATGAAAGCGGCAGCCACGCTCAGATTGTCGACCGCTGGAAGTTTCGAACTCGCCCGCACTGCCGTTCGGGATCGAGCAGCCCCCGGTCGCGTGGTCGGCGTCCCCCGGATCCGCCCCGCTTCGCAGGCGTTAAAGAAAACCAGGGAGGGTAAATGGCTCAAGCCGGCGACATCGACGCCACTCAGAACCTGCCGACCAGCACACAACAGCCCTGAGCGCCCTGGGTGGTCGGGCGAAAAGAACGCATGCCCCGCATAATGAACCACATCGAACCGGCCGGTCCGGAAATCTTGCAGCAATTGTTCCCGGGTGGCCGCATCGCCCCTTCGCTCGGTCAGGCTCACCCTGGCCACGCTGCTCAAGAGGTCCCTCAGCCTCGAACCTTCGGCCTCGGCTCCCTCGAGGTCTTCGGTGGGATTGGTGATCAACAGAACCTCCAGCGTCGGCTGCACCCGGCGTTCCTCGATCCACTTGGCGATCGACAGGTTGGCGTCCAGGTGTTGCCGGGAAATCCCTCCCTCCAACGCCGGCCGCCAGTCGCCAAACCGGATGGCCTCCCAGGGTAGCTGGGAAGCCACGGGATCATGCACCACCACCAGAGGTCGCCCCCGATACTTGCGAACGCGCCGAAAGACGTCCTGCCGGGTGTTCTCCTCAAAGGTCAGATCCACAAGCCCGGTCCCAATCTCCTCCAAAACCTTTTCCGAGAACCCCCCGGCCCCGATCTTTGAAAGCACGGCATCCTTGCTCGCCGCGGTGACCTGACGCCGAATCGTCAGGATCGCCGCCTTGCTCTCGGGCAGCAACAGCGACGTCTCCAGTTCAAAGTCCCTGGCGCCGCGTTTCTTCTTCGCCCCCGTCCCAACCCGCGGTCCTCCGGTCCGTTCAGGCCCCGATTCAAACATCCTCGTCAGCAAATAGATCGGACTTGGCCCCGGACGACGTGCGGACCCTTCCTCCGACACCACCACCTCGGGACCCTTCGCGCGGGGCACCGGCAGATCCCCCAATTCCAATTCCACATCCTCGAACATTTCGGTCGTCGCCAAACGCAGCAATTCGCCGCGGATCTCATCCATCCGCTTCGTGTCGTTTTCGCAGAGCGTCACTTTTCGAATCCGACGCAGCGGGTCCGCAGCCTTCAAGGCTTCCAGAAAACTGCGGGTAAAAACTCCCACCGCCTGCTCGGTTCCAGAAGCGGCGGATCCCCCCATCAGAACCGTCGCAAATTCCTCGATGTTCGCGTGCAGACAGGTCCTCACCACACTTTCGCAGACCAACCTCATCGCGTCCTCTCCCGTGCCAGCCAGGGAACCCTGGAATCGATCAAATGCACCCAAGCCAACGAAAATCACATGATCCGCCAACACAAAAGACCGTCCTTTGGGCATGACGAAAATCTCTCCCAGGCGGCCGCTGAGCATACGGCGTCGAACAAAATCACTGACCGCCTGCCCCATCAGCGCGTCCACCGCATATGCCGCCCCAGCTGGCGCCACGCCCTCGAACAACCCCAGCAGATAGGCTCGGCTGGGCACCGAGGTGAGGCTTCCCGAAAACAACGCGATCTCCAGCTGCCGCTGGCGTTGACGCGAGACGACAATCCCCTTGAGCCCGCTTTCCGGAAGAGCGTCTTCCTCGGTCTGGATTGAAGATTTAACTTTCATGCAAACCAATAATGATCAACATTTTAAACAGCATTTGAATCTTGGAGAACAGCCCATCGCACACCCTCCAAAACCCCAGTACTGCACCCCCGACCCCGGCCTATTTCACGGCGCCCCGCGGTGATGTCGCCGGCTCGGAGGATCGACCTGCGGACCGCGTGGAGCTTGTCCCGTTCGCCCCGTCGGTTTCCCGTTCCCTGGATCGTCGGACCGGTTTCGCGGCCTCCCGCACGGTTCTGAATTCAATCCGGCCGGTCACCATGGGCAGAGCCACAAACTGGAACGGTTGGGTCACCCGTTGCACCTGGATCACCCCGGGGATGGGCTCCCGCTCGCCGACCAGAACCTTGAGCTTTCGCCCCTTCAGTTCCATATCCACGACTTCCGTCAGATAGCCGCCCGTCGGCCGATTGCCCATCGCAACCACCACCACCATTTCCTTGTCGAAATCCACCTCGGGCGGAAGAGCCGGCCGGTTGACGTCCGACGCGTGCTCCGCCCAGAGCTTGAGGAATTCAACCTCCTCCCGGATGACCTCACGCCGGGGCTCGGTCAACCCGCTGGTCAATCCACGGGACAAGGTCCGCCACGAAATCTTATGGCCGGACACCGGCGAAGCACACCCCCCGGCCAGGACCAAAACAGCCAGCCATCCGAGGATCGACAAGGGACGCACGGTTGCAGCATGCCAAAATCCAGCCACGCGCGCCACGGCGAAGACCCGCCTTTTTCCTCTTCACGGGCATGGCTCCCACAGGTCAGGCTTGGCCCTCCCGCTGCCCGGGGACGTTCAACTGGCCGTGAGCTGAACGGCCCGTCCCCCTGCCGCGGATTATCCCATGGCCCTGATTGTCCAGAAGTACGGCGGCACCTCCGTCGGGAACACGGACCGCATCAAGAACGTCGCCCGTCGCGTCGCCGAATACCGCGCCCGCGGCGATAAGCTGGTCGTTGTCGTCTCCGCCATGAGCGGGGTCACCGACGGCCTCATCAAGCTCGCCAAGGACATCACCCACCTCCCGAGCGAACGCGAAATGGACATGCTCCTCGCCACCGGCGAACAGCAGACCATCGCGCTCGCCGCCATCGCCCTGCACGCAGCCGGCATTCCCGCGGTCTCCCTCACCGGTGCCCAGGCCGGCATTGTCACCGACGGCGTCCACACCAAGGCCAAGATCCAGAACATCTCCCCCAGCCAGGTCCACGAACTGCTCGACGAAGGTAATGTCGTCATCGTGGCCGGCTTCCAGGGCCGCACCGCCGAAGGCGAGATCACCACCCTCGGACGCGGCGGCTCCGACCTCACCGCCATCGCCCTCGCCGCCGCACTCAAGGCGGACCTGTGCCAGATTTACACCGACGTGGACGGCGTTTACACCGCCGATCCCCGCATCGCGCCCTCCGCCCGCAAGCTCGATGAAATCGCCTACGACGAACTGCTCGAACTCGCCGGCGCCGGCGCCAAGGTCATGCAATTGCGGTCGGTCGAGTTTGCCAAGAAGTTCGGTGTGATCTTTGAAGTACGCTCCAGCCTCAATGACAATCCGGGAACCATCGTGAAGGAAGAAACCCGCAACATGGAAGACGTCGTCATCCGCGGCGTGTCGCTCGATAAAAACCAGGCCAAGCTCACCGTCTTCGGCGTGCCCGATCAGCCTGGCATGGCGGCCGGCATCTTCCGCCATCTCGGCGACGCCGCCATCAACGTCGATATGATCGTACAGAGCGCCAGCCATTCCGGCGGCTCCCCCGCGACGGACATCTCGTTCACCGTCGACAAACCCGACTTGGCCAAAGCCCGGAAGGTGCTCGACGATATCCGGCCCACCATCGGATTCCTGGATGTCCAGGCGGATGAAGGCATCGGCAAGGTCTCCATCGTCGGCGTCGGCATGCGCAGCCACACCGGCGTGGCCGGCCGCATGTTCGAGGTCCTCGGCAAGGAAAAGATCAACATCGACATGATTTCCACCAGCGAGATCAAGATCTCGGTCGTGATCCAGCTGGCCCATGGCGAGCAGGCAGTCCGCGCTCTCCATCAGGCATTCCTCGGCTAGCCCCTCCCACCGTGTCTCGGAAAGCTCTTGGCCGCGGTCTGGGCGACCTGCTGCACCACGCCCGTCCTGCGCGTGCGGTGAACCGCGCCGCTGCCACCGAGCCCGCCGAAGCCGGCAACGTCGATGGAGGATTGCCTGTTGCCCACCACACTCCGGCGCCCGCGCCTGACCCGGTCCACCAGGCTGCACCCGCGCCAGCCGACAATCCGGTTCCGCCCGCAGCACCCATTCTCTCCTCCGCGGGCGGAACTCCGTCGACCAACCCGGCCCACCCGGAAAAGCCCACGCCCGGCTCGCGCCTGCCTCGGTTCGGGCCCTCGTACACCCCGCCCCCACCCCCGGAACCGCCCGGCCCCCCGGGACGCGGTGGCCTCTACTTCGTGCTGGTGGTCGACGTCCTCCTGATCGTCTTCGCCGGCGCCATGGCCTTCGGCCCCTGGGTTCAGCGTCCCCTGGCGTTCTACCTGGCCGCCGCCGCCGTGCTCGTGGGCGGCACACTGGCCTGCGGCGCCATCGCTTACCAAGCCACCCCGCACCGCCCGCCCTCCGGATCCCCCAAGCCCTCCCGCGTCCGGGTGCGGCTCACCCGGCTGTAAGCGTTTCGTCGCTCGGTTCGCGTCATTTCAACGGCAGCGTAACGTCCCCCATCAGGGAATCCTCGGCGACCAGGTACGCCAGGCCCGGGTAGGAATGCCGCAGGAACGCCTCGTGGACGGTCGCCCCGTTGGGCAGCCAATGCCGCCCCCCGAAGGTCACCACCAGCGATTGCTGCAAGTACTGCCGCTGAGTTTCCGCCACATTCCACGGATCCCCCGCAAAGCTCTTGTACAACACCGTCCACAGCGTCGAGGTCATGGTCCCCGCGGTGTCCCGAAAACCCTCCCGCAGGTACGGCACCACCGAGGTGTACATCGTAAAAAGGCGCTGCCCTGCAACCGGGTAGGGCTTCTTGAAATCAATCGGGCCGGTGTCCCTCACCGGTCGCCCCACGATGTTCGTCCGGATCCAGGCCTTGTTCACCGGAGACACCAGCGATCCCACAAACACCACCTCGTTCGAGAACCCAAGCCCCCGCCGATACGCCAGGTTGCGGCGCAGGTAGTCGTCCATGGCTTGGTCCTCCTCGACGTTCGACGCCGCACGGGTCGATTTGAGGTTGCTGAAGTCCACCCGTCCCACACTTCGCTTCGCCCGAATCTCCGCCTCCGTGTCAAACAACTGATCCCATCGGCCGTCCCCAGGTATGTTGTGACCCAGCGCCACAGGGTAGGTGATGTTGAAATGGTTGGTGTCCGTCCATGTCGTCTGGTCCGAGGCGAATGGAAGGTCGGTCCAAGCGACTCTCGGGCCATGCCCGTCCGGGTCGTATGTTCCGGTCGCCACCCAGCCCACCGCCCCCCAAAGCATCACCGCCGCCGGCTTCCGTTCCTGGACTTTCTTCAGCATGCCCATCACCGCTTCCACCCGATTCGCCGAGGTCCAGGTTTCCACCCGGGGCCGGCGCACCCACTCCACCGCGAAGGTGCCTTCCTTCGCCACTTCCACCGCCCATTCGGCCAGAAGTTTGCCATGCCGATCCTGGGTCTTCTCATCCACAAACGCCATCAACGGCAGGCGCACCCCAGCCACCGGCACCCGCGTCAGCGCACGCGGCGGCGCCGGACGCCGCGGCACCGTTTCCTGCGCCCTCGCTTCCGCGAACAGGTTCAGCATCACGACCAAGACAGCCGCTCGCACAAAAATAATCCTGAGCATAAAGCAATGGTGGCCGGGGCGGCTTCACGCCAAGGCACCGGCTGTGGCATGGGGACACCTTCACCGCGGAGCGTCAATAGATGTATTGCGTAGGCAACGCTTCGTGCATCGCATCGCCCTCCACCCCGCAAAATCTTCCCAAACCACCGTTCCACTGGCCCACCCAAGGCCCCCGCGACCACCGTCGAATACAGGCTACCAAAAATTCAGGTAACCGCCCCGGCCAGGACGCCGTCTGCACCCAAGTCCCTCCCCACCGGCCCGCGCCGATTCACCCGGAGAGCGCTTTTCAGGCGCCCTGCATCGGGCGGCGCCCGCCAAACGCAGGGAACGCTTCACACGTTCACAAAGCTCAACGAACAACCGCATGAAATCCCCCATCATCACAACCCTCGCCTCGCTCCTGGCCCTCTGCGCGTACGCCGGCCCCAAGGAAGACATCCAGGCCGCCGCAACCAAACTCGCCGACGCCCCCTGCTACACCTGGACCACCACCACCGCAATCGAGGGCGCCCAAAACGCCCCAGGCGTCGTCACCGGCAAGGCTGACAAAGGCGGTTACGCCGTCGTGTCCCAGGAACGCGAAGGCAACACCACCATGGCCGTGCTCAAGGGCGACAAAGGCGTCGTGAAAACGGATTCCGGATGGCAAACCGCCGAGGATCTGCGCGCCGCAGCCCAGGCCGGCGGCGGCGGTCGTGGCGGTGGCATGCGCGGTGCCCTCCTGCTCCGTACCGCCCTGCCCGCCGCCGAAGCTGCCAAACTCGCCACCAAGACCACCGAACTGAAGGCCTCCGACGGCGCCATCGCCGGCGATCTCACCCCCGAAGCCGCCAAAGAAATGCTCTCCTTCGGCCGCGGTCGCCCCGGCGGACAAGGCCAGGGGCCGGAGGTCAAGAATGCCAAGGGCTCCGTCAAATACTGGCTCAAGGACGGTGCTCTCGTGAAAATGCAGGTCCAGGTCTCCGGAACGATCGCCGGCCGCAATGGCGATCGTGACATGGCCCGCACCACCACCCACGAGTTCAAAGACGTCGGCACCACCAAGGTCGAAGTCCCCGAGGAAGCCAAAAAGAAGCTCGGCGCCTGATCGCCTGTCCAGACCACGCTTTCACCGAACACCCACCCAAGGCGGGCTCCGTAGCCCGCCTCTTTCTTTTCACCCACCCCAGTCGCAGCCCCTCCACCCCAGCCCCGCGCCGCACACGCCGTCCCGACCCATACCCCGATCGTGGTATCGCGCCGGGTGGCTCCTGCAAACACCTTGCTCCCGTGAAGGTTGCCTTCTCTCCGCTTTCTCTGGCCCTACGGCAGATCGCCCGACTCGTCGTCGTTCTCGGGGCGCTCGCCCCGTCTCCCAGCCACGGCACCGCAATTCAGCTGCCTCCCACCCTGAGCGCTCCACCCGGCTTTCGATGCAGCGTTGCCTCCCGCTCGACCCCGCAGCTCGCAGCCTCCGCCCGGAGCGGCGTCGCAACCACCGGCATCCAAAAGGTCCTCGTTCTGCGCATCCGCTTCCCCGATGACCGGGAAGATCCGGTTTCCACCACCGAAGCCGAAACGGACCTCGCCACAGCGGACGCCTGGTTTCGTCGCATGTCCTTCGGCTCCTTTGGCTTCACCTACACCGTCTCCACCGTCCTGCCGCTCAGCACCCCGCGAACCATCTACACCGGTCCCAACGGCTTCGACCGATTCATCGACGACGCCCGGCAGGCGGGCATCGCCGCAGGGTTCGATTACCGCGACTATGATCTGGAAATCGTCCGCCACAGCGGCGTCGAAGGCTTCGCCGGTGGCAATGCCCGGCTCGGTGAACGCGGCGCCCAAGTCCAAATCCCCGGTGCATGGGTCCTGATGCACGAACTCGGTCATAACCTCGGGCTCTCCCACGCGAATTTCTGGGACACCTCGAGCCCCGGATTCTCCCTGGGCAGCCCTCCCTTGCCGTCCAATTACCCCTCCCTGCCCGATCCCAAGACGATTCCTACCCATCCCGAAAGCGGCGCAAGTCACGACACCATCATCGGGCCAGGAACTCCGATGGAGTACGGTGATCCCTGGGACATCATGGGCAGCGGGGATGAGGACTTCAGCGCCGCTTACAAGGAGCACCTCGGTTGGCTGCCCGCCACCGCCTCCATCACCGTCCCTCCAGGCCGTCACACCTATCGCATCCACGGTGGCACCCACACTCAACACCCGCCCCAGACATTCCCACGGCAACTGAGAATCCAAGGCCCTCGCAACGGTCCTTCCGGAGCACGCGACTACACCGTCGAACTCCCAACGCTTCGCAACGGTCTGGTTTCCCCATCCGGCGTCCTCGTTCGCTGGATCGATCCTTCCCCGGGCTTTGGCTCCTCCCTGCTCCTCGACGGCACCCCGGCCTCGCCCAATCTCAACGCCGATGCCCTCGTCCCGCTGGGACGCACCTTCTCCGATCGCGTCACCGTCGTGCACATCACCCCCATCGCCCAGGGAATCGACGCCGACACCACTTGGGTCGAGTTGGTCGCCGTCCGCGGACGATTCCCTTCGAACAGCCTCCCTCAGGTGACCCTGACCGCAAGCACGCTGGAAGCCGTTCCCGGTGAAACTGTCATGCTCAACGCTACCGCGCTCGATGCCGACGGGGACGCGCTGGCTTATGACTGGGATCTTTCGGAGGGCAAAACCGAAACCGCCGGTTCCGTCGCCAGCGTGAACGTCTCCTGGTCCGAGCCCGGCGATCACACCGTTCGCGTGACTATCTCCGACATGCGGGGAGGCGTCGCCCACGCCCAACTCGCGCTCCGCGTCGGTTCCCCCGACACCGCGCGCGTGCTCGGAACAGTCACCGATGATCTCGGACGCCCCGTCCCCGGCGTGCGCATTTTCAGCGGCCCCAGGAATCCTGAACGCCCCGCGGGGCCATTGGCCCAGACGTGGACCGACGACCGCGGCGCGTACACGCTGACAGGACTCCCTCCGGGGCGTCACACCTTGAGCGCTTTTCACCCGGATCACGTGGTGCCACGCAAACCCCCGGTGGAACTGGGGACGAACGACGTGACGGAATTCGATTTCACGGCCACAGCCTTGCCTCGCGTCTCGGTCCAGGCGCCAGCCACCGTCCCCGAATCCGCAGGCTTCACCCAGCTTTTCACCCTCCACCGAACCGGCCCCACGAACCACGCCCTCACCGTGCTGTTCCGCCTTGGAGGCACCGCCTCGGGTTCCACCGATTATGTGCGCCCCATGCTCGATCGGCTGGTGATCCCGGCCGGCAGCGCCACGGCGACTCTGGAGTTCCCCATCCTCGACGATTCGGTGGGCGAACCATCGGAAATCCTCAGCTTGTCCCTTGCCGAAACCGCCCAATTCACCCGCACCGACGCCAGCGGCAACCCCTTCTTTGTCTACTTTCCCGGCTGGGAGATCGCCGACATCGACGGAACGAGTTACTGGGTGCAGACGCGTCCGGACTACGTCCTCGATTCAGGTTCCGAAGCCGAGATCGTCATCCTCGACGACGACGCCTTCACCCCGCACACCGTGTCGATCACGGCCAGCGGACTCATCGCCTTGGAGGAACCGCTGGTGGAAAGCTTCTTTCAACTGTCCCGCGGCGGAGCGGTGGACGTGCCGCTGACGGTGTCGCTGGAAGTGTCGGGAAACGCCACGCCGGGCGCCGATTTCGAACCTCTGCCCACCACTGTCTCCTTCGCCGCCAACGAGGACACTGTCCTCATTCCGGTCCGACCGATCGCCGACGCCGTCGAGGAATCGAACGAAGAGGTCACCCTGCGCATCCTGCCCCATCCTAACTACGGCGTCGGCCTGGCCAGCGCCACGGTGTCCATCCGGGATCGGCTGTTGTTTCCGCAGAGCCTCGCGATCGAGTCGCGAACCGATGGCCAGTGGCAACTCCGGCTCCGCGGCGCACCCGGCTCGCGCCTGGTTCTGGAGGCCAGCGAGGATTTGTCCCAGTGGACTCCGATCCGAACCAACCTGCTGTTCAACACGGACGTCGGGTCAGTGATCGTCCCAGCGTCCAGTGGCGCCCGCTATTTTCGAACGGTACGCCACTGACCCGGCCGGCCCTTACCAGGCGCGCTCGATGGAACGTCGCTTCCAGAGGAACTCGAACATGTTGCCCTCGTGCGGCTGGTCCCAGGAGATCGCCATGGTCGAGAGCGGTCCAATGTTCAACCGTTCGATCTCCGGGTAAGCCTCCAGTTTCGCGATGAGCGCCGGGTCCTTGGTGATCGCCGTACAGGCCAGCGTGTAGCCGATCTGGTGCAACACCTCGGACGGCGACGCCGTCACCACGCTCGCGTACGGGCAGAGGAATTCGCGGTTCGCCAGCGGATGCTGGAACGAATCACAGCGCACAATCGTCGGCCGCATGTACGTCCCGCCCTCGAACACCACCTTGCGCGGACCGCCACGGTACTTCGCCGTCACGTCTTCCGCTCCCGGTGTCTTCAGCCCTTCATCAATCTGGCCGTCGATGTAATCCGCCATCTTCGGATTGGCGAAGCCGGAAAGCCGCGCATTCTCGTCTTCCGGCGTCGTCGGCCCCACCGGCCCCAGTTTTTGCGCCAACGCATCGGCGATTTCCGCCGCATACCGGGGCACCACCACCGCACTCGCGTTGATGCACGATCGCCCGCCGTTGTCGCTGATCGCACTCACCATCACGTCGATGTAGTCGCGCCAGTTCTCAATGCAGTCCTCGCCCACCAGGATCTTGCTCCAACCCGGTCCATGAATCTGAATCGCCGGATTGCTCGCGTACTGCTGCGTCGTCGACTTGTCGCCGAAGATCAACGCGCGACCCGACTGGTTCAGGATCGTCGCCGCCCCGTCGTGGTCGGTGGGATAAAAACCAAACGCTTCCGCCGGCACGCCCGCGGCGATGAAGGCCTGGATCAATCGGTACGGCGTCCATGGCTCCTCCTTGCCCGGCTTGATCACCACCGGCGTCTTCAAGGCGATGGCCGGAATCCAGAGCGAATTCACCGCCGGCGAATTGCTCGGCATCACCAATCCCAGCGCCTGACAGGTCGGCATGAAGCTCAGTTTGGTGCCGAATTGTTCCCCAAATCCCTTGTCCAGCACGGACAGATCCAACCCGCGCGACAGGCCGTTCAATACGAATGGCATGTGGGTCAGCGCATAATGGATCTTGGACATGTTCCGCCGGACCATCACGTGCGGCAGCCCGCTCGTAAGGCTCAATGTCTCCACATACTGCTGCGGCGATTGTGTGTGCCCCTGGTCCCCGAGCGGCAACGTGCCATTCAGGAACAGTTCCCCGGCCTTGGAGGAGCGTTCGATCAACTGCTCCACCGTGAAGCCTCTCAAGCACTCCCGCGCCGTCCCGATCTTGGCCATGTCCCGTTTGACGATGCCCCCATTCACCTGGGAAACCGTCGCCAAAACGGCCCCGGACCGGTGGTCTTTGACCTCCACCTTGTCCAGGGATTCATAGTTCCGACCCAACCGAATCGCGGGGATGTGCGGCACGTTGCTCATGTCCTCAAATTAATACGTGTGCGGAGTATAGGCAGAGACCGCAGCCGCGCCAGCGGAGGTTTTTAACGGCCGTCACCGCGTCGCTGGAAACCCTCGGTTCATGGCGCCATGACACCACCCGTGAACCGGGCATAAGGGGTGATTTCCGTAGCGGCGGGCGTCCCGCCAGCCGTAGAGGGGGGCGTATCGCCCCCCGGAAATCAAGTCCAAGCAACGCGAGGTCCCTCGGCACATTCCGCCGGGCAAGATGCCCGGCTCTACGGCAGGCGAGACGCCCGCCGCTACATGCTCGGGACGTCCCGTCCCCCGGAATCCCGCTCGCCCGAAAGCAAGGCTCTGTTATACCCAATCAGCCATGCGCCCTTCCCTCCTCCGTCTCCTGGCCGTCACCGGTCTGCTGCTCCCTTCCCCAAGCCAGGCCATCGACGCGATGACACCCGCCCATCGCCACTTGCCCAAGGCCATGCACGGCACCATGACCGACCGCGCCACCGTCACCGTCGGTACCCCCGGCTCCTCCGCCTCCCTCTCCGGCGCCGACAACGTCGTCCTCCAAGCCGCCGTCGATTACGTCGCCGGCCTGGGCGGCGGCACGGTCGAGATCGGCCCTGGCGAGTTCCTGATGCGGGACTCCCTCCATCTCCGACCCCACGTCACCGTGCGCGGCCAAGGCGACGCCACCATCCTCCGCAAAGCCCCCTCCGTCGTCTCCGCCCTCGCCCTCGACGGCGATTTCGGTGAGGAACAGGTCACCCTGACCAACTCCGACGGGTTCCACGTCGGCGCCGGAATTACCGTCTGGGACAAGAACGCCGGAGGCTTCCACACCACCGTCGGACGCATCACCGGCCGCAATGGCAACACCTTCTCGGTGAGCCGCCCCCTGATGGCCGATTGTATGGTCGAGAACGGCGCCCAGGCCGCCACGGTCTTCCCGGTCATCAGCGGCTACGAAGCGGACTGCGCGCGGATCGAGAACCTCACCATCGAAGGTTCCAAGGCCGACAACATCCACCTGAACGGCTGCCGTGGCGCCGGGATCTTCTTCTACCGCTCCCACGGCGCGGTCATCACCGGCTGCGTCATCCGCCACTACAACGGCGACGGCGTCTCGTTCCAGCAAAGCAACGACGTTCAGGTCACCGATTGCATCTCCGAAGGCAACGCGTCGCTCGGCTTTCATCCCGGCTCCGGTTCCCAGCGACCGGTCGTGAAAAACAACATCGCCCGCCGCAACGGCGAGGACGGGTTGTTCCTCTGCTGGCGGGTCAAGGAAGGCGTCTTCTCCGGCAACACCCTCGAAGGCAATGGCCGCTTCGGCATCTCCATCGGCCACAAGGACACCGACAACCTCATCCAGAACAATCGCGTCCTGGCCAATGCCGCCGACGGCATCTTCTTCCGCAACGAATCCGAAGGCATGGCCGGCCACCGCAACCGCATCGAGGACAACCTCATCGAAAACAACGGCGCCAAGGAACCCGCCGCCGGCATCCGGGTCCGGGGCGAAACCCGGGACCTGATTCTGCGCAACAACACCATTCGCGACACCCGTCCCGCTGGCGAACGCCGCCAAACCACCGGCATTCGCATCGAAGAAAAAGCCGGCCCCATCACCACCGAGTCCAACCAGATCCAAGCCGAGAAACCGATCGACGACCGCCGGCCGAAGTCGTGAGAGCCTTCACTCCTGTGGTTCATGGAGCGAGTGCCGGGCGGTTTTGAACTCTGCGTTGTCCGCGGATCACGCGTCCGTAGCGGCGGGCGTCTCGCCTGCCGTAGAGGGGGGGCGTCCCGCCCCCCGGAAGCCTCTCCAAACTGCACGTAGCCCGCCCCGCGCTCCGCCGGGCAAGATGCCCGGCTCTACGGCAGGCGAGACGCCCGCCGCTACGAATTCCAGCGTCGCCGCTGTGCCGGGTACATGGGCAGACACCAGGCCAATTTCGGAACGACGCTTTTAATGAACCGGCGCCGGAACAATTTGTCGGTCATCGCGTGAGGTTTGCTTCGCCGTTCTGTCCAAACGTCGATGCCCGCCCACGAACTCGTTCTGCGCGTCATCGACGCCTCGAGCCACCAACCCCTTTGCGGCGCCGAAATCGTGTGCCGCCTGGGCAAACGACCCTCTCCCACACCACTTCAGATTCTTCCTGGCCCACCCACCAACGACCAGGGCGAAACACGGATCCGCCTCGAGGAAGACCTCGATCACCTCGTGGTGGGCGCCCTCCTCCCTGGCTGGACGCCACGCTGCGTGCGCTGGGATCCCAACCGGGGCGACCGAATCCCGGAGTCGTATGTCCTGCGGCTACCTCCCAATGAGCGCTCCGCTGGAGGCGTCCTCCGGTCACCGGACGGGCTTCCGGTCGCAAACGCCGAGATACGGCTTTTTTTCCTCTCAGGTGGCGATCACTCCGACCGTGAACCCCCGCGCGAATACACGGGCACTCCGGGCTTCTCGGCGACCGTCGTCGCGCGCTCCGACGCCGAAGGCCGGTGGTCGACCCGGCTAATTTCGGAGGATCATCCGGGCTTCCTATTGAGTGCGCACCACCGGAACCACGCCGCTACCCCGATCTCTATGGCAGGGCCTAGTGTCGCTCCAACACCGGATTGGGCCGAGAGCGCAGAGGCCACGAAACGCCTTTGGCTGGGCCAGGTGGAAACCGTTCTGGAGCGGCCCCTGAAGGTTATTGGAACGGTTCGGGATTCGTCCGGGATTCCGGTTCCCGACGCCGAAGTGATTCTGAGTCAAAATGGGATTCAAGAAGAACGCCGGACTCGCACGGACTCCGAAGGCAGGTTCACCCTGAAGGGCCTCCGTGGAGGATCGTTTGGAGCCATGGTCCTCGCCCAAGGCTTCGCTCCGGGATTTCCCTGCTTTGTAGTCCATCCCGAACCGCCCCCCGTCGAGGTGCCCCTCCAACGGTCCGAGGCGCTTCGACTTCGCGTGGTGGATGCATCGGGACTCGGAATCCCCGGGGTCCTCGTGGTGCCGGTGGGTTTCCGAGGATGCCAACCGGTCTGGGAGGGGTCGACGGATGGCAACGGGCGGGTGGAGTGGCCCGACGCCCCACCACACACGCCCTTCCAAGTCTTCCTCGGAAAACCAGGGTGGGTCGAAGTGCCGGATCGGGAGGTCCTCGCGGATGGCTCGGAGCAAACCATCACCCTGAAAACCGCTGCGAAGATCCATGGCCACGTGGTCGATGCCGAAACAGGCCTCCCCATCGCCGCGTTCAAGGTCATTCCCAGAAACGAGTATGACCGCTGGGATCGCGGCGACACCCACCACGGCCACGACGGCGCATTCGTCCTGCCGGTCGCGCGCGAAACGAATCGATTCCGCTTCCGGGTTGAAGCGAAGGATTACCTGCCCGTCGTCCTTGGACCTCTCGATCCTGGGCAGGTCGCGACGTCTCCCCTCGAAATCCGCCTGACCCGCGCCAACCCTGCCCTGGCCATCCACGGCTGGGTGTTGCTCCCCGACGGTACCCCGGCCGTGGATGTCGAGGTGGGACTGCTTTCAGCCGGCACGCAACGGCACATCGGACGCCACAATCTCGGCCCGGAAGGGGATCACCTTCCCAATCAAAGAACCGATGGCGCAGGGGCGTTCCGATTCCCTCCTGAAGCCACCGGTGAGGCGGTGGTCGCCGTGGCGGATTTCGGCATCGCCGAATCGAAGGTTCCTGAACCCGGACAACCGCTGACCCTGCGACTCCAACCGTGGGGCCGGATCGAAGGCACGGTGGAAGGGAGGTTACGCAAGAACCCGGCCGAGATGGTCTATCTCGTTCCACGCGGCGAACGGTCGTGTAGCTTGACAGCGCCGGCGAATCCCACCGCGGTCTGCGATTCCGAGGGTCGCTTCGTGTTCCCCACCGTCCACCCTGGCACCTACGCCGTGCATTTGGGTATCCGCGAAGAGCACTGGGTCCGTCCCAAACACTGGCGCCCCGTGACCGCCCCTGCCGGGGGAACCACCCATATCCGCATCGCCGAGGCAGGCCCCATCGTGAAGGGCCGCCTCGTCGTCGACGCATCCGCGGGCATGCAGGTATTTGGCGATTGGAAAGACTTCGCGGTGACCTGGGCTGCCCAGGATCTGCCTCCGCCTCCCCGACCCCTTCCAGGACATCCGCTGCCCGTCGAAGAACGGGAGCGACTCCTCGCCGAAACGCGGCGGATCCAGGACCTCCGATCGGGAATCCTCTCGGCGTTTCCGAACAGCCATGGATGTTTTCAATCTCCGGAAGGACTGGCCCCCGGAGACTACGTTCTCGGAGTTCATTCGGTTCCCGAGTTGCCAAAAGTCGCCGCGACCGCCAAGTCGGGCCCTGGTCGGATCCAAGATCCCACGATCCGCCACATCCTGCGCTGGACGCGGCTCAAGCAGAGCCCCCCGTTCCTCGCGATCCCCTTCCGGGTTCCCGCGTCGGACAAACTCCCTGAGGATCAGGACCCGATCGATCTGGGAGACATTCGAGTTCATGTCCCACCCCCCTGACGAAAACCGAGCGGCGCTCCAGATCCGATGCGCATCAAGCAAGCGCCTTTCTGTGAACCACACGCCCGTAGCGGCGAGCGTCCCGCCGCTCTGCCCGGTTCATGGGCCGACTGTCGTCCGTTTCCCAAAACCAACCCGAACGCCACCGCTTCTCGCCGCCCCTCCGGGGCTTGAAATCCCTAAAACGACCCACCCATGGCTGACGCAATGGGCTTCCGTTCTGTCGGCCCTCCGGGCCTCGGGTCCCCCCTCTCTCATTGTCCCGAAATCCGGTCCGGCGGGGATTTGGTTCAACCCGCCCATCCCTGTTGCTCAAACCATCGCCGATGGCACCTTCGACCTCGTTCCACCCCCCACCGAGACGGCCTCCATGACCACCACCCCCACCGCACCCCAAGACACATCCCAACGCGAACTGCTCCTCAACGTCGTCGACGCCGCAACAGGCCAGGGCATTCCCGACGCGGAGGTGCAGGTGAGCGCCATCTCCTGGGAAAACTGGCCGGAGGCATTCTCCAGCCAGCGCACAGATTCCAACGGCGCCGCCTTGGTTCGCTTCAAAACCAACACCTATGTTTTGGTCGTCGGTGCCCTGGTCCCGGGCCGGACACCGCGCTGCGTTCGCTTCGACCCCCATCACGGCGGCGTCATTCCTGACCAATACACCCTGCAGCTTCCACCCACCGAACAAGCCATCGGTGGAACCCTGGTGTCGCCGGAGGGACAACCCGTCGCGAACGCGGACCTTCGCCTCAACTTTCTCTCAGGCGGTGAACGCATCCAGCGCGAATCGGGCACCGAATACACCGGCACCGCCAATACGGACGGCATTGTCATCGGCCAATCCGGTGCAGATGGCCGGTGGACATGCAGCTGGATTCCCAAGGCTCATCCCGGATTTCAGATCACCGCCCATCACCCGGACTTCCCCCCAACGCTCGTCACCCTGGTCGGTCCCGGCCTTGCCCCCAATCCCGACGGCACTCAACGCCTCGCCCCAAAGCAGAAGCTCTGGACCCGTGAACTCATCACCACCCTAAATCGACCGCTTCAGCTCGTCGGGAAAGTGACGGACTCGCTCGGGCGCCCCATCCCCAAAGCGGTCCTCCTCCATTCGCCCCACAATTGGAACCAGCGCCGTGTCGAGACCGGCGACGATGGGAGCTTTCTCTGGAACAACCTGCAACAAGGCGCGTTCGCCTTCACCGCACTGGCCCCGGGTCATGGCCCGCGGCACATCCAGGTCATGGTGGCCTCGGACTCGCCGCCGGTGGATGTGGTCCTGCCCCCGTCCGCCCTCCTTCGCCTTCGTGTCGTCGATCCCTCCGGAGCGGGCGTGGAAGGCGTCCGTGCCATTCCCGAGGCATGGGACGGAGCGTTGTACTTCGCCATGAACCCGAGCGGACCCGACGGACGCATCGAATGGCGGGACGCTCCCGGGAACGAAGCGATTCAGCTCTATGTGGCCAAATTCGGCTGGGGCGAACGCCGAAACGTTTCGGTGGTTGCCGATGGTTCCGAACACGAGATCGTGCTCGGCCCCTACCCTCGCATCCACGGCCGGGTGCTCGACGCGGAATCCGGTCGGCCCATCGCGGAATTCAAGGCCATCCCTTCGGATCGGGGACCGCAGTGGCCGGAACCGAAGTGGGACCGAAGCAACGCCCAGGTCTGCCGGAATGGCGACCTGCAACTCGCGTTCGTGGACGCCGACCCGCCTTATCGATTCCGCGTCGAGGCTGAGGGCTACGTTCCTTATCTCCACGAACCGATTCAGCCCGGATCCTTTCCCACCAGTCCGCTCAAGATCCATCTTCGACTCGCGGACGCCAACAAGGCGATTCACGGCACTGTCCTGCAACCCAACGGTGACCCCGCCGTCGGGCTGGAAATCCAACTGATCGGGAACACGACCCACATGATCCTCGGCCGAGGTTCGCTGAGGCAACGGGGAGGAACCACGCCCTCCGCCAAAACCGACGCCAGCGGACAGTTCCGCTTTGCCCCAGAGGCGGCGGGAGCCTGGCTGGTCGCCACCGGCGAGGCAGGCTGTGCGCTGGCCAAACCACCCGCACCCGGAGAGCCCGCAGCGCTACAACTTCAAGCCTGGGGGCGTATCGAAGGCCGCATCGACCTCGCCGACCGCGCCCGTCCCAACCAAAGCGTCCGGTTGGACCCAGTCCCCACCTTCCACTTACCGCTGATCATGATGATCACCTCCAAGGCCGAACCGGACGCCGAAGGACGCTTCGTCTTCGATGCCGTTCGACCGGCAGAATACACGCTCTCCCTTCAAATCGCGGATACCCCGCCCGGCCACCACCGGACACCGGTCACGGTGGAGCCGGGTCGCACCACGGAGGTCCTCATCGCGGATCCCGGACCGCGGGTGAAAGGTCGCGTCGTTCTTCAGGGCCCTGGCGGCACTCCCGTGGGGGCAGCCGGGATCGCGGTGACCTTCGCTTCACCGAATCTCCCCCCCGGGAACCTCGGACCCTTCTTTCAACAGCTCCCGCCCCAAGAGGCCGAACATCGCGCCATCGAAATCCACCGACTCCAACACCTTCGATCCAGCATCGTGGCCGCGTTTCCCGATTCCGAAGGCCGGTTTGTCAGCGTCGAAGGTCTCGCACCCGGCGACTACCTCTTGGGCATCCACCACACCTCCTTGAATGATCGTCCGGGCCAGACCGCCCCCCAAGACGACATCCTGCGGCAAATTGGTTGGCGGCAACTGATCACCTCCCACCCCGACATCGCCGAAATCCCGATCACCGTGCCGGCGCCCGCGGAAGGCGCTGAACCCGGGGCGATCCAGGATCTCGGCGACATCACCGTCACCGCAACACCCAGGACTGATCCTCATCCATCCTCCAAATGAATCGTTGACCCATCAACAATCGGCCTGTCATAGATCGATGCGTGACGGACAACCGACATTCCAGCCCGCGTTACCGCGCTCTTATTCAGCTGTTGCGCACCGCCGAAGATCTCTGGAATTCGAGCCGTATCTTCTTCGATCGCTGGGAAATCAGCCCTTCCCAGTTCAACGTGCTCAACCTGCTCTATGGAACCCCCGAAGGGATGTCGCAGTCGGACTTAAGTCGACTGTTGATCATGCATCGATCCAACGCGACCGGGCTGATTGATCGACTCGAACGACGACTGCTTGTCCGTCGCGAGTCCCATCCCTCCGATCGCCGCGCGTACCGCGTCGTCATCACCCCCGCCGGAGCCGACCTGCTCAACCAGATCTACCCCCATTACTTCGCCGCGGCCGACCGCGTCTGGGCCAATCTCCCGGACACCGCCGTCACTCAGTTGCTCGACCAACTCCAGGAACTGACCGCCCACGCGGCCGCGGTCGCCGCCGCCGAAGCCGTCACCGCCGATCCCGCTCCAGCCTCCATTCACCCCGAACGGGCCCGCCGAGTTCGCCATGCGCGTCTCCCCCCGGAACCCTCCGACGCCCCACCCACATCCCCATCCGATGACCCGCTCCGGACCAGCGACCTCTGACCCCGCCAAAGACCACTCCCCGAACCCGGATCGCTCCCCCTGTGTCCTGGAGTGCGGCGGCCCAGACGCCGCTTCTTCCCACCCGCCCATGCGCGCACCTCCTCCTCCCCGACACCCGGCCATCGGCCCACTGGCGTCTTTGGGTTGGGCCTCCGCGGCGCTAGCCTTCTTCCACGCAGGCTATCTCGTGCCCGGCGGCTGGTTCATGCTGGGTTTCCCCTTCGCCTTGTTGGCCCTCGTTCGACTCCCCACAACCCGCGCCTCATTCTACGTAGGCCTCGCTTTGGGCTTCGGTCTCTACGCGCCGCATCTCGGTTTCTTTTGGACCCTGTTCGGCCCCGCTGCGGCGGTGTTGTGGCTGGTCCTGTCGTTCTGGTTCGCCGTATTTCTCGCCACAGCCAACGCACTCCAAAGGCGACTCCCTTCC
>CAUJJW010000283.1 GCA_963205105.1 Verrucomicrobiota bacterium | reverse complement strand
GGCGGGAGCCTGTGCCAGGAAGTTTGCGAAATTGGGTGGGCTATCCGGGCGGGTGGGGAATCCGATGAAATTAAGGCCGCTGGAAGTCCACCGCACGACCGGGGGAACGGGTTTGCCTTTCAGGGTCCACTCGAAGTCGGTGAGGCCGGCATTGCGCACGAGGTAGGTTGTGTTGGCGCGGAGCGGGAAGGCATTGGCCGGGCCCGTTGCTTTGGTCCAGGACTCCCAGTCGTTGCCCGAGACGGGTTGGGAGGGATGGGTGACGATGCGTCCTTCGGTCGTGTTTTCCTGCCAGAGCCAGATCTCGGAGATGGGACTCGAGGGGCCGACGAGGTTTTCCAGCGTGTCATGGGTGGCATCGACGTGCAGGCGGACGGCGTTCCATCCCGGTTTGAGCGTCGAGAATTGCGTCAGCCATTGAGCCTGGGCGGCCGGACCCAGGGTGAAGGCCATCAACGCGGCACAGAGAAGGCGGCGGATTCGCGGAAGGATCATCATGGCTTGCGGTAAAAGTACCAGGTGGGCTGTGGGTTGAGCCGTTGCAGAGCGGACAGGGGAGAACCGTTGTTGCGACCGCCGAAAGAGAGAACTTCTTCGCCAGTCCACACCGCTGTGGAAGCGCTGCGGTCCTGGGGTGACCCGGGGTTGGACAGTGCGCGCCACGTGCCGGACGAAGGGTTGAAGGCGCCGCCTGTCGACGATGTTCCGGAAGCCGTCTCGCCTCCGAACACGATCATCTCGGCACCGGTCCAAACCGCGGCGTGGAGGCTGCGTGGAGCGGGTGCAAGGTCGGAGGGCAGCGGTGTCCAGACATCCGTCAGGGGATCGTACATCGCGCCATCGCCGAGAGGATTGCCGGCGGTGGCTCCACCCCAGATGATCATGCGGCTTCCCGTCCACACCGCGGTATGGCCGCTTCGGGCGGAGGGCGCGCCCGTCAGCGTGAAGGTTCCCCACTGGATCGGAGTGTTTCCGCTGAACAGCAACTGGGCGCCTGTGTTGAGCGTTTCGCCCGCCCCGTCTCCGCCCCAGATCAGCAGTCGATCCCCGGCCCAGACCGCCGTCGCGTTGGCCCGTGCCGTCGGGGCATTGGGGAGCGACAGAGTTGTCCAGACGTTGTTGGCGGGGTCATAGACGGCGCCGTCTCCCAGCATCCCGGTGGCATTCTGTCCCCCCCAAAGGACCATGCGGCCACCCGTCCATGCAGCCAGGTGACGATCGCGCGCCTGCGGTGCGCCGGTTTCGGCGATCGGGCTCCAAGCCTGGTTGGCGACGGAGAACCGGCCGCCGGTGTTCAGGTAGGCACTTCCTGAGAATCCACCCCAAACCAGCAGTTCCGTTCCCGTCCAGACAGCGGAGTGACCCGCGCGCGCGGAAGGAGCTTCGAAGGTTGGCGTTGATGTCCAGGCGTCGAGGTCCGGTCGATACCGGCCGCCTGAGAAGGAGTAGAGCCCCTGGGCGGGCGAACCTCCCCAAACGAAGAGCTCCTGGCCGGTCCACACCGCCGTGTGCCCCGAGCGGGCGGACGGACTTCCCGTGGACGTTCCGTTGGTCCAACCGGGCGGGGCGACGGTCGTGGTTTTGACCAGGCCGCGTGCCAACAGGACCGGGTCGGACGGGTCGGCGGAGGTGAAGGTCGCCGAGGACAGGATGGTGTTTCCGCCGCTATTTGACAGAGCTGCAAGGTTGGCTTGAAGCGAGGCGACTTGCGCCGAGAGCGCCTGAATCAGCGCCACCAGGACGTCGTTCGTGCCCACCAGGCGGCTCGACAAGTCGTTGCTGGCGGCGAGGACCAGATTGGTGACATCCAATCCCCGTGCGATCACCACGCCCAGGCGGGCATCCGGAATGGTTCCCTGGGTGAGATTGGCGGCGTTGAGGCTGATCAGTCCCGAGCCATTGCCGGCGAAACGGTTGTTGGTGTTGGTCAGCACCATGGCCCCGATGAACAGGTTGGAGCCCGTGAAAACGTTGGTTCCGTTCAGCCGCGGAATGTTCTGGGAAAGGCGATCATCGGATAGGATGCCACTGGAAATGTCGTTGGCGCTGGTGCTGCCGGGAGGGCCTTGGGGTCCCTCAGCGCCTTGGGGTCCCTGAACACCCTGCAAGCCCTGCGGGCCTTGCGGACCGGTGGCCCCGGTCAGGCCGATGGGGCCGGGTACACCTTGCGGACCGACGGCTCCCTGCGGTCCAGCGGGGCCAGGAGAACCTTGGGGTCCGGTGCTGCCGGTATCACCGGGTGTGCCTGGATCGCCTTTGGCAGCGAGCAGGGTCCAATCGGCGCCCTCGACCGGGGAGAGGCCGGTGTTGGAGCGGCGGGCGAGCCAGGCGGAGCCGTTATGGACCACGGCATCGTCCGAGATGTAGGCCGTGGTGCTGGTCCAAGCGCCGAGGAAGGTCAATCCCCGGGGACCTTGATTTCCGGGGGCGCCCTGGACGCCTTGCGGGCCCGTGGCTCCGGGTTGCCCGATGGGGCCCGGTGCGCCCTGGGGACCGAGTTCTCCCGGTGGTCCCGCAGGCCCCACAGGTCCTACAAGTCCCGCTGGCCCCGCAGGTCCCACCGGTCCCACCGGTCCCACAGGCCCCACAGGCCCCACAGGCCCCGCAGGCCCCGCAGCTCCCACAGGTCCCGCAGCTCCCACAGGTCCCGCAGCTCCCGCAGGTCCCACAGGTCCCACAGGTCCCACAGGTCCCACAGGTCCCACAGGTCCCACAGGTCCCGGTGGTCCAGCGACCAAGGACAAATTTGTGAGCCCTGCTCCATCACCCACGAAAGTGCCACCGAACCGATTGGCTGGATGATTGGCGGTGATGGGTGCGTTGGTGTCCAGACGACCAGCGACGGCAGCCCGCATGGCATAGGGTGAGACAGTGACCTTATGCCGGGGGGTCATGATGGTGAAAGGACCCGCGGAGGCTCCCGGCCTGACTGCGAGTTCGATCCATCGTGGGGATCCGTCGAAAGCGGCCAGGCCGAAGTCGAGCACGGCGGAGAAGGAGCCGCTGCTGACGGCGGTGTCCTCGGCGGTGATGGGGATGCCGATGGTGGTTCCTGCGTTGGCGGAATCGTGGAGGGTGAACTGGAAATCGAAGAGGCCCAAGGCGGGCTGCCCTGCCTCCGAGAGCTTCCCATGGTAGATGAATTCCGAGGTTTGCGCCTGAAGGCAGGCACTGGAGGCGAGTGTCGACAAGAGACAGGCTACCCACTTGAACACTCGAGGCAAAGGCTGGCGGATTTGCATAGGAGCCTGACGCGACGCCTCCGCGGGAAAGGGAGGCAAGGGCTGTATCGAGGGCGGAACTGTCGTGAATTAGAGAAGCTTTACAAGACGAAACATAGCGTTTTGTGTGTTCATTCTCTAAAAAGAGAACTCGTGTGTCTGTTGGCAGGGAAAAATCATTCATTCCCTTAACCGATTGAACATCGGTGAATGGCTGGGTGTAAGTGAACGAGTGCTTTCCAATTTTCTTAACTGAACGATATCGATGCCATTTTCCTAGTCCGTCAGGCAGCGCTCATGAGGGACCATCGGTAAGTTGTGACCCGGGTCTGGAACGGAACGGCAGTGATTATTGGGAGGTTGAGATCGCCTGCCGTTCCATGGCAGAAACACGGGGTATCCGCTCCATCATCATGAGTGCCACGGCGATTGCTCTACTTCTGCTGGTCGCGACTTTGGTGGTCGCGGGGTTGGGCTGGTATCGTCGTTCCAAGAAACTGGGCGTGGTCGCAGTGATTCTCTTTGCTCTGCTGAGTGTGTATGGCGTTTGCCTGATTCTCGTGATCAGCGGGATGTAGGGCATGGGTTAGCCAAGGTGTCTTTCAGAAAGTCGGCGGGCCTTTGCCGGGTCACATAACGATGAAATCATTCAGTTCGCCCTGAACATGTTCATGCTGGCATTTGGCTGCCTGCTCCTGGGTTGCGGTGTGGCGCATGAGTACATCTGGCGCGTGCGGCGCAAGGGGCGACGGACCCAGGGACGGATTGTGGCGGTGAAGATCGTCCCGGACACCGAGGGGCCCATGTATTTTCCGACGGTTGAGTTCGAATGGCAGGGAATGAAGCGAACGTTCACATCGACCTATGGCTCGAGTCTGCCTCCCGAGATTGGCCAGCGAGTGGAGGTGATGGTTCCGGACGGGATGGGGAAGCCTGAAGTCTGCTCCTGGTGGAACCGGCATGTTGGCACCTGGCTGTGCCTGGTGCTGGGGCCGTTGATCCTCATGGAAGGGCTTCGACAACTCGGATGGTGGTAACCCCGACCGTCCCAGGGGAGGCTCGGCACGGTTGAGGTTGAATCCGTTGGAAAGCTGGCTTTCGACCGCGGCCGGGCTGACCGACACTCAACCCCACCATGAACGTCCGAAAACTTGTCCTCCCGTTCGCCGGGGCTCTCTTTCTGGCCGGTGTTTTTCTGGCATGGCGGGATTGGCCGACAATCACGCCTTTGGGAGAGGGCTATGTGCTGAGCGACTTCCCGAGGTCGGGCCTGCGGTTTGTGCTCGATGGAGCGGGTCAGAAGAAGATCGGCGAGCAGGTGGTGACCCATCGGGTCGAGGGTCGGCGGGTGACGGGAACGGTGCGACGATCCATGGAGAGCCCGGAGGTCGTGGGATTTTCGTTGGACCTGGTCAGTGGCCAGGTGGAATACCGACCGATCGAACCATGAGACTGAATCACCTGAACCTCACCGTCACCGACCCGATTGAGGCCCAGAAGTTTTTGGCGAAGTACTTTGGCATGCAGCCGATGGGAAAGCCGAACGCCCGGATGACCTTTCTCACCGACGAAAACGGCATGGTTCTCTCCATGGCCCACATGAGCCTGGGGGAGGAGTCCGAGGTGAAGTATCCGGCCACCTTCCACATCGGTTTCGGACAGGAAACCGAGGAGCAGGTCAACGGGATCTACCAGCGGCTGAAGGCGGATGGATTCGATGTGCCCGAGCCGTCGAGGCAGCACGGGTCTTGGACCTTTTATTTCGCCGCGCCGGGAGGTTTCACGATCGAGGTTCTATGTTGATCCCTGCCGCCGGGTTTGAGCCGGTGGAGTGGAAGCCCGGCGTAGCTGGAACCTCCTCAACAGCTCGCCCGTGTCGGCTCGAAATGGAAGGCGGTGAAAGGCGCCCGCTTGAGCGTTGAAACCGGTCGGCGGCTGGCGCAGGGTACCGCGCATGAAGCCCTCCCCGGTCAAAACCCGGATCTCCCGTCGTCGTTTTCTCGCCGTCTCCGGTGCGGCGATTGCTGTTCCCACCTTCATCCCTGCGAGCTCGTTGGGTGCCGATGGGCGTCCGGCCCCCTCGAACCGCATCACGATGGGTGTGGTCGGCTGGGGCATGCAGGCTCCGGGCAACACCAGCAATTTCATGCGGCAACCCGACTGTCAGGTCGTCGCGACGACGAACATCGACAAGGGCCACCTGGAGAAGTCGCTCAAGGCCATCAACGGGTTCTACAAGAATGAGGACTGCAAAGCGTACGACGACTACCGGGAGATGATGGCGCGGAAGGACATCGACACAGTGATGTTGGCGGTGCCGGACCATTGGCATGCGCTGATGTCGGTGGAGGCGGCGAAGAACAAGAAGGACATTTTCGGTGAGAAGCCGCTGGCGCGCACCATTGCCGAGCAGCAGGCGATTGTCCGGGCGGTCCAGGCCAACCAGCGCATCTGGCAGACCGGTTCCTGGCAGCGATCGGAGCGCAACTTCCACTACGCCGCGGAGGCGGTGCGCAACGGGGTCATTGGCAAGGTGACCCGGGTGGAGGTGGGTTTGCCGTCGGGACATCACGACTTTGCGGGAACGGGCAAACCGCTGTTGGAGAAGCTCTCGAAACTTCCGGAACCGGTCACCAGCCTGGCGAAACTCGCGCCTGGAACACCGGCCTGGGAGGCCGCCGTTTCGGCACCGCCCGCGGGACTGGATTATGAGAAGTGGATCGGGCCGTCGACGATGGAGCCGTATGTGCAGGCGCGCGGTCACATGAACTGGCGCTGGAACTACAACACGGGTGGCGGACAGCTTCTGGATTGGATCGGGCATCATGGCGACATTGCCCACTGGGGTTTGGGCAACGACGACACCATCGGGCCGATGGAAGTGGAAGGGGTGGGCGAGTTCCCGGCGCCGAACGCGCTTTGGAACACCTGCACGAAGTATCGGATCACCTGCAAATACCCGGGCGACATTGAGCTGATCATTGCCGGCGGGCATTCCGACATCGCGGGAGGCACGAAGTGGATCGGGACGGATGGGTGGATCTGGGTGGATCGGGGCAACAACTTCAAGGCCTCGCGGAAGGAGTGGGAGGAATCACGGGCGCTGGCGGACGACGTGCGCAAAGTGAAGCTGCCCTTCACGCCGGGCGGGCATTTCCGGAATTTCCTGGATAGCGTGAAGTCCCGTCAGCCGACGGTCACTCCGGTGGAAGTGGCGCATCATTCGGCGATTCCCGGACACCTGGGTCTGATCGCGCTCCTGACCGGTCGCAAGATCCGGTGGGATGCGGCCAAGGAGCAGATTCTGGGGGATGCGGACGCGAGCAAGTATTTGAGCCGTCCGTACCGGGCTCCGTGGGCTTTGAGTTAGGCAGCCGAGCTTTCGAGCATTCAGGCGACCGCGATCCCGACCGGGGTTGCGGTCGCTGTGCTTTGGGCCTCGGCGGCGGCGCGGTGACCGGGCGGGTCTTCCTGGGCGGAGTCCCGACTGTCGGGTTCGCCAGGGAAGGCCAGGATGAACTCGGTGAAGGTACCGGGTTCGCTGCGGACACGAATTCCGGCCCCCACATCGCGGAGCAGCCGGTAGCAGATGCTGAGGCCCAGACCGGTGCCGCGTCCGACCTCCTTGGTGGTGAAAAACGGGTCGAAGATGCGTTCGTGGTCCTGGACCGGGATGCCGGGGCCGTTGTCCCAGATCCGGATGGTTTGGATGCCATCCTCGACGGAGCCGTCGATGCGGATCTGCGGTTGGGTGCCGGGCGGGAAGTGTTTTTCGCGCAGGGCATCGATGGAGTTGTGGAGAAGATTCAGAAAGATCTGGGTGAGCCGTCCGCTGACGGCGCGAACGCAGAACCCGGCGGGGATTCGGTTCTCGATGGAAATGCCTTCAGGCATTTCGACATGGAGAATGCGGAGGGCAACCCCCAGGGAGTGGCCGACATCGATGGGGTCGGCAGGGATGAGTTGGGGGCTGGTGAACTCGCGGAGGTCGCGGACGATGTGGGAAATGCGGACGAGACCGCCCTTGATGTCCTTGAGATTCTCCAGGTATTCGGGGCGGGCATCCTCCCGCATGGCGTCGGCGTAGCGGCTGGAGAGGTCCACGGCCGTGACGGCATAATTCAGCGGATTGTTGATCTCGTGCATGATGCCGGCGCTCAGGCGTCCGAGAGAGGCCATTTTCTCCGCCTGCACGAGCTGCATTTCGGTTTCGCGCAGCTGGCGGAAGGTGTTTTCGAGTGTGCCCTTGAGATGGAGGAGGACGTCGGACAGCGGTTGCTTTCCATCAGGCTCGCCATTGCTGTTTGTCTTCTCGCGCAGAGTGGAGGGACCAGGACTTTGGGGCAGATGACCGTTGGCAGCGTCGATGCGGGCGGAGTCTGTCGATCCGGCGTACCGGATGTCGCCCGATTTGGGCAGCGGCATGGCGGCGATGCGTTTCTCCATGGCGAGAAGAGACCGCATGTAGTCGATGACACCCTCGAGCTGGCTGGTGGCGGACTCGGCCTGAACATTCAGCTGCCACTTTCGGGTGAGGGCGTGGGCGAGCTGTTGAACTTCGACGTTGTCGAAGGGCTTCTTGAGCACGACGAGGCTTTCGGGCTGACCGAGGCGGCTGCGCATTTCCTCCCAGGAATAGTCGGAGTAGGCGGTGCAAACGACCATTTGGATGGAGGGATCGATTTCCCAGATGCGGCTGATGGTTTCGATGCCATCCCAGCCGGGGGGCATGCGGACGTCCATGAAGGCGAGGGCGTAGGGTGTTCCTTCCTGGAGGGAGCGTCGGACCATTTCGAGGGCTTCCTGGCCCTGATGGGCGCTGAACAATTCGAAGGTGAGAGTGTCGTGCGACTTGGGGGTCTCATCGAACAGGATGCCTTCGAGATCGCTGACGCTGGTGTCCTCGGTGCGGCGGGGGCAGAGGATCTTGCGTATGTCCGAATGGATCGCGGGATTGTCGTCCACGACCAGGATGCGGCGGTTCGCCGGGGTCCTGCTGGAGTTCTCGTGGGTGGTGGGTGTCATACGGTGGCGGCGTTCTCGGGTTGGGACACGGGAAGTTCGAGGGTGAAAGTGGCGCCGAGCCCGAGGCCGTCGCTGTGGACGGTGAGGCGCCCGTGCATTTCCTTGGCGGCATTGGCGGCTCCGTGGAGGCCGAAACCGTGGCCTTCCTTCTTGGTGGTAAAGCCGTGGCGGAAGATGCGGGTCAGGTTTTCCGGGGCGATGCCCAGCCCGTTGTCGCGGACGCGAAGCAGGATGGTCTGCCCGTTCAGGCATTCGGCGGAGAGTTCGAGTCGCTTCTCGGGTGTGCTGGAATTGACCAGGGACTCCTTGGCGTTGCGCAGGAGGTTGATGAGGATCTGAAGGACCTTGTGACGGTCCACGTTGATGCGCGGGAGATGTTCGTGCGCGGTCCGGATCACCTGGATCTCATGTTTGGTGATGGAGGACGAAATCATCGGGAGGGCGTCGTCGATGAGTTGGACTGGTTCGACCTCTTCGTGACTGCCGGAGACCTTGGCGTAGGTCTGCTGCATGGCGACGATCTTCTTGATGTGCTCGATGTTGCGGCTGAGTTCATCGAGTTCCTTGAGGGCCTCGGTCTGTTCGTCTCCCAGCTGATCGCCGAGGCGGGAGAGGTATTCGGGGAGCAATCGTCCCTTGGGATCCTCGGTCAGGAAATGGCCGAGGTTTCCATTCTGCTCGCGGAGCATGGCGGTGGCCCGCTTGAGGTTGGCGAGCTTGGAGAGACGGAGCCGGTCGCAGACGATGGTGGCGGAGACGCCGACGCTGTTGAGGACGTTGCCGACGTTGTGGAGCACGCTGGTGGCGACCTCGGCCTTGCCCGCTGCGCGGGAGGCCTCCATGAGGCGCACCTGGGCTTCGGCGAGATCGGCGCGTGCCTTCTCCTTGGCGACCACCTGTTCTTCGAGTTCCCGGGTTCGTTCTCGGACGCGTTCCTCGAGGGTTTCCTTGGATTCGAGGAGGGCGTCGCGGGTGCGTTGTCGGGTGATGGTTGCGCCGAACATGTCGGCGGCCGCGCGCAAGCTGTCCTGTTCGGCGTCGGTCCAGACCCGTTCCCGCTGGCAGTCGTCGAGCCCGAGAAAACCCCACCAATGACCATCGACGCGGATGGGGATGACGATGAGGGAGCGGACGGATTGAGGCAGAAGGACGGCCTGCTCATCGGGGGCCATTTGTTGAACCGGGCCGGAGATGATTTCACCTTGTTCGAGCAGGCGGCACCAGCGGACGAACCCGCACTCGGCATAGCCGAAGCCTTGAAGGGCGGGATTGCCGATTTGCGGGGTGGTGCCGGCGGACGCCCATTCGAAGCGCTGGGTGCCGCGGAGGACGCCATGGGCATCGAAGAAGTTCTCGAAGAGGTAGGCCCGATTGGCCTCGGCAGCCCTCCCGATCTTGGCGAGGACCCTTTCGGCGGCGGTGTGCCAGTCTGCGGTGCTGAGGAACTGTTGGGCGGCGAATCGGACGCTTTGAAGGATGAGGTCGCGGCGGAGCAGGGCCTCGGTCATGGCGTTGACCGAATTGGCGAGGCTTCCGATCTCATCGCCGGATTGAAGATTGGCCCGGACCGAGAGATCGCCGCCGGCGACCTGTTCGACGATGCGCCGCAGGATGAGGATGGGATGGACGAGTCGTTTGGCGTAGGCCATGGACGCGACGAAACTGAGGGCGACGCAGAGGATGGCGATGAGGCCGGTGCGGCGATAGACGGTGGCGACGCTTCGATCGTAGCTCTCCAGGGAGAAGCCGACATGAATCCAGCCCCACTGGATGCCGGAGTAATCGAAGGGTTGGGAGTAGTAGAACACCCGGCGATTGAATCGGGGAACGACGCCGATGCCGCTGACGGTGGTGCGCAGATCCGGCCGCCAGGAATCGTCGAGCGTCTCCGGGTTCCATTTGGGATCCAACTGTTGCCAGACGTGGCCGGTGCCGTCGTTTTTGACCAGGATGAGGTAGTCGATGGAACTGTCGCTGCGAAGCACACCGAGTCCGTGGTCGACCAGGGTGGGGTAGTCCTCGGTGACGACGGCGGAGGCGGCGACGCCATGGACGGAGGCGACGAGGGCCTGGGCTTTGGAGCGGAGGTTGAGTTCGAACGTGCGCTTCTGCTCGGGGATGATGGCGGTGACGAAGATGAGCAGGGTCACGATGGTGACGAGCCAGGACAGGAGGGCCGTCCGGAGCGTGATGCTGATGCCCTGGGTGGGTGCGCGGAACGGCTTCATGGTTGCTTCTCCGGGGCTTGGGAACGGGACGTCGAACGGTTTATAGGAAGCGCCCTATTCGAAAACGACCTGCTCACGGGCCATGAACCTGACATGACGTAGAGGCAGGCGTCCCGCCCGGCGGAAGGTGCGGTGGAAGCTTGGTTTGCTCGGACAGGAGTTCCGGGGGGCGAGACGCCCCCCTCTACGGCAGGCGGGACGCCCGCCGCTACGGGGCCGCGGCTCATTGAGCATGGACCAAGTCCTTGTCGTTTCGTCACCTGGGGGTGAGTCGGGATCATGGGGTGGAGGCCTCCGTGCCGCAGATCCGGGCATGCGTTTTCAGCAGTTCCAGCGAGGCGTCGAGAAAGGAACGGGGCTGGAGCTCAATCGCGTCACTTTGGAAGATGTTCAGGATCTGCTGGCCTCCGGGGGACTCATGGAGGTGGCGCAGGCCCTCGATGATCCTGGCCCGGAAGGTCGGCTGATAGTCCGCGCGCAGGGCAAAGATGGCGGGAACGAATTCGGGAGAAGAGTCGACGACGGCGAGTTGCTTGCCGATCTGTGGGTTGAGTTCGCTCATGGTCTCGAAACCGGTGCGTGTGACGAGGCAGGCGTCGGACTGCCGGAAGAACACGGGCAAGACGACTTTGGTCAGCTTGGATTCAGAGGTGATCTTGCTGGCGTGAAGGGAGGCGATGGGGTGTCCGTGCTGGACGAGGGCGACGTCGAGCCACATGGGGGCGAGGGTGGCGCGAAGGTTGGTTTGAAGGCGCAGTGTTCGACCGTGGAGATCGGCGAGGGTTTTGATCGGTCCATCGCGACGGGCCAGCAGCAGGTATTGCTCGGTGGGCTTTCCGGCCACGTACGTCACGAAGATCGGATCCAGTTCGATCTGCCGGTTCAATTGTTCGAATTCGGTGAGGCTGAGTCCGACAGCATCCACTTGACGATTGGCGAGCGATTGCTGGATCGCACTGAACTGGTCGTAGACGAAGGGCTCGGGGTCGGTGGGGATGTTCTGGGCCTTGGTGAAGGCCCGGCCCCAGACTTTGACGGCGGCTTTGGCGTCGTTCTCATTGACCTCGAAAAACATTCGGCTGGAGAAGCCGACCCGAAGGGTGTCGGTGATGTCCGCGGCGATGGCGTGGGGCAGGTTCGCGGCAAGGAGGATCAAGCCGAGGGCCAGGATTCCTGGAGCCACGCCCAGGAAGACACGTGCTGGCACATGGGAGGTCGCGTTGGAACGGGCGGCATGCTCACGGGCCTTGAGCCGGGGAATCCGGGGGGCGAGACGCCCCCCTCTATGGCAGGCGGGACGCCCGCCGCTGCGGAGGAAGGGGGGGGTGGGAGCGACATGGTCGCAACCGGTCTCCTCGAGCTCCGCGACCGGGGATGGAATCCGGGGGGCGAGACGCCCCCCTCTACGGCAGGCGGGACGCCCGCCGCTACGGAGGAAACGTGCATGGACGGGGCATGCCGGGGTGGGGGACCGCCATCGCTTGAAGAGTGGGTGGCGCATGGGTCTCACGGGTTGCCGGTTGCGAGTGGGTTCCCCATCACCCGTACGGCAGACGTTCCGCCGAGGCTGTGGTCGCCGCAGAGGCGTACGTGGTTGGCGAGCAGGGCGACCGTCGAGTCCAGGACCGAAATCGGGCGTTCCTCCAGTCGATCACACTGGAAGAGATTCAAAATCTGTTTGCCGGGCGGGCTCTGATGCCAACGGGCGATGTCGGCGAGGATTTGGGCCCGGATGGGGGAATTGTACTCGATGCGAAAGCCGAAGACGCTGGGGACGATGGGGGGTGAGGTTGCCAGAATCTTGAGGTGTTTACCGGTCTGGGGGCTCAGTTCGAGCATGGTTTCAAAGCCGCTGCGGGTGACGACGCAAGCGTCCGTCCGGCGGAAGAACACGGAAAGGACGACCTTGGTGAGTCCCGGGGCTTCGACGAAGGACTCGAAGAGCTCCTCGATCTGGGGCAGGTCGTGCTCGGCGAGATAGACATCCAGCCACGCGTGGGCCAGGGCGGTGCGGGGTGATTTGAGCAGGCTGAGGGTTCGTCCCCTGAGGTCGGCCGGTTGGGTGATGCCGGACTCGCGATGGACGAGCAGCAGGTAATCCTCGGTGAAGGAGTTGGCTTTGACGGGGATGACAAAATTGTCGAGGGCCACGTCGTTGCGCAGGTGGAAGTACTCCTGGGACGTCAGATTGATGGCATCGATGAGATGGTTGGTGAGTGCCGACCGGACGGTGTCGAGGTTCTTGAGGATTCTCGGTTGGGGATCGGCGGCGATGCGTCGTTCGGAGGCGAGGCTTCTCGCCCACACCTTGACGGCGGCGGAGGCGTCGTTCTGGTTCACATCGGCGAAACTGGCCGCCGAGAAGCCGATACGAAAGGCGGGCAAGTCTTCCCCGCTGGTTCCTGGTGCAAGGAGGACAAGGCAGAGGCTGACGAGTGCGAGCCGGTGGACTGGACGCAGGCGGTTCATTCGCCGTTCAATTTCTTGAGCACTTCGGTGCCCACCAGAAGATTGAGTTGCGAACGGAGGGCGACGTGGTCGTAGCCGGCCTTGTAATGTTGGGCCGACATGAGGGCCTCCATCAGCTGGGCCCGGATCACTTTCTCGGTTTCCACCAGCTCGTTCTGGTAGGCGCGGGTGTTGAGGTCCCGGTTCTCCTCGGCGGCCTTCATGGCGTCCAGGGTCGCCTGATGGGATTTCTCCGCGGCATTCAGGCCGAGGAAGGTGTCTTTGATAAGAAGCCCGATGCCCTCCTTCAGCAGGAACTGCTCCTCCCGGATCTTGGCGACGCGGGCGCGGGTCTCGGCGACCTTGTTTCGGGTCAGGAAACCGTCGAAGAGCGGGATTTCGACACCCACACCGGCGGTCCACCCCTCCTTGTTGCGGTCGGTGGCCATGCCGGCGTTGTAGTCGTTCCACCATCGGTGGAGTTCGCCGGTGACAGCGAGCTTGGGGTAATGACCGCTCTTCGCGGTGCGGACGGCGCCTTCGGCGGCGCGGATGCCGGCCTCGACCTTGGCCCAGTCGGGATTGAACTCGTAGGCACTGCCGACGAGGTCGTCCAGGCGTTGGGCGATCGGGGAGTAGGGCAGGTCGACGTCGTTGGGTTTCACGCTGGAGTTCCAGGGCATGCCGATGGTGTTGGCAAGGGCTGCCTGGGCCATGAGCTCGTTCTTTTCGAGGAGGGCGACCATCGACCTGAGGGATTCGACCATGACCTTGTTGTCGAGAAAGTCGGCCTTGGTGACTTTGCCGCCGCCTTCCTTGTACATGGTTTCGGTGAGGCTGAGGGTGGCCTCCATCCGGGCGAGGGTATCGCGGCCGATGGTGTGCAGACGGCCGGCGAGAACGCTGCCGTAGTAGAGTCTTCGGACACTGTCGGCGATCTCGAGGTCGGTGCGGCGGGATTCCTGCTTCATCATGTCGACGAGGCCTTTGGTCTGTTCGCGGAAGCCCCGGCGCATGCCGCCGTCGTAGAGGAGCCAGGTGGCGTTGAGGGAGGCGAGGAAGGAGTTTTCATCCA
>CAUJJW010000282.1 GCA_963205105.1 Verrucomicrobiota bacterium | reverse complement strand
CCTCAACCAAGTGTCTGTCACCCTGTTCGCAGCCGCCTCCGGCACCGCGCCGCTCGCCTTCCAATGGTTCAAGAACGGCGAACCACTCCCCGGCGCCACGTCCGAAACCCTCGCCTTCGCCGCGGTCAACCCCGCCGACGCCGGCACGTACGCCGTGACCGTCAACAACCTCGCCGGTTCCGTCACCAGTCAGCCGGCTGTTCTTTCGGTGTGGGCCCCGGCACAGGTGGTTCGCGACCCGGTCTCGCAGCGGCTGATCCTTCGCTACACGACCACCGGCTTGCTCCGGGCGCGGGTTGAAGTGACCGACAATCTCGGGACGGTATGGCTGCCTTGGACGGAAAGCCCGCTGCCCGAGTCCGGTGAAGTCACTCTCGAACTTCCGTTCAACGCCGGCTCCCGACGCTTTGTTCGCGTCATCGTCGAGTAACCGCCCAACCACCCCACTCTGATGCCCACGTCCCACCCCCCCTCCACGAATGCCCGATTCAGCTGCCTCCTGATGGACGACGACGTGGGGTTCGCGGGCATGTTGTCCAAGCTCGTTTCCGAGGAGGGCGGCGATCCTTGCCTTCGGCATTCGGTTCGTGAGGCCAAGGAAACGATCGACAAACAAGCCTTCGACGTCGCGATTCTCGACAATCGCCTGCCCGACGGAACGGGGTATGAGTTCTATGCGCATCTGCGGAAGCGCTGCCCGGAGGCCGTGGTGGTGATGATCACGGGGGCACCCGAACTGGCCCAGGCAGTCGAACTCACCCGGAACGGACTCTTCGACTACCTGACCAAACCGATTCCGGCCGAGGACTTCGTGAGTTGCCTGCGTCGGGCGAAGCTCCGGCTCAGCCGGCCCAACGACGACACGGCGACGGTGATGGCCGGCGAATCCGCGGCCACGGCGGCGGTGCTCCAACATCTCCGGCAGGCCGCCCGCCATCCCGCCGCCACGGTGCTGCTCCTGGGCGAGACGGGCACCGGCAAGGATCTGGCCGCACGGGTTCTTCACCGGCTCACCTTCGGCGAAGCCGCCGGACTGACCCCGTTCGTCGCCCTGAACTGCCCGGCGGTCCCGGCGGAAATGTTCGAGGCGGAATTGTTCGGCAGCGAAAAGGGCGCCTACACCGGCGCGGACCGTCGTCGAACCGGCCTCGTCGAAGCCGCCGGCGACGGTACCCTCTTCCTGGACGAAGTCGCCGAGATCCCCCTTGCGCTCCAGGCGAAGCTGCTCCGTTTCCTGGAGAACCGGGAATACCGCCCGCTGGGTTCCACGGCCACACGTCATTTCAAAGGCAGAATCGTCGCCGCCACCAACCGGGACCTGGTCGTCGAAGCCCAGGCGGGGCGCTTTCGTGAAGACCTCCTGTTCCGCCTGGACGTGATGAGCGTCCACCTGCCGCCCCTGCGCCAGCGAGCGTCCGACATTCCCGCCCTGGCGGAGTCGCTGCTGACTCAACTCACGGAGAAGTACGATCGCCGGCGGCCCACCCTTCGCCCCAACGATCTCGCCGCGCTTTCGTTGCACCACTTTCCGGGGAACGTGCGCGAACTGCGCAACCTCCTGGAACGTTCGCTGCTCAAAACGCCGGACGAATCCGTCTGGCTGAATGTGGATCTCGCCTGGCTGCAGTCGCGCCGTCAGCCATCCGCCGCTGAAGCCCCGCCCGCTTCCCCGCCGACCGCTGCAGCACCGGCTCCCGAGGCGCCCGCGGCCCCGAAACCTGAAGCGGCGTTTGTCCCGCCCACGGATCGCCAGCTTTCACCCCTGGAGGCGCAGGAGTATCAGATGATCGCGAGAGCGTTGCGGGACGAAAACGGCGGCATCCGCCGTGCCGCTTCCCGTCTCGGACTGACCCACCAGGCATTGCTGCGTCGCCTGCAAAAGTGGCCCGAACTCCGTCAGGCCGCCGCGGAATCCAACTCCTCGCCGTGAACCGCCCCACCGACAACCCTTCAGGAGCCCTGGCGCGATGCCTCCCGTCCGCCCTGGCAGCGGATCGGTTTCACATCCGGACGCATCTCATCGCCTGGCTGCTGCTCCTGTCGGTGTTCGTCCTTCCCTTCGCCGCCGGAGCCGCATCCGGCACCAACGCCCCCGCCGCCTTCACCAGCACCACCGCCAGCCAACTGCTCGACACCGCGGGGCGCGTGGAGATTGCCCGCACCACCGGCGTCTGGACTCCAGCCCGCCCCGGACTCGATCTGCCGCCCGGCACTCAACTCCGTACCGCCGCCGGCAGCCGCGCCACACTGTTGCTCAGCGACAAAAGCGTCATCCGCATCAGCGAAAACACGCTGGTCGAGATCCGGGCTCCTGTGAACCCCACCGCTTCCGCGGCCCGCGCGTTCTTCCTGCGGTTCGGTGCGCTGTTCTTTCTCAACCGCGAACGCCCGGCCGAGATCGAGTTTGAAACACCGCTCTCGAGGGGGGCCATCCGTGGCACGGAGTTCCTGCTCGAATCCGATCCCGCCGACGGCGCCACCCGACTGGCGCTGTTCGATGGGGCCGTCGACCTCACCGCCGTCGAACAAACCCTGGCGCTCACCAACGGCCAGTCTGCCGAGGTCCTTCCCGGTCAACCGCCACGACGCATCGCCGCTCTTCCGGCCACCGCACTCATCCAATGGGTCCTCTACTACCCCGCAGTCCTGGATCCGGTTGAACTCTCCTGGTCCGAAACGGACCGCACCAAGCTTGGCGATTCCCTCACCGCCTATCGGTCCGGCGACCTGCTCGCCGCCGATGCCGCCCTGCCAGCGTCGAGCCCTGCGCCATCGGACACCGAACGCGTGTACCGCGCCGCCATCGGCCTCGGACTCGGTCGAACGTCACCCACCGAGGCCTTGCCCGATTTCCCAGGTGAACCACGGCTGACCCAGCTCCGTCTGGCGCTTCAAGAACTGGTGGCCGCAGCCCGTGGCGACTCGCCCACCCCCGCGGCGCAGACCACGGTCGAACCGACCACCACCTCCGGCTGGCTTGCTCGATCGTACCGTGCCCAACTGGAGCGCAACCTGCCGGCGGCACGCGATGCAGCCCGAAATGCGACCGTCCTGAATCCTGGGTTCGGCTTCGCCTGGGCCCGACTGGCGGAACTCGAATTCAGCTTTGGCGACTACCGCGCCGCACGCGCCGCACTCAACCACGCCTTCCGGCTTTCACCGAATCACACACCGGCCATCGCGCTCGCCGGCTACATCGCCCTCGACGAAAACCAGCCGGAACGCGCGCTTCAGGAATTCCAGCGCGCCATCGCAACCGACGGTTCCCTGCCTACCGCCTGGCTCGGACAGGGCCTGGCGCATGCCGCGCTGCGCCGGTTCGAGGACGCCCGCCGAGATCTCCAGGTCGCCGCCGCGTTGGAGCCGCACCGTGGAATCTTTCGCAGTTATCTGGCCAAGGCCTTCAGTGAAACCCGCGAGGATCGGCTGGCGGAAAAGGACTTCCGCCTGGCGAAGAACCTGGATCCCGCCGACCCCACCGCCTGGCTCTACTCCGCCCTGCATCACCACCAGCTGAACCGCCGCAACGAAGCGGTCCGCGATCTGGAGAAGGCCGTGGAGCTTAACGACAACCGTGCCGTCTTCCGTTCCGAACTGTTGCTCGACCAGGACCGCGCCCTGCGCAGCGCCAACCTGGCGGCGTTGTACGACGACGTCGGCCTCGACGAAGTCGCCTACCGCAGCGCCACCCGGGCGATCGCCGACGATTACGCCTCCTTTTCGTCGCACCTGTTCCTGGCCCGACTGCTGTCGGAACGTGAGGACCCGAGCCGGGTGGATTTGCGTTACGAAACGCCACGCCAGAGCGAGCTGCTCATCGCCAATCTCCTGGCCCCACCCGGCGGCGGGAACCTCTCCCAACTGCTCTCGCAACAAGACCATCTCCGCTACTTTCAACCCCGTCCCATCGCCGCCAGCTCGTTCACCGAGTACCGCGACAACGGCTCCTGGTCCCAATCCGGTTCGATCTTTGGACAACTCGACCAGCTCGGTTACGCGCTCGATTCCCAATACCTGACCACCCCCGGCGACCGACCCAATGCCGATTTCGAGTCCCTCCGCTTTTCGCTCCAGCTTCAACAGCATCTCGGTCCGTCCGACTCGGTTTACCTCCAGGTGGGCTGGGCCGAGGGTGAGTCCGGCGATGTCGCCCGTTACCTCGATCCGTCCGCGGCCTCCACCACGCTGCGCACCACCAGCCGCCAGGAACCCCATCTCTACGCGGGCTACCATCATGCCTGGAACCCCGCCCATCACTCCCTCCTCCTCGCCGGCCATCTCCGGGATCATCTGACGCTCCGCGACTCGAATTACCCCATCCTCTTCGTCACCCAGCGTGGCGGAACACCCACGGACGTTTCGACCTTCCCCGGCTACGATCTCGATCTGGAAAGCGACTTCACCCTCAACAGCGTCGAAGCCCAGCACCTCTTCCAATCCGATCAACACGCGCTCGTCGCTGGGGTGCGCTTCCAGGACGGCTCGGTCGACACGTCGTCCCAACTCGCCTCCCCGTTTCCGTCCGCGCCCGTCCGCACCGAGATCGATGGCTCGCTTCAGCGGTTCGACGCTTACTCGTACTACCATTGGAAACCGATCCAACAGCTCATGCTCACCGCCGGCATCGGTTATCATGACCTCGAATTCCCCCGGAACGCCGATCTCCCGCCGCTCTCAACCGGACAGGACCGCGAGTCCCTGGTCGCACCCACCGCCGCGGTGCTCGCCCAGCCCTGGCGCGGCGCCGATCTGCGAGCCTCGTATTCGCGGTCGTTGGGCGGTCTGTATTTCGACGACAGCATCCGCCTCGAACCCACCCAAGTCGGTGGCTTCGTCCGGGCCTACCGCAGCCTGCTTCCGGAGTCGGTCGGCGGACTGGTTCCCGGCACGGTGTTCGACACTCTCGGAACCCGGCTCGACCAAGCACTCGGCCACGGAACCTACGTCGGCGTCGAAGCCCTGCGGCTCACCTCCAGTGGCGACCGCTCGGTGGGCGCCCTCACCCATTCCCTGCCCGTGCCGGTTCCCGATTCGCCCACCCAGATCTTCCAGGCATTGGACTTCGAGGAACGCTCGCTCGCCGTCTACGCCAACCAACTGCTCGGCCAAGGGTGGTCGATCGGACTCCGCTATCACCTCAGCGTCGCCGAACTCGATGGCCAGTTCCCGTCCCTGCCCGGCGATGCCCCCGGGGTGAGCAGCCTGGAACAGGACGAGCGCGCCACCCTGGGTGTGCTGGAGCTTGCCGCCCGTTTTTACCATCCCACCGGCTGGTTCGCGGAATGGCATTCCGAGTTCTTCCACCAGCAGTCGGATGGGTATTCCCCGGAGCTCGCCGACGAATCGCTGTGGCAGCACCACGTGTTCGTCGGGTATCGCCTGCCCCGACGCCGCGCGGAGGTCCGCGTCGGATTGCTGAACCTCACGGACGAGGAACCCCACCTGAATCCCCTCAACCTCACCGTCGCGCCGCCCCGCGAACGCACCTTTTACCTGAGCCTTCGTCTGAATTTTTGATAGAACGTCGCCCCGTGACGCTCCGCTGGCCCGCCTTCCCCTCCCGCCGCCTCGCCGCCGGCGCCGTCAGCCTGGTCGTCGCCCTTGTCAGCCTCGTGCTCATCACGCCCCGCGGCGGTTCCAATCCCGCCTGGGTCCGCACCAGTTACGATCTGACTTTCGCCCTGGTCCCCGACCAAACCCGCCAGTTGGTCGGCAGTCCGGTCGTTCTGATCTACCTCGATCTCGAATCGTATCTGCGGGAGAAGCAGGACCCCGCCGAACCCTGGGATCGTGGCCTGCACGCAGCCCTGGTGAAACGCCTCGCGCAGGCCGGCGCCAGAGCCGTGGTGTTCGACATCGTCTTCAGCGGTCCCGGTGCCGATCCCGACCGCGACGCGGCATTCATCGACGCCATCCGTCAGCACGGAAAAATCGTTCTCGCCGGAGAATTGAACGACTGGTCGCGGCAGACGGGCACCACCGACAGCATCGCCACCCTCGGCGCCGCCCCTCCCTACGAACCGTTTCGCAACGCCGCCGCGGCCTGGGGCCTCGCCTCCCTGCGCGTCGACGACGATTTCACCGTGCGCCGCCTTTTCGCCGGCTACCCTTCCACCGGCCACGCCAGTCTCTCCCATGCCGTTCTCAGCGTCGCTGGTATCGATGTCAGCAGCACCTGGGATTCCCCCAAACCCACGTGGCTGCGCTACTACGGTCCGCCCCTCGCCATTCCCCAGGTCGGTTATAGCGCCGCCCTCCGGCCCGACGAAGTCCCCGACGCGTTCTTCCGCGACCGCATCGTTTTCATTGGCGCCCGGCCCATCATCACCGGATTCCACGAACGCCGGGACGAATACCGGAATCCATTCTCGTCCCGGGCCGGCAAGGATGTGTTCATGCCGGCGGTCGAGATTCACGCCACCCAGGCCCTGAACCTGATCCGTAACGATTCGTTGTTCCGCCTCCCTCCCCTTCTCGAAACCTCCCTGCTCGCCGGCTTCGCCCTCGGCTTCGGCGCTCTCCTCTTCCGCCTCCGCCCCCTCCACGCCGCCGGTGCCGCGTTCTCCGCGGAGGTGATCCTCCTGTTCGCCGTGGTGACCGCCTTCCGGGCCGCCCATCTCTGGTTCCCCTGGTTCATCACCGCCGGATTCCAAATCCCCGCCCTGTTCGTTGGCTCCGCCCTGTTTCATTCGGCCGACTGGGTCCGCCAACGGCGCCGACTCGAAACCGCCCGTCAGGCTGCCGAGGAGAAAATCCGCGAACAGGCCGCGCTCATCGACAAAGCGCAGGACGCGATTCTGGTTCAAGACCTCGACGGCCGCATCCTTCACGCCAATCCCGCCGCGCTGGATCTCTACGGCTGGGACCTGGCGGATCTGGACGCCGCGCAACTGAATCCAGGCCCGGCCGTGGCATCCATCCAGGCCCACCAGGAAGCACGCCGCCTCGCGCTGTCCCAGGGCGAATGGCTGGGCGAACTCGAGCAGGTCACCCGCCAGGGCCAATCGGTGCTCGTCCAAAGCCGATGGACCCTCATCCGCGACTCTGCCGGGAGCGCGAAGTCCATCCTCACCATCAACACCGACATCACCGAAAAGAAGAGGCTCGAAGCCCAGTTCCTCCGCGCTCAACGCATGCAGACCGTCGGAACCCTCGCCGGAGGAATGGCCCACGATCTCAACAATGCCCTGTCCCCGGTCCTCATGGGATCGCAACTCCTGCGCCGCGACGAACCCGACGCCGAACGCCGGCGCATTCTCGAACTCATCGAACTCAACGCACGCCGCGGCGCCGACATGGTCCGCCAGGTCCTCCTCTTCGCCCGCGGTACCGGCGGCGACCGCGCCCGTATCGACCTCCGCCCACTCCTCCGCGAAATGGAACGGATCGCCCGTCAGACCTTTCCCAAACAGATCCACATTTCCCTGCTCGCCCCGGACGATCTGTGGCCCGTCCACGCCAATTCCACCGAACTGCACCAGATCCTGCTGAACCTCTGCGTCAACGCACGGGACGCCATGCCCGATGGCGGCGAATTGTCTCTCGCCGCCGACAACGTCTCCCTGTCGCCGGAGGAGTGCGCAGAAATCCCCAACGGGCGAGCCGGCGATTTCGTCATGCTGCTGGTGGCCGACACGGGCCAGGGCATCGCCCCCGAGAACTTGCCCCGCGTTTTCGAACCCTTCTTCTCCACCAAACCCGCCGGCCAGGGAACCGGCCTCGGCCTGGCAACGGTCTCACGCATCGCCCTGGGACACGGCGGTTTTGTCCAACTCCGAAGCGAGGCTGGCGCCGGCACCACCATCGAAGTTTACCTGCCCCGCAGCGAACCCTTACCCGAGCCCAATCCCTTCCCTCACCCCTCCCCCGACCTGCACCCGCTCGGCCATGGGGAACTGCTTCTCGTCGCGGAGGACGAGTATGCCGTCCGCGACATCCTCGAAGGCGCACTCCGCGAGCGCGGTTTTCGCGTGGTCACCGCCGCCGACACCGGCGAGGCCCTGGAGGTGCTTCGCGGTTCGCCCGCCAACCTTCGCGCCGCCCTCATCGATCAGGCGCTGCCACCCTCGGAATCCGGGCGGCACGTGGCCACCCTCGCCTCGGAATTCCCCCACCTGCCCATCCTCTGGATGACCGACGACACCTCAACTCCCGGCTCCTCATCCGTCATTCAGAAGCCCTTCGATATCGAGTCCCTACTCAGCGCCCTGGCGTCGACGCTGCGTTCCACGCCACCCGGTAGTTGAACCGGTCGTTGGGTGCCACGTCCCCGTTCAGCGTCAGATCACTCCACTCCCCCG
>CAUJJW010000281.1 GCA_963205105.1 Verrucomicrobiota bacterium | reverse complement strand
TTCCAAGAATTGGACACGTATTGGGACCATGAACCGGGGGAGGCGGGGGGATTAAGATTACGTTGAGGATTTTAGGAGTACGATGACGAGGGGAGGGGAGGTTCATGGGAAGCCCCCTGTTCAAGAATGACCTGCTCACGGGCCATGAACCGGGGATTCCAGGGGGCGAGACGCCCCCTTCTACGGCAGGCGGGACGCCCGCCGCAACGGAGGCACGGTTCAGGGAGTGCGTTCGTTGGCGAGTTCTTGAAGCAGGAATTCGCGCCGGTTCTGGACCTGGCGCCGGAAGGAATCGATGTGCCGATGGAATCGCGCCATGGCATTCGCGGTGGCTGCGGTATTCCGCGGTGCGTCGTTCGAGGTGGAGGGTGAGGCCTGGTCGGCGCCGGGTTCTTCCCGACGTTCGCCGGTCACCGTTTCTGCCCGGTAACGGATTTCGGGTTCCAGGTCGCGTTCCAGACGGGCGATGAGCGGTTCCATCTTCGCCGGGGTGAACTCGGATTCGAGCAGTTCCTTGAGCCGGGTTTTGAAGCGTTTCCGAAACTCGGGGTCGGCGAGCAACGGCCCGGAAAACCATCCCGGCTGGCGCCACCACATCTGCCCACCGTGCGGACCCGTTTGGCCGCGGAACCGCTCCGAGAGCTTCATCTTGGGTTTGTCGCCGGCCATGCCGTAGGTGAGCGGCATGCTGTACCAGTCGTATTGAGAGGAGGCGCCGTCGTAGTCGCCCCAGGTTTTGTCTTCGTCCCAGGGAATGATTTCCCAGGTGCCGTCGGAGCCTGGGGAACGGTAGAGGAAGTAATTGTTGAAGAAGCCGTCCCAGTTCTGGATGAGCATGCTGACGGCGTAGTAGTTGACGAACTCGGCCACCCGAAATCGCCGTTCGATCTCGGTCCATCGCTTCGCACCCGGCGTTTGGTTCAGGGCTTCCACGGTCTCGACCAACTGGGCATGGCCGGATTCCGGATTGTTCTTTTTTTCGTGCTGGCCGATGAGGTCGCCGCCGTACCAGATGAGTTTGAAGAGGTCGCCGTCGGGGTCGCGTTGGACGCGTCGGAGGAAGCTGCTGTTGGGCTGTTCGACGAAGAGGTGGTAGCCGACGGGGCGGCCGTTGTACCACGTGCGCCAATGCCCGCTCAGGGGAGTGGGAACGCCCGCCAAGCGATAGGTTTCGAAGGCGAGATGTTCGGAGAGCACGAAGCGGGGTTGGTATTCGAAGAGCACGTTGATGGTGCTCATGCCGTCGAGCAGTTGGTCCTTCTGAAGTCGAACCTTCCAGCCGGCCTGGCGCGGGGTGATTCGAATGTGATCGAACAGCCGGACGTCCGCGCTTCCCGGCGTGATGTACACCAGGGTGGCGTCGCCGCGGGAGGGTTCACCGGCGGTGGTGGCGCGACGACTCCGGCGTCCGCTCCAGTCCATGTTGCGAATGGATTGACCGGGGCGTTCGGCTGGACCGTGTTGGGTCAGCCAAGCGTGGGGGATGGCGCCGGAGTGCGGTGGTGCGCTGGAAAGAAAGGACCAGGTGGGGCGGGCGTCGTGCGGGTGTGGCAGCAGAGCGTGGGAGCCGGCGCGGTCGGAGGCTTCCAGACGGAAACGCACGAGGTGACCTTCGGGTTGGGCGGGCAGGGTGGCGGTGAAGGTTCCTTGTTGGGCGTTGCCGGACGTGCGCGACATGGCCACGGCGATTTCCTCCACGGAAGGCGGTGGGGTGCGGCGGTCGTCCGAGGGTCCACGGAGCGGCAGGACCCGGTAGAACAGCGTGCAGCGTTCGATGCCGTCGGGATCGGAAAGATCGGCGACAATCTCGGTGGGCTGGGGGGAAGCGGTGGGTGTTGCCGTGAAGCGCAGGCTGCGAAGGACGGGGGGAAGGTTGGTGGTGAAGGCGGCGTTGGATTGGCCGGGGGTGCCTGCGGCGCCCTCGGTGGGTGGAAGGGGGGAAGGGGCCCAATGGGAAGCGTCGACGGCTGGGGCGGAGGGAAGGCGACGTTCGAGCGAGGAGGACATGCCGTCGGGCGAGGTGGGCCAGGGTGGTTCGTCGTCGTACTCCACGGCGTCGACGACGGTTTTTTGGGGGTTGGCGAGTTCGATGCGTTCGCCGCCGTGACTGAGTTGACCGGCAAAATCGCCGACGACGAGGGCGGGGGTGGGAGTGGGGTAGTGGGTGATGAACGCGCCGCGGTCGCGGGTGATGACCACGAAGCCATGGGGTGGCAGGGAGAGCGCGTTGGTGAAGGTGAAGCGAACCCCTTTCACGAGGGCCCAGCCGGCGAGGTTCACGGGTTGACTCCCGGGGTTATGGAGTTCGATCCACTGGAGTTCCTCCCGATCATCGGGCGGGTGGTACATGATCTCGTTGATCACGACCTGGGCCGAGGCTGGGACGAGGCTGAGGGCGAGGGCGAGGGCGGTGAGGGTGGTCCGGAGGAGACGGCTCATGGGGTGAGGGATCTTCGGGTTGTCGATGTGCGATGGGACCAGGGACCGGGGTGCGAGGAGTGAAGCGAGCGGCCCTCATCCCGGCCTTCTCCCGGTGGGAGAAGGAGAATCGTCGCCGCGGGTGTCGGAGGGCCAAGCCGGGCGTTGGCTGGGGTGATTTGCGACGGCTCGGAAGAACGGGGTTCAAGCCGGACGCCGCGGGCAGGACGCGACACCCTCTCCCGCCGGGAGAGGGCCGGGGTGAGGGAGCCCGTTTGAACCCTTGCGTTGGCTTGCATGGGAAGGTTCATCGGACGTCCCCTGCTCAAAAATGACCTGCTTACAGACCAGGAACTGGGGATTCCGGGGGGCGAGACGCCCCCCTCTACGGCAGGCGGGACGCCCGCCGCTACGGACGCCAGGTTCATGGGGTGGGTCAGGGCTTGAGTTGGCCGGGTTGAATGGGGGCGTTGCGCCATTCGTCGGTGACGGCCCAGAGATTGGCGGGACGGACGGACATGCCAAACTTCAAGAAGCGCACGCTGCCGTCGGCGAAGGCGAAGTTGGAACCGCCGCCCCGGGATTTATCATCGGCGGTGTGGCGGTTCTGGGCGATCTCATCGACGTCATTGCCGCTGTCCCCTTGGTCGAAGTCCATGTGGACATGGGGGGAGCCGGTTTTCTTTTCACCGAACGTGATGGTTTCGGAGGGCATGGGGATCGAGCCGCGTTTGATGCCGACCGGCCAGAGCCACTTCCGATGCTGCATGTAATCTTCGTCGCTCAGGGCGGACTGGAAGTAGTCGTTGAACCCGTTGATGACGAAGCTGCGACGGACCTGGAGCTTGCTGTCGGTGTCCAGGGAGCCGGAGAAGGGCGGGAAACGGTCGGCGGGGCAGGTGACGAGGACGGGGTCCTTGTAGTAGGGGAGGATGGCCCAGGGCCAGGCTTTGGGTGGTTCGCGACGGGGTGGGAGGAAGTCGTCGTGATCGTCGGCGTAGAGGCCCAGGGCGAGATTGAGTTGCCGCTCGTTGTTCAGGCACTGGATGGCTTTGGCCTTCCGTTTGGCTCCGGCGAGAGCGGGGAGGAGCATGGACGCGAGCACGCCGATGATGGCGATGACGACGAGGAGTTCGATCAGTGTGAAACCCTTCGATGGAAGTCCGATCCGGGAGGAGTGTTTCATGAATAGGTGGGGGTGGCGGGAGGTCGTGAACGTGCGTGCTGAGTGCCCATCCATCGGCTGGTGTCTGGCTTGGACATTCAGCAAGACGCGTGCCGTTCAGGAATTGTTGCGGGGATTTTTGCCCAGCGAGGCCTGGAAGAAGCAAAACGAGGTGTAGATCTTTGCGTTGGAGTGAGTTGCGAGTCGTTGTGCAGATCCTGGACGGGGAGAAGGTGAGGACCGGGACTGGGACGGGCGATTCCGGGATTGGGACGTCTGGGTGGGCCGGATCGGTCAGGGAGAGCCACCTGTTCGAAATCGACCTGCTTCACGGACCCTACACCGGGGATTCCGGGGGGCGAGACGCCCCCCTCTACGGCAGGCGGGACGCCCGCCGCTACGGAGGCACGGTCAGGGCGCTGGGGTGACGCCGAGGTTGGTGAACCAGTTTCGGCTGGCGGCAAAGGCGGCAAGGTCTTTGGGGTCGGTGAGGGCGAGGGATTCGATGCGGAGCAGGCGGAGTTGGCGGTCGGCGAGGTGCCAACTGCTCCAGAGCACGCGGCGGGCGTACAAGTGATTGCTGAAGCAGGAGGGGCCCTGTTCGAACCACCAGAGCGTGGCGGCGTATTGGCCATCGCGAACGACTTTGAGGGCGCCGGCTTCACCGCGGGGATGGGGGATGGTCAAGCGCTGGACGATCTGCCAGCCGTTCCGTTCGAGGGTTCGTTCCGGGGATTCGATCAGGTAGGGATTCTTCTGGGGGAAGGAGAGGCTGATTTGCACGAGGCCGGCACGATCCACCACCTGGTACGTGGCGGTCTGACCGGTGGTGGTCATGCGCGGACCGGGGGTGACTTCGTCGGTGGAGGCCAGTGGGGTGGGCGTGGCTGGGGGGGCCATCTGATGGTCGGGCCAGAACGCCGCGGCAGTTTGGAAGAGCATCATCAAGCCCAGGAGGATGAAGGCGAACCGTTTGGAAGGGACCCAGGCGTCCTCGGGGTATCCCGGGTCGCCGGTTTTGGGCTGAGGCTGGGCTGAAAACCAGGCGAGCAACAGGAGCAGGGCTGAGGCGAAACCCCAGCGGTACGCCGCGACGGCTGGGGCGACATCGTCGGGAACGGCGAGGAGCAGGATGGCGATGAACCCGGAGGCAAGGAAGATCCGGAGCTGCCAGAAGCGGTGCCAGGAGATGAGTCCTACGACCACGAAAGCGATGGCGAGACGCCGGAGACTGTCGGTGGTGGTGAACTCCGCGATGAGGTTGAGCAGGAGGGCGCCGGCGACGAGGGCGACGGAGCGGGAATGGATGGGGCCCCGGTTCGAGCGCCAGCGGAGGACGACGAGGATGAGGGCGGTGAGCAGGAGGCCTGCACCGGCGATTCGGTGCGGCGTTTGAAGGGTCAGGGAACGGAACGGGACGGTTTGCGCGACGACGACGACGAGGAC
>CAUJJW010000280.1 GCA_963205105.1 Verrucomicrobiota bacterium | reverse complement strand
ATGGATTGGGAAGGACCTCGGCGCCGCGATGCGTCTGACCCGTCTCTCCCCTCGAGAACTTGGTCTCGCGGAGTCGGCTTTCGTCCGACTGCCCGAACCCGGCGATCTGAAACTCGCCGTCGATTTCTGGCTGAAGTTTGGGCGACAACACAAAGGGGAAGGAGACGTCCCTGACCTGGAGGAGGCAGCGACGAGTTTTTACAAATGGCTTGCCAGCGAGGAATGTGACCTGCGGCCGAAGACCCGCTACGGATACCGCAAATTCATCGAACAGTTCGTCGACGAAGCCGGGGCTCTTGACTTGGCGAGTCTCAATCCCGACGTGATCGAGGCCACTCTCAAGCAGAGGTGGCCAACACAACCCACCAGCCGCCACAACGTGCGGATCGCCCTGTCGCGTTTCTGCTCGTGGTGCATGCAACGGCCGCGGCGATGGCTCGCCAGCAATCCGGCAAGTGGGAGGTTGATCGAAACCAAGCCGGCGCACGTCTCCCGCCAAAGCGAGCCGGAGGTCTTCACCCTCAAGCAGGTGATGCGCCTTCTCGCGGCGGCTCGGCGGATGGGGGAGGGGAGATTCCTCCGATACATCGTGTTGTCGCTTTTTGCCGGACTGCGCCCGACCGAGGCCCTCCGTGTGCGGGCCGACCAACCCAAACTCGATGAAGGGGAGCTGCGGATCGAGGCGACCCAGGCCAAGACCGGCCGCTCGCGCATGGTCCATCTGCCTGCCGTCGCCGTCGCGTGGCTCAAGATTTGCCCGTTCGGTGTTGCGACGGACGGGACCAAGAACCGACTTCTGTGGGAGGAGTTCAAGCGGAAGGCCAAGATCACGTACTGGCCGCACGATGGACTCCGACACACGGCGCTGTCGCACTACTTCCGCGCGAAAGGATCCTACGGCTTGACCGCGGAATGGGCCGGCAACAGCGAGTCCATCATCAAGGACCACTACCAAGGCCGCGTGAGCTGCGCGGAAAGCGATCGCTTCTGGAACCTATACCCGGACCGGAATCAGAGGCGCGCGATGCGCAAACAGATCGCGAAGGCCGCCAAGCGCGTCCGGGAATCGGGCAACCCCGCAAGCCGCTTTGTCTAAACCTCAAAGGGCGGGCCGAATCGAGGCAGCGACGATTCCTCGGCATCGCGGAAAGTTCCGGCAGCCCCAGAACTCCCCGCCCGCGTTCGGCCCACTCTTCGCGGTTCTCATCGTCATCTGGTCAACGACAACTATTTCTCCCCCAGTGGGTAAAATAATTGTCGTTCTACGAGGAGGACTGATCAGTAGATGTGGGAGATGTTATCGCGGTCGAACCGGATCAGGGCACCGGGTGCATAGGCGGGATCCCCTGTGCGGAATACCGGACCCCACGCTTGGTCCTGTTCGATCCTGCCTACCAGAATCTCGGGCATCCGAAAGGTGGTTTCGGGATGGCGAGCGGTCCGCTCGATCGCGGTGATGCGCACCAGGATTTGGTTGGGGGCGTCGAAAGGGGCCATGACCGCGACGCAGTCCCCAATGGCCAGTTGTGACAGGGACTCGTCCCCAGGACCGTGGCCATGGGCGGCGGCGTCTTCGAGAACGGGAGTGTGGATCTGGGGTTCTGAATTTTGATCGGGCACGGTGTGGGTGAGGAAGAAGGTGGTGGTTAGGTTGGAACTTCGGATTCGGTCTGTCTAGGCGACGGCAGGGTTCAGATCAGGATACTTCGTGCGCGTGTAGCGGTTGGTGAGGACGCTTTCGACTCCACTGGCCGTCCACCGACCTGGCGCCACACTGGTTCGACCGCTTCCCACATTCAGCACGGTACCTGCTTTGAGTTTGGGCGCGACGCGAGCCTGGTTGAGCTGTACCGCGATGGCGGCGTAGGTGTGGCCGGCGAGCCGAAGGTCGACCATCCAGCGCAGGAAGCCCTGCTCCACGGGGTCCTCTTCCACCCGCTTCTTTTCGACGCGACTCCCGCCCCGATCCCGGAATTCGCCGGTGCCGATGTGTCGCCATCCGTACGGTTCCTTGCCAACGGCGTAGCCGTGGGATCGCAGACTGGCGAGGGTTCGCGTGATTCGATCGACGATGCGCAGGCGCTCGTTCTCGGCGAAGAGCGCCATCAGCTGAATGAAAAGGCGTCCGTTGGGATCGGAGAAGTCGATGGCGGCGCCGAGGTCCACCAGGTGAACCCGGATTCCTGCCTGGTCGCATCTCTCGAAGAAAGCGAGCATGTCCGCAGCATTCCGGCCGAGCCGGTCCACGCAGGTGAGAACCAAGTGATGCGCGCGACCGCAACCCAGCCAGTCCCGCCACACGGCTGCACCCATCGGACGTTCCAGGAAGGGCACCGTGCCGCTGGTGTCCTCGTGAAGCACGTCGGCGATCTGGATGTCCTTCCATTGGCAATATCGGCGCAGACGATCGTCCTGGAGTTCGATCGAATGACCTTGGCGGACGAAGTTGGTGGAGACCCGGCCGTAGAGGACACCGATTTTGGAGACCTTCTCGTTGGAAAGCATGAGGCTGGTTGGTGCGAGTTTGGGTTAGGAATCTTGCTGGGAAGGCCCGATTCGGCGCCGGGATCCGATCCTCCCACGTGCATCCGTCCATTGATGACGATCAGATCGTGGCCGGGACCGGCGTCGTTGATGTGGATCGCGCGCGAAACCGATCCAGCCAGGCCGGGCGCTTGGGTGTGGCGGGTGGCGACGCCACGACCCACTGCGGTTCGAGAACGGGAGCGGAGAAGGGCGTGGGCACCGGCGCCGGTTGGTGGCGGGGTTTTTGCCAGGCTTTCCATGCCTTGGTGATCTCCCGACACAGTTCCGGCCACTCGGCTTCGCAGTCGACCTCGGCGCGCATCTCGATGTGATCGGGGACGTGGCCGCCTTGGAGGGCGGCAATGGCCCGGCGACTGCGGCTTTCCTCGGTTTCCCAATGCGCCAGGTGTTCGGCCAGGACTTCGCCGGCGTCGACGGGTTTGTAGTCGCGGGGGATGCGTTGGCCGTGGAGACAGATCCGGGCGGCGTCCTCCTTGGTGGCGACCCGATCGAACATGGCTTCCTCGATCGAATCCTTGTGCAGCAGGCAGTAGATGCGTGCCGCGCGCAGGCTGTTGACGCGGTCCACCCGACCTCGGGCCTGGTGCAGGCTGCCGTAGCTGTATTCCAGGCTCAGGACGATCAGGTTGGGGCACTGGTGGAAGCTGTGGCTGGCGGCGCACTTGATCCCCATGAGCAGCACCGGCACCTGCTGGGCCTTGAACCGGTTGGCTTCCGCACTGTGCATTTCCGGGGACTGCGTGCTGTCGATGCGGGCGTACGGAATCTCCGCCTCGCGCAGGCGATGGGCGATGGTGTCGGTTTGGCCGATGCGGGCGCTGACCACGACCACCTGTTCCTTTCGACCCAGGATTTCACGGATCAGATTCAGGGCGGCCACGGTCTTCGGATTGAAGTTGGTGGGAACCGAGGGGCCGCCGTGATCGAACCCGGCGGGATCGGCACAGATGCCGCGGAGCCAGGCGATCTGGCGCCGTGCCCGTACCAGGGGGTGCTTGCCTGGGACCCGGGATCGGCACAGGTAGTACGAGTACAGGCTGGCCTGGGCGAGACCCAGCGGGACGCGCACGTCGATGAGTTCGGCGGGCTGATATTCCGGCCGGCACATCGGTTTGCTGATGAAAGCCATGGTCGGCTTGAGAATCTTCAGCAGGCGTGCCGGAGCGGAGATCACCGGGCTCGTGCGGACGGCCTTGTAACTGCGGCTGCGGCCTCGACGCATCTCCTCCTCGGTGAAATCGCGTTCCTCCGAGACGAAGGCCTGGGTGAACCGACCCAGTTCCTCCCGGGCGTACGGCCAGGCGGCGTTGCGTTGGCCGCCCCTGAACCATCCCGGGACGCAGAGCCATCCCATGAGCGCGCAGAGATTGGTGACGGCGTTCGGAATCGGGGTTGCGGTGAAAGCGAAGCGGTGCTTGGCCTGGACCCGGATGAAGCTCTGGGTCACTTGGGCCCCCAGGTTGCAACAGTAGTGCGCCTCGTCGAGGGCGACGAAGTCCCAGGGCGCTTGGCCGTGAGCGCCCGCCCACATGAGGATCTCGTCGGAGAGGCAGGGCTTGGCGACGCAACGGATGCCGCGTTGTTCCATACCGACGCCCTCGGAGAAATCGAACCGTGGTCGGGCGCTAAGGTCGGCGACCAGCCACCAGGTGCCGCCGAAGCTGAACCGGTCTCCCTTGCGCGGCGCCCCTGTGATCCGGCCGGAGACTTCGTTGGGTTCGAACCATCGGCCCACGCCTTGAATGCCGCCTTCGGGGTGGGCGAGCACGGCGTAGTCCATGTCACCCACGCCGACGCCGAGTTCGAGGCACAGCTTCTTGTGGGCCTGGTCGCCCCAACCGTCCGGGATGCTGTGGCGCGCGCCGTTGCGGAACATCGCTTCGTAGTAGGAGATGTAGATGCCGGGTGGTGCGCTGCCGTCAGGTCGAAGCAGTCGTTGGTAGTCGGCCCAATGGGTGAGGCTGTAGATCGGGACCTGCGGGGCGAACCGCGACAGCTCCTGGCGCCACTGGCTCAACTGCGATTCCGGGGAGTCCTCGGCCTCGATGTCCTCGCCGGAAGTCACCTCATCGGCGTCGAGGGCCTGATCGCGGAGGGTGCCACCCGGCACCACGAAGAGTGCGCGACCGCGGAATTGGCCGGTGGCGTCCTCCAATTTCATGCGAGCCAGGGAGATCATGAAGAGGCTCTTGCCGCAGCCGGTGTCGGCGACGACGTAGGCGGCGTCCTTGACAGCGACGCGTGCCAGGTATTCGACCTGGCCGGGGTAGTAGTGGAAGGGATCTGTCATGGTGTGGGATGGGGTGAGCGTTGGTCAGGGGAGCATGGTGGCGGCGAGTTGGTGAAGGCGTTCGCGTGCGGCGACCACCTCCGGTGCGAGTTCTTCGGCCACGGTGGGAACCTCCGGTTTCACGAAGATGTGCCAGAGGATGTTCTCTGGGTGCTCGCGCCACTGGGTTCGACGGGTGCGATCCGGGCGGTCCATGAAGCGGTGCTCGGTCTGCCGGTCGTCGGTGACGCTGATGAAGCGATCCTGGCCGGTGAGCTCGCACTGATGTTCGAGGGTGAAGGTGCGTTCCTCCTCCTCGTTGTAGTGGATCTTCTTGCGGGTGAACTTGTCCCGGAAGGTGTAGGTGCCGGTGGAGTGGGCGTACTTGCGGCCGGGTTGGAACGACAATTCCCAGTCGTAGTCGCTGGGTCTGAAATCATCCCGGACGGTGAGCTCGTCGAGCTCATCCACGTAGGCCACCCGTTCGAAGTCGGTGACCGGCATGATAGGGGTCGCCAGTTGGGCGGCTTGGACCAAGGCCTCCCGGATGGCCTGCTCGGCGCCGGGTGAGATGGTGAAGATGCGGCGCTCAATAACCTCCTTCAGCAGGCGTCGGGTTTGAACCTCATGCACCAAGGCGAGCGGGTGCTGGCCGGAGATGCCCAGAAGCCGTTCGAGATCCGTCGACGAGAGCTTGTGGGTGAGCTTGAAGCGGTGGCTGAAATGGACCGCCAGAACGCCACCCTTGAGAAGGTAGTTGTGCGAGGGCAGGAGCCTTTCTTCCTCGTGAATGAGCGAGCGAACCTCCTGCAGGGCGGTGTGGGTTTCGTAACTGGTGGACCAGTCCTGAGCCCGATCCCGGCGGATGGCCACCAGGTCCTGCGGAAGGACGGGATGCTCGGCCGGATCTAGCGTCGTGAAGGGCAGGGTGACCCTCGGCGGGTGAGCGCCGTTGACCCAATGGACCACACCGACCTCGATGTCGGCGTTCGGGAAGAGGCCGGACGGGAAGGTCTGGTACAGGTAGGTCCAGGGGTGCTCGTGAATCTTCAAGGCCTCCAGTTGGGCACGCCCGGCGATGAAGCAGCCGTAACCGCCCTCGGCGGCGAATTCTCGAACCCGTTTCCAAGTGACCGCCGTGCTGGAAGCGCGGCCGAGTTTGAAGTCGGAGGCAAGCCAGGGCAGGCCGAAGGGAGGATTGACCACCTGGCACTCGAAGCGCGCCGCCGGGAAGAATTCCTTCAAGAGATCCCAGACCTGGAGGCAGGAGGCGGTGATCCGGTGGAGGTTGCAGCCTGGGAGGGTGGTGGAGGCGTGGCGTTTGTCGACGTCCACGCCCCAGATGTAATCGGCGCGATCCAGGGGGCTGAGCAGATTGCCGGCACCGCATTGCCAGTCGATGACGGTGCGGGGCTGGCTGCAGGGGAGTTGCGAGACGAAGCGCGCCGCCCACGGGGAGGGCGTGCTGTACTGCTGTTGGCCCTTGGCCAGGACGGTTTTCACGGAAGCGGTCCCGGTGAGCAGACCGTCGAGGTTTGTGACCAGGACCTTCTGGCCGGCATCGGCCGGCAGAAGGAGAGGTGGGGATTCGGTGTTCATGGAAAGTGGATGGAGGGGTGAGGCTCAGGGTTGGGACACTCGGATGGTCCGTCCCCAGCCAGGTGGTTTGCCGTCGCCCAGAAGCAGGGTGATGTGCGAGGTGCCGCGGGGTGGCTGTTCGGGCCATGGGGTGTGCCCGTCGGCCATGGTCACAATCACCGCCGGTGTGGGCCGTAGTCGCTGGGCCGCTTGGATCGCGATGCGCAGGTCGGTGCCGCCGCCTCCGAGGAGCACGGCGCGCCTGGGGGAGAGGACGCGTCGGCTCACGACGGCTGCCGCATCGCAGGCGATCACGTCGATCGGCAGTGCCAGGGCACGAAGCAGTCCCCGAAGTTCGGAGAGACACTTCGCGCCGAGGCCATCATCCATGCTGCCCGAGGTGTCGATGATGACCGCCACCGGTACCGTGGGCCGGAACATGGCGGGGCTCAGGATCGAGGCATCGACCGGGTCGCGGCGGGGCAATCGGTTCCAGGTGTAGTCGGTGCGCCCGGCGGCCTGACCTACGACCCGACGGAAATGCGCTCGCAGCTCGCGCCACCAGGGTACGATCGGCGGCGCGAGCACAGCATCGGCCCAGCGACGCCAGCCCGCCGGGGCGTTGCCTTGCGCTCGAATGCCGCGGGCGACCTCTTGCGCGAGCATCTGTTGTTCGAGGGGACTGAGGCCTGGGGCCGTCTCGGAGTCCGCCGGCAACTCGTAGTCGCGGGGGACACCATCGGCGGCCGAACCACCGGTGGGGACCTTGCCTCCAGGAGCGGAACCTTCGGAAGACGGTGGCTTCGGTAGGTGCCGGAGATACCACTCCGCGAGTTGCCCCGTCGGCAGGCCCAGGTCGCGTGGGTGGATGCAATCCGGAGGCAACGGCAGCGCCTTCTGGTCGTCATTGATTTCGAAATCGGCGGCGACGTTCCACCGGAAGAGCTTCGGGCCTGGCTGGTTGATTCCCGCCTCGCGGGCCCGCGCATGGTGCTGTCGGAGCAGGTGCGAGCATTCGTGGAGGAGAAGTCCGGCGAGCTCATCCACCGGCACGCCTGCGCATTTGCGCGGATGCCAGTAGCAACGGCCGTGGGAATCGACGGCCATGCGGAAGGGGATCTTCTCAGACTCCACCAGGCGCATCGCCATGACCATCGGGGCGAAGTACGGCAGGGTGTGGGTGAGGCGGACCCGGGCGATTCGAAGGGGATCGTTCATGGGTTGAGGTGGGAGAGAACTGGCCCCGCCCGTCCACTGGAGACGCGACGGGGCCAGTCGGACCCTATGGCATGGCCCTGAAGGTTTAGCGGCCGACGATGCCGGCCTTTTGGAGCGCTGGAAGAAAGGCTGCTGCTGCCGGTGGGATCTTGGTGACCCCGGCAGGCAAGGTGGCGGCCAGAGCGCGTGCCGCGATCGCCGCGACGTCGACCAGTCCAGCCCGCACCGCCACCGCGAGGATGTCCCAGGCGGCCGCCCAACGTGGCGGGGTCAGGCGACCGAGGGCGGCTCCCACCACGCTGTTGAGCACGGTGAAGGCGATGTCGTCGCGCTCCGGCATGACAAAGCTGCCGGGATTCGCGAGAAGCACTTCGGGATCGGGAAGGTTTTGGTTCCGGCGCCAATCGAGGAAGGCGATGGCAGCGCCTGCTCCGACCAGGGCTGGAACGGCGTCATCGGCGGCCATTCCCAACTCGTCGTGGGCGGCGATGGTGCGCGCCACCAGGTCCCACGTCCGCCGACTGGGCCATGGCCCGGAGCGTTGGGCTTCGTCGGTTGGGAACACGTGGAGCAGAGTGGGGTTCGCCCGGATGAACGAGGCCACGAGCGCTTTGGCCGCCGGCAACCGTGCCTCCCAGTTCGACGGGAGCAGGGGCACGCGCGGGGTGGGCCATCCGGCCACCATGCCGGTGATCCAATCGGTGGCCGGTGGATTCCAGGTGAAGTGAGCCAACCGGTTCGCCATGGGCGGCGCCAGGTCGTGCCCGGCGGCGGCTTGCTCCGGGGGATTGCATGCGGCGAAGAGCAGGGTGTCGGCGGGAAGCTCGCCGCAGTGCAATCGGCGTTCCGAGTACAGGCGCAAGAGCGGCGCCTGAACGGTGGGCGGGCAACTCGTGAGTTCGTCACCGAAAAGCATGCCTCCTTTTCGGCCCCTCGTTTTGCTCTCGCAGAGTCGGACGAACCATCCGGGCGGCGCGTATTCGCAGTGGCCATTGACCCGCATGGGTTGGCCACCGATGTCCGTCGGATCGCAGATGGAGCCGATGAGGGTTTCGAGGTGACGATCGAGGGCGCTCGCCACGGCGTTGAGCCAGGCGGTCTTGCCCGTGCCTGGCTCGGAAATGAGCAGTACGGGCACGCCGGCTTGGGCGGTGATCACAATGGAGGAGTCATTCATGGTTGGAAGCGGGGTTCGCGTGAGCAGGAAAGGTTTGCTAGGCCGCCGCCAGGGACCGACGGGCTTTGAAGCGGTCCAGCCAAGCAGGCCGGCGAGGCGGAAGCGGGTCCGGGATGGTGAGGTGTTCCGCTGCCGGGATTGGACTGGGAGCAGGTTGGAATGGGACGGTCGAGGGCGACGCCTGGGCCGGGAAGACCTCGGCTAGGCTGGTGAGGTGGGCTCGGTGCGGGTCGTTCGCGGGATCGGTTCCCGGACTGGCGATGAGGTCGGTCTGGGAGATGTGGAACACCGTCGCCGTGACGGTGCGCCGCCCCACGATCACTTCCCGGGAATCGCCTCCGGTCGCTTCGGCTGGTTTTCGGGTGATCGGAACGACGCTGGTGATCTTCACGCCGTGCTCGCCCTTGCGCACTTGGCGGCCCAGCTGCCGCCAGAGTTGGTAGGTGAAGACGTTCTCTCGGGGGCGGATCTCGTCGGCATGAATGCCCCGGGCGGTGAACCCGGCGACAATCGCGGGGTAGTTGGTCATGCTTTGCCCCGTGAGGGCCCGTTGCATGGCTTTCTCGATGTCGTAGCGCCGCCGGTCGGAGTCCGTCCGCGGGTTGCGTCGGATGGGCCGGCGGTCCTGGGCCGCGGTGGCTGTGTTGCTCATGGATTGGAAGGAGTGAGTGGAAGAAACGCCTGCCAGGCGGAGACACGGTCCGGCCGAGGTCCGAACTGGCGGGAAATGGGTGGGCCCCGTTGGGGGAATCCGGAGTGTTTGGGCGGCCAGGCGTGGCGTCGGCGAGGGAGCGAACAGGAGCGTTTGGCCTGCGATTCGTGGTTCCCGGATTTTCGGGAAATCCGTTTCTCGCCTTTCCACCGGATACCGCGCGCCCTAGCGGCGCCAACTCCGCGGGGAGCTGCGTTCGCCGGAAGTTCACCTGTTTCGCCGGTCGCCGTTTCCGACGGCCGAGTGGCGGCAAAAAAAGACCCGCCCCGAATCCGTGGGGTGGATTCGAGGCGGGTCTTGCGGTGGGGAGATCCTCCGGGTTTGCGGAAGATCGGCTGGGGGGACGGCTGACAGGGTGGCCCCGATTCATGGGGCCACCGTGGTCAAACGTCAGACTATGGGATTACGCGGGAACGGGATTTTCGACGTTCAAGTAAGCGTCGAGTTCCTCCGCGGTTTCGGGTGCCTTGCCGGTGTCGGTTCGGAACCCGTTCACGGCCGCCGCGAGGGCCTGATAATCTTCGTCCGAAAGCCCTGGGTAGAGCGTCCGGGCGGTTTCCAGGTCCGGATCCGCGGTGGGGGTGCTGGGCGTTTCGACGGTGGGCGTCGAGGCCTCTTCCGTCGGGGATGGCAAGGGTGACGCGGCGACTTCCGACGCATTCGCGTTTGTTGGCTTTTCGGCGGGAGTGGGTTGGGTTGGGACGCCGGGTCCGCCCTTCATCCACTTCGCGATTTCGTCCGGCGTGCCGCAGGACTGCGCGGCGACTGCGAGGTGACAGAACACCCCTTGCCGGAGCCATTCGGCCGACGTTTTACGGACGGCCGCAATGGACGCGCCGAGTTCACGGGCGACAATGACCAGGTGGCCAGTGTCTTCCGCGAAGGCGGACGTGAGGAACGCAACGATGTCGCTTTCCGCAATCCGCTTCGGCGCCTTTAAGGACTTGGCGAGTTCGGTCAGAACCTTCGCGTATCCATCGGCACGATCCCTCAGGAGGGCCGCCGCTTTCTGGAC